>JALZWN010000001.1 GCA_023300235.1 Mariniblastus sp.
GGGTCCGCATCTAATTCAATCCGTCCGTTGGAGTCGAGATTGCTGATGTCGTCGATGGTGACCAGGATGTCCAAGTCCTGCCCATCGATGTTGCCGACGTTGGTCAAGCGGATTTCGTCATTCACAGAGAGCTCAGAGACGACGGTTCCTGAGACATCGGTGCCGTTTAGGATGACCGCTTCTGGGCGGAGATTGACGTCGGTAATTGAGGCGCCTTCATCAACATCAAGGATGCCGTCGTTATCATCGTCGATGTCATCCGCATCGGCGACGCCATCCCCATCGGTGTCTTGAATCGCAAAGGCAAAGGCAACGCTTTCCAAAACTCCGCCGAATGGTAAATCGTCATCGGTGTCCGGGTCAGCGATGTTCTCATGCGAGAATTGAATGGTGGCGATCGTGACATCAGCGGTGGCAGAGAACTTCAGGACGCCCGTTGTGTTTTCACCGAATGAACCCACATCTTGGAGCGGGTCACCTGTTACCGGAGTTGCCGGCCCATCCGGAACCAGCGCGTTACTGCGAACCGTAGGCCCCAGATTAGAAGTGGCTTCAAAGGAGAGCCCACCCTGAGTTGAATTGTCGATTAGTTCGATTGTAACCGATGCGGTAACGTCGATGCCGTTTTCATCCAGGGCGGTAAAGTCGAAGAGCTGCTCGATCCCGTCCGTGGCATCATTGCCGCCAAGTGTTGACGATTGATCGTCATTGTTCAGGAAACCAAATTCGAGTTCTGCAATGGCGACAGCGTTGGTGAACGTGACCTCGAAATCTTGCGTTTCAATGGCGTCACTATTTCGAGCGAACCCGACTCCCAATGCTCCATCATTCATGAGCCCATCGGTGCCAGCGGTTTGCGAGAATGTAACCGTATTGTCACCTTTGGTTACGGTCGCTGTATTTCCAGACAGACCCGCAGTAAGTTCCGCTCCGCCGATTGTTGTATCAAGTGTTCCGGACCAGTTCTCTGCCTTTAAAGCTGACGTTGAAACATCGCCAAGCTGAACTTCCAATTCCCAGTCCCCACCAAGTTCCGCCGCACCGGTCAAGTCATCCGAAGCTGCCACATCGGCACCTGTGATCGCACTGATCGACTCGATGAACTGCTCGCCGTCGGCGCTGCCCGCCAATTCGCAACCATAAAACAACAGGTCAGCATCTTCGCTAAGTGAATCCGCCCAACTTGCCAAGTCATTCACATAGCGATTGAGGTTATCTGCCGTCAACGCGGTGCTGCCCAGGTTGACCTGACCTTCGTCTCCATGAGAGATAATATGAATCGCATCGTACTCGCCCTTGGACTCCGCCAAAATCGCAGAGATCTGTGCGACACCATCACTATTGGTATCTAATATGCGAATCTCAAGTGCGCTCTCACGCCGCGACTCAAGAATCTCCGACAGCAGTTGCTCACTGTTTTCAACACCACCATCAATCAAGACCAGTTCACGTTGACCTTCGTATTCTGCGTTTTGAAGATTTTGAATTTGAGCGGGTAATGGCTCCGCCGTGTCGGCCTGAGGAAGCACAAAGGTTGCATCGGGAACGGCATCAAACAGCACACGTTCTTCGAGAGCCTCGAAAACAGAAACGATGTTTTGACGATTTGATTTTGATTTGGCATCTGAGGACATAAAATTGAAACCTTATATGAGGTGACGAGTGCCAGTTGGATATATTCTCTAGGTCGACGCGACAGGCAGAAACGACTGGTGAACCAAGAAATGAGCAGGGAATTCCCGAACTCAAGACGAACGCAAATTAGCCGCTGGAAATACACTCAAGCCTTATCGAGCAGGCTGTACTGCATAGGCAAGGCCGACTTTTGAAAAAGTCGCGACGCGGGGAAGTCGCATTAGGCAGTGCTTCCTTATGCTATTGTGGCAGAGGCGGTATGCTATCGGTCCAAGTGAGTGGGGTCGTTTGGGTCCGGATTTGAGTCGGATCGATTGCAGCTGCTAATGTTTTGCTTGTTTTTCAAACGTGTTACGGTGCAATCGCTTCACTGCCACCCCCCTAGGCGAGCGACCCACCGCTGGTGGGTTTTTTGTGTGGCAGTTTCAATCGTCAAACACCCCTAAAGTTAGCTGCTTGGTTCGGTGGGATTTTTTTCTAGCCGGCGTATTCGGCCCCCCCCAAGCTTACTGCTATCATGTTGTTTCAATAGCCTTTGTGCGTCTAAGCAGTTTCTTCAAGCAGTCGATGAGCATTGTGTAAAAGCAGGAGACTGCAAAGTCAGTAGGGCAGTATGTTGATTCCGATACTGGCAATCCATTGAACGAAGTCAGCAGCGGCTTGGACTGTCCGTTTGTTTATTCAGCGTTGCAGCGGGTTGGCGAGGGGTAGCCTTCGCAAGATAGCTCTCCAGTGCGTCAATTATGTCTGGCTGATTATTTTTAACTTAGAACAAGTGGTCTTTGCCGAGCGTTCAAATCACTTTTATCAACGGACGTTGTGCAAAGATCTCATCCCCAGTCATCAACTGCAACATCGGATAGGAATCAACCAAGCTACTGAGCTTGCGACGAAAAATCGAAGGTTCGTTGGTCTTGTTGGCCAGTGGACCACTGTCCAACAACTGTTTGGGCATCAGGCACGAATACATTCAGCATATGGATCGGCTTGCCGTGGTCACTGAGGCCTTGCTTGGATGTTGTGCCACCAACAGCCACAATGCATTCGCTTTTTTCTGCAACGTGATGCCTCAGCCAAGCATTCAACGACGCTTGGAAGTCTTCGGCTTTGCAATGTGCAAGCGTTTGACTGGTCGCTGTCGCACACGGAGGTGTTTCACGCTCAAAGCCAATCGATGCTCGCAACGAATCCAAGTTTGCCGTTGCCCAACGCATGAGAAATTCAATTTAACGCAGGCGATCGAGCATTCCAAGAATGCTTTAGTGAAGCTATCCGACCAAAGAGTTGGCGTAAGCCTCGGGCCTTACGCGGATCCTCTTGCCGAGAAAATAATTGCAAAAGACTGACTGTCGCTGGCATCTTGATTCCTTCCAAGAAATGGTCGAAGCAACAACAAGTCGTAAGTAATCAAGTTTGGTTCGGGTTTTTCAGCTTTGCAGTTCTCCTGTCTGAACAGGCGGAAGGTTTGCCGAAGATAGTAGGGTGGGCCAAAAGGCAGGCCAGAAGGCAGGCCAAAAAGCAGCGAGTCGGTTGAGCACGAGGCTGCGAGGGATGTCGTTATCGCCGATTTGGCTTGGCGATCCCGCCGGTGATTGGCGCATTTTCGTCAGGCGTAATGCCGAGGACTAGGTCGAAGTTGGCTGCAAACTCGCCCAGCTTTGATTCGGGAATCGGTTTGTACTCGGCCGTCAACGCGTGCCGCAGCTTTTCGTCTTGGAATCGTTTTAACAAACCGTCCTTCGCGTTGTTAGCATTGCCTCGAGTAAGCATCTGAGTGGTAAGTACGCGGTGGCCATTCAGTGAAACTGCGAAATGGATGTGGGGGACTCGGCCGGGGTAGGGCACGGGCTGAATGGTGCGGAAATAATATTCGCCTTTACGGTTGGTCAGGAACCGGCCGTACCCTTGAAAGTTTGTGTCGCGTTTTTCTGCTCCGGCGGACCGCGAATGCAGGTACACACCACCGTTGTCGACTTGCCAAATTTCCACAAACGCACCCGCGACCGGACTGCCGGCTGTTGTTAACACGCGGCCGCTTAAGTGAGTGATGTTTCCTACTGCCGGCGTGATGGCGTCATTGAGGATCAGCAGGTCGTTGTCCGTGTCCAGCGGAAGTTTGTCCGGATAGAAAGGGCCCTCGGCCATCGCTGGTGTTTTGAGCAGTTCTTCGGCGAACCTGCCGGGCTGGGCGAACAGTTTTCCTTGAGCTGGATTCCTTAGGCCCCATAAGGATGCGGCGGCACCCAACCCACCGGCTGCGGCCAGGGTGATGAATTTGCGTCGCCATACTAGCGGCGTAATTGGCGTTTTTGAGTTGGTGTTTGATTCGCTCATTTTTGCAGCCTTTGAAGTTGGTTGGACGCTGGTCAGCGATCCATCATAGCCGACGGCTGACCTAAAAAGCCAGTCATTCCGCTGATGTTAGGCGGCCAACCCGCAGGGAGTTTTTTTAAAGCCGTTTGAGAGATTGCGGTTTGATAAGCGGCTGAATAAATCAACAAGCCCATCGGCCCGGTTGCGTTGCATGTTGCAAAAAACGAGGCGATCGCCCAGCGGTTCAATTCAATACTCGAATGCACTGGATTGATTCACAGCGTCAACGCGGTTTATTATTGAAAAAGTCATGGATTTTAAAGTCTTTGTTCGATATTTAGGTCATGGTGTTCGTCTCGTTTACAACGGAGAATTAACTTAAGAACTTATTTCGCAGCGACAATTCAGAACGCTGCTTCCCTTTAGGAGAGATCAGGATGTTGACGAAAAAAATATTGTTCGGTTTGCTGGTTACTTTTCTTGCTTGTACGACAACGCTTGTAGCACAAGACGTAGACGGTGCTGGCGGCAAGAAGAAAAGAGACCCAGCTAAACTAACGGCGGCCTTGTGGATGAAGTCGTACCAGAAAGCGAGTCTTACTGAACAGCAACAGGCCAGCGCCAAGGCAATTGTTGAAAAACATTTAGAGTCGTATTTGGAAGCGAAGAAAACCTGGGGTCAGTTGCTGACCAAGGAACAGATTGGTTTGCAGAAAGCGGCGATGAAGCAAGGGAAGGCCGATGGTCTTAAAGGAAAAGAGCTCGCTGCGGCTAGTTTGGCAGCTACTGGGTTGACTGAGGCAGATTTGGCCACGTACACCGAAGCGAAGATGAAAGGGGCTTCGATTTCTAAAACGGTTCAGACTGAGATTTTGGCTTTGCTGACCGACGAGCAAAAAGCGATGTTGCCAGCTAAAGGAAAAGGCAAAAAAGGAAAAGGCGATTCAGAGGAAAAGAAAAAGGGTAAGCAGAAGGGGAAGAAGAAGGGTAAGAAGAAAGACGCTACTGAAGAATCCGCTTTGTCTGTTTAAGTGGTTTCGTTTCTGGTTCCCAGCATGGACTACTAATGAGACTGTGCCCGTACAGTGCGAAGGCGGCAACGCCCCGTTTAATGGTTGGGCACGGGTGAATTTAAAGATCAAGCGTGCTGTGTCAGTCGAGCGGGGGCCATGTGGTTCCCATAAAAGTCAACCATGTGGTTCCAGTAAGAGTCAAAAAACAAAAAGCCCGCTTGGATTAACAAGCGGGCTTTTTTTAGCGTTTAAATTTTGGGCTAACGTTTAGCGGCCCGGCAGGGTCGACGATCCAAATCCGCGGAACGGCAGGCTTGATCCTCCACGCATTGGCAGGGTAGAACCGGCGCGAGAGGGTAGGGTGGATCCAGAACGTCCGCGTTGCGAGGCGGAACCTGCAATGCCGGCCAGCGGATTGTCTTGGCCCATGTACAAACCAGGTTTGCCGGGGACGCGTTGCATCTGGCGTTTGTCGGTGACGTCCCAGACCGCTTTACCTGCTAGCGAAGGCAAGGCTGGTTTTACTTTTTCCTTCGGAGACGAAGCTACGATTGGTGAACGCCCGGGCAGCGTCGATGTCCCGATTCGGTTGGGAAGACTCGTTTGGCTATTGGCTCGCCAAGGCAGACTAGCGAGGTTGCGTCCGGGTAGCGTGCCATTGCGTCCAGGAAGTGTTCCGCTGTCTGCTGAACCATTCACGCCAAGTTGGCCGACGCCAGGCAGAGTTCCGTTGGATCCCGATGCCGGCGCCCAAGCGGATGGCTTGTAACGCTGTTGCTCGCAGCCCATGCTGAAACAGATCATCGTCAAGGCAATTAGATAGGTGATTGGTTTTAGCAAAGCAGTGTTCGTCATATTAACTACGAGGAATTCGGTTGTAGAAAAGGAATGTATACCGGTATCGGCTCAAAGACCGCCAATCTTTGCGTAAGCAAAAAACAGTCGGTTTATTGGCGTCAAAGTCTACTCAATCCGTCTGCGCCACAAAGTACTTAAACCATTTCTTAGTGGTTAAGTTTTGAAGATCCCTGAAAAATAAGCGAATTGCCTAATGAAAACGCCCGTGTGGTTCTTTTGAGGTGGTTCAAATGACTTCCGCTGGCTGTTTCGAGACTTGCTTTCGGATTCGGTCTTTTCGTATGTAGCCGTCAAACTTTACCTGACTGGCAGGACACTTCCAAGTCATACGACAGGCAATGAATTGAGGACATTGCAGGATCTGGCGATTGTCCGACGATTTCGGGAAAGACAAATCTGAATTTCAGTTATGCGAGTTCTTAGGGATTCGTGGGCTGAGCATCATGGACAGCGTTACGGCGTTGTTCTGATAACCAACGGATCTTTCGTTTTTATCTCTCAAAGGATTGAGAGGGCGTGAGATCAAATGAAACTCAAACTGTTTTTGCGCAACCGTCAGGTCTTGGTCAGCAGCGATTTTGAAAATCGTGAAGCCATGTCTGAGGCAACCTTTTTTAATTAGCTAGATTCGCGTCGAAGAAACGTTTTCGTCGTAGCACTTGTTAAGGAAAAATAGATTTGCGCCAACTTGACGAAGCGGCCGCATAGCCTACCTGGCGAACGACCACCTTTGATAACCTGATGGAACGACAGTGAAGAGTTTAAACTCCAGGAGACGAGTTTTAATGAGAATCAAAATGGCTGCCGCAGTACTACTATGTAGTTTTGTAATGATGTGCAGCGAAGTAAATGCAGCGGGGCTAGTTGGCCAACTGTTGCAGAGTGCCGATTGTGGCTGTCAAGCAGCAGCACCAATGGTTGAAAGTTCATGTGGCTGTGAAGCTGCAGCGGACGATGGCTGCGGTTGCCGCAAGCCCGTTCGTGGACTGTTGTCAAAGCTACGTAGCGGTGGCTGCGGATCAGCAGCACCTGCGGGTGACTGTGGCTGCGAAGTTGCAGCGCCTGTGGTAGAAGAGTCTTACGGCTGTGAAGCTGCAGCTCCTAGCGGTGGTTGCCGTGGCGGAAGTGGCGCTCGCGGATTGCTCGAGCGGATGGCTGGACAAGTCAAAGGCGACTGCGGTTGCGGTGCATCTTGCGAAGAGTCAGCTCCAATGATGGAAGCCGATTGTGGTTGCGAAGCTGCTCCAATTCAAGCTGCTCCAGCTCCAGCAGCAAGCTGTGGCTGCCAAAAAGGTGGTTTGTTAGGCAAGCTAATGTCTCGTGGTGGCGGATGTGGTGCGGCT
>JALZWN010000002.1 GCA_023300235.1 Mariniblastus sp.
GCGTGCTCTGGTTGCCCGACGCGTGAGCGATGAACGCATCGAAATCCTCGCTCATGGGCCTGTTGATTTAGTTAATAAACTCGTCCACTAGACCGACCTCCAAACTGACTTGCGCGCATGACAGGCTGGAAGCCCATCACCACATTTTAGGCTTCGCCGAAACCTATTAAATCAACAAGTTTGTTGGCAAGGAACCAAGCGTCAGCGAGGGTAAATGGTAGTCCGACGCGTGAGCGAAGGAACGTATAGTCGCCTTTCACTCCGTGAAAGTAGCGCTACCCTCGGTGGACGTTCACAAAGCGATTGACTCTAAATTGTCAGGCGTCTTCTAGGCTGGCCACTGGTTTTGCGAGACGCGGCCTTGCTCTGCCAACCTCTACGACCACGCTGCCTTTAGTTTGTCCGTCAACTTGTGGCACTGGCCTTTGGAAATGAATACCCGGTGGCAGTCATTCTTTAGGTGGGCTCCCACCTGATCCTTGCCCTCAAGCCCCCCCAGCAAGAATCTGGCGGGGGTCGAGATCGACGTCGATAAAATAGTAGAGCTTTGCGGCGCTGTTTTTCGTCTTCTTCAACGCGCCACCTGCAGCTCGTCATTCAGTTCAATTTAACATTCGCGATAATCGTCGATGTTGTAGATGCCGGGCTCGAGTCCACCTTCGGGGCTGACCGGAGCCAGACTCGCGTTGTCGTACAACCAAGCTTCGCAAACATCCCGATCGTTGATCGTCCAGCTGTCGTCGCCGATCAATGCAAACGGTCGGTTGCCGCAACCCGAAATCAATACCGCATCGCCGGGAGCCGCTTTTTGTAAAATCCATTCGATCGCCTTGAACCGATTCGGAATCAATTCCGCTTGGCCAGGTTCGCTGACGCCATCCAGCACTTGGTGCATCGGTTCCAGATCGTTTGAACCGCCCGCCTGAGTGTACGTTAATACGATTTTTACTTTTGATCGGTCGATGACTTGGCCGATTTGCTTTCGTATCGAGCGATCGTCGGATTGTGGGTCGACTGAACATAGCGTCCAGATTTGGCCGGTGGTCACTTGCTTGATGGATTGAATCGCGTTTGCAAGCTGGTTCGGTGTTCGGGCGGCATCCACCCACACGCCAAACTCTTGCCCACAGTCCAATTGTTCCATCCGTCCGGGCATCGCTTCGGCGCGGTTCAGGCCGGTGGCGATGCTAAACAAATCAACGCCCAAGGCGAGCCCGACCGCAGCGGCGGCAAGGCAGTTTTGGATGTGATGGTCGCCGATGACTTTGGTTTTGACGGGGACTGATTGACCGCCGGCCATCAGCAAAAACGTTTGCTCGGTTCGGCTACGATTGACCAAGGTGGCGGTCACGTTGGCGTCTTGCTTCATACCAAACGTTAACGTTGGTGTTTTGATCTGTTCTAGCATGAAGTGGCTGGTTGGGTCGTCGGCGTTTAAGACCGCAATGCCAGTTGGCTTCAACTGCTTTAATAAACGAGACTGAGCGCGACGGTAGTTCATCAAGTTGCCGTGGAAATCCAGAGCACTTGAGCGAACGTTGGTCAAAACAGCCACGTCTAAACCAATCCCAGCAGTGGAGCGTTGAGCCAACGCGGTGCTGGGAAGCTCGACAACGGCGGTGTCGCATTTTGCGAGTGCCATTTGAGTCAGTTGCGAGGCGAGTTGAGCCGAATTGATCTGCGTGGGCGGGACGCTTTTGCGGCCGTTGCCCAAGCTGACCTCTAGCGACGACACGAGACCGGTCTCGCGGCCTGCTTCGTTCATGATGCTGCGAATCAAGTGGCTGGTGACAGTTTTGCCATCGCTACCAGAGACGCCGATCGTTGACAGGCGGCTGCTGGGTTGACCGGCTAGCGCTTGGCAGATTCGCCCGTAGGCTTCCCGGGTATCCGGAACGATGCATTGCGGCCGAGCACTCATGATCAGCCGCTCGGTGACGATCGCATGAGCGCCGCGTTGGATGGCTTCGTTGGTGAATTCGTGCCCATCGTGTTCGGCTTCAATCAACGCCACATAGACGTCGTTGGATTGACAGTCCTGCCAATCGCCGCAACAAGATTCAACAAAGATATCATCTGCTCCAACGATTTTTGCGTCGGGCAGAATATCACTTAATCGGATTCGAAAATCCGTGTTCGCAGTGGTGGTACTTGGGGTACTCACGAGGCCTCCTTGCCAGGCGAATTCCGATGCATCCATTGAATGCATCTCTAATTAAAAAACTCTCGTCGCTGATTCGCGTCCTGCGTCTCAGTGAATGACGATGAAGTGATTCTTGAAAATCTCGTTATTTGGTCAAGCCGAATCATGGACCATGTGAGAGAGTTGTTGTGGTTTGTTTTTTATTGACAAGTGATTGAATCCAGCTTGACTTGTCTAAAACAGTGAAAAAATTGCTCTTGCGAAACTAAATTTTTCACTCAAACTGGGCCCTTCGCCGAAGCAAAAAATATTTGCCGCTAGCGTTTTTCAGTCTCTTATTTTGTTTCACAGCGACCGGTGATGTCACACGAAGACTACGACGAACAATCCTTAGCTACGTTCCTGCACCTGACGCCTGATCAAGTGCGGAAGATGGCGAATCGAGGCAAGCTTCCAGGGCGGCGTGTGGGAAATCAGTGGCGATTTTCGCAGGCGGAAATTCACGAATGGTTTGAACAGCGAATCGGGGCTTCGGATCCGCAAGAACTGAATCAGGTCGAGCGGATGTTGAACAATGATCCGCGTGATAATTCGGCTGGGGCGTTTGCGGTGCGGGATTTGTTGGCCATCGACAACGTTTTCATTCCGTTTATGGCTCGGACCAAGAAATCGGTGATTCAACGGATGTGCGATCAAACGGCAGCTACCGGGCGGTTGTGGGATCCGGTGAAGATGGCCGAGGCGTTGGTTAGTCGTGAAGAGTTGCATCCGACGGCGCTTGGCAACGGCGTGGCGTTGTTGCACCCACGGCGACCGATGGCTTCGATTATCGGTGATCCGTTTTTGGCGTTGGGGATTACCAGTTCGGGGATTCCCTTCGGCGGCCCGCGGGGTTGTTTGACGGATGTATTTTTTTTGATCGGGTCGACCAGTGAGCCGGTGCATCTGAAAGTTTTGGCTCGATTGAGTCGGTTGCTGCAACAGCCGGACTTTTTGCCGGGGCTGCGAGAAGCTACGGCCGGTGAGGCGTACGATCTGATTTGCGAACAGGATCAATTGTTGGACGAGTGATGTCAGCGAGGTTCCTCGGCAAGGAACCAAGCGTCGGCGAGAGTAAATGGTAGTCCGACGCGTGAGCGAGGAACCCATAGTCGCCTTTCACTCCGTGAAAGTAGCGTTACCTTCGGTGGACGTT
>JALZWN010000003.1 GCA_023300235.1 Mariniblastus sp.
TTGCACGGGCGAACAAGCAGGACCCGCGCTCCTACAAAGCTAAGGTGCACTCGAAAAATCTCTTATTCAGTCACTCCTTGCATAAACATCGGCCTAAAAAACGCCTGCCTCCCCAGAACCGGCCGCTTTGTGAACGCCCACCGAAGGTAGCGCTCTTTTTCGGAGTAAAAGGCGACACTGAAATCCTCGCCGACAGCGAGGAAATGTGGTGATGGGCTTCCAGCCTGTCATGCGCGCAGACAGGCTGAAAGCCCATCTCCACATGTTTTGGCTTCGCCAAAACATGCTAAACCAACAGGCCCTGACGCGCCGGGCCACCAAAGCCCCCAGACAGCCGGCCCCGCCTTTAATCCCCGGCAGTGTATAGACATTGTAAAAACCGCAGTCTAATTTAACGGAGATCCGGCAGGCGACGGCGCCGATCTGAGCACCACCGCCACAACACACTCAACTGGCTCAGCCAAAACGACATAAATGGAATCTCAATTCGACGTGATCGTCATCGGCGCCGGCGCCGCTGGGTTAATGGCAGCAGCATCGGCGAGCCAAGCTGGCAACCGAACGCTACTACTGGAAAAGAACCGCAAACTGGGCGTGAAAATCTTGATGTCAGGCGGAACCCGCTGCAACATCACCCACAACTGCTCGGTTCGCGAAATCGTGGCCGCCTACGGCCGACAAGGAAAGTTTCTCCACTCTGCCCTCGCCACACTTTCTCCCACCGACGTCATCGCCAAAATCGAAGCCCAAGGCGTCGAGACTAAAATCGAATCGACTGGCAAAATCTTCCCGGTCAGCAACAAAGCCATCGACGTCCGCGACGCCCTTGTCAGAATCGCCACCCAAGCCGGCGCGGAGATCGCCAACGAGTCCCCCGTACGATCAATCAAAAACATAAGCAGCGACGATCAACCACCTCAGTTCAAAATCGAAACCGACCGCGACAGTTTTTTGACTGACAAAATCATCGTCACCACCGGTGGCAAGTCTTACCCAGGCTGCGGCACCACCGGCGACGGCTACCAATGGGCAATAGACTTTGGGCACTCGATCGTACCAACCGTCCCCTCACTGGTCCCGATCCTCTGCCGAACCCAATGGGCCAACGACCTCAAAGGCGTCACGCTTCCCAACGTCGGCGTTAGCGTTTGGCAACCAGCGGAGATCACGACCAAGCTCCTAGCCGACAAAGGGAAATCCGGCAAACCGAAAGCCAAACTGCTCGATTCAACCAACAACTCGTTCTTGTTCACTCACTGGGGCTTCTCTGGCCCATCAGTCCTAGACGTCAGCCGGCACGTGGCGATGCACCCCAACAAAAACGAGCTGGAACTGGTCTGCGATTTTTTACCCGAGACCAAACTCGAACCTTTCCTCCAGACAATCACCGACAAAAAACATTCCTCGGGCAAGCAGTCAGTTCACAATTTACTGAACGACTACTTCCCCAAACGCTTTGCGGAAACACTGATCGTCGCCAGCGGCACTTCGCCGGACCAAAAAAACGCAGAGCTATCCAAGCAACAAATACGCGCCATCGCCGAACAGGTAAAGCAATGCCGCTTCGAGATCAATGGCACGCTGGGTTTTGAAAAAGCCGAAGTCACCGCCGGCGGAATCACGCTAAAAGAAGTCAACGGTAAAACAATGGAGTCGAAGTTGCAGCCAGGTTTGTTTTTCGCCGGCGAGGTTTTAGATCTGGACGGACCGATCGGCGGTTTTAATTTTCAAGCCGCGTTCAGCACCGGCTGGCTGGCGGGGGCACAGGAGAAGTAAAGCAGAAAGAACCTCCGGCCTATCAACCTCTAGTCCCAAGTCGAAAAAACGCCTCAGTCGAAAAAACATGCAAACTGAACAAATCATCGTCGGTTCAAAGAACCCTGTCAAAATCGCTTCCGCACTGGCCGGCTTTCAAACCATGTTTCCCGAACGCTCCTTCACCGCTGAAGGTTTCGCTGTCGAATCTGGGGTCAGCGACCAACCGATGTCGTCGGCAGAAACGCTCCAAGGCGCTGGCAATCGAGCCGAACAACTTCCGTCGCTTTCGCCAGAGAGCCGGTTCTTCGTTGGGATGGAAGGCGGCATCGAAATCATCGACGACCGCTGGTTTGCGTCTGCGTGGATGGTGGTCCTAGACAACCAAGGCCACCGAGCCGAAAGCAAAAGCGCATTGTTTGCGTTGCCGCCCAAAGTCAAACAACTAGTCGAATCCGGCCTCGAACTCGGCCTTGCCAACGACCAAGTGTTCGCGGAAAAGAACTCCAAGCACGCTGGCGGAGCGATTGGCTCATTAACCGCCGGCAAGATCACTCGGCACTCACTCTACGAACACGCGATGGTCGCAGCGCTGATTCCGTTTAAGAACACTGATCTGTTCTTTTAGGCGAAGAAAAGTAGCGGCCTCTCGTCGGAAGTCCCGCCGGGGCAACCGACCTGAAAGCCGTGCCGAGCAAAGAAAGTCGCCTTTCGCTCGGCGACAGAGCGTTCGTTCCGCCGCGAAAACACTGAACGCTTCCATCCAATCTGGCTAATTCAAATACACCTAACGTCCTAAGCTTCGATAAAGCCCGTCCAGGGTAACGCTACTTTCGCGGAGCCAAAAGCGACACATTGCCCCGCCAAGGCTGGCGAGGCAATTGTCCACTGCAAAGCCGTGCACTACCTTCGTCTTCGGACCAGACCAATCGTTCCGGCCATCGCCAGCAACATCAAACTGCTCGGCTCGGGAACCGCAACCGTGATGCCGAGATGTCTCTCCAACCCCAACGACTGGAAGTGCAGACGCTCGACCGGCCCTACCCCTGGCGGCGACAAAATCGTGTAAACACTTTCGCTGTCGGCAATACCAACCTGGTTCGTCGAAAGCCTCCACTCAAGTGCAAACAATTTATCTGTCGGGTCTCCGGAGAGCGTATACGCCAAATCAATGTCGCCGACACCACCCGATATCGAATCGGCGAGCACAAACGAACCCAAGTTGTCGCTTGTGATTGTTGACTGGCTAGCGAACCCGACACTGACCAACTCACTCGCATCCAGAGCCTCAAGGACCGGAGTCTGCCCGACAACCGGGCTGTCCCATTTCGTCACCGATAGCAATTCGAGCTCCAAATCGGCGCCGAACAACTGAGCCCCTGCGTCTGCTGACAAATCGAACCCCGGCAAGGTCGCAAGGTGCAACCCCGGCGCCGCCTCTACATCCAAGTGACCGTGAATTGCATTGAAATAGGGTCGTATCACCCCTCCGCCGTCATCCACGGGATTGGCACCGGACAGGTACCCTTGAGCGAAGAGTTGACCGTCGATAACAACGACGTCCAGTCGTCGACCGTCATGAGCCTGAACGAAACTTGCCAGCGAAATTAGAATCGCTAGAGCGCTTAAGATAGTTTTGTTTTTCATCATTTATATGCTTCTTATACTTTTGTTTGTTTGTTTTAAAATCGATAAATGCCCGCCGAATTTGGCTGAGCAAAATTAGTGCCGTCGGTGACGTCCTGTTCCGTCCAAGCACGCAAGGTACTGTCCGAAATCCCAGACACATGTCCGTCGGCAAATAAATAGTTAGCTGTTCCCGCATGTCGATCCGGAGCTATCTCGAGCTCCAAGAACGTCCAGACGAGATTCTGTTCAACTCGAAACGGCAAGTAAAAACTTCCGCAGTGCACATGATCATTCGTGACCGCCGACCTGTCAGACCGCTCGAACATCACGACCAAGCCGTGCGTGCTTCGCAATCCATTCAAGTTCGTGACGCTGCCGTCCAAACGATCATTGGCAACCAGTTCGTTGATTAAATAGCTGGTGCCCTGCCCGGGTTGTTCTTGCAGCCACTCGGCCGTTTGCTCGTCCTCAGGACAAGCCCGCATCGAGTTGACGTTTTCGATAAACGGTTGCAACGTGACCAGCCAAGACTGATCGTCGCCAGCATGCGAGGTCCAAGGAAGCTCTCCTTTTCGCGTGCCGGCGTAGTTGTGCATCGCCAGTCCAATCTGGCGCATGTTGTTTTTACAAACCGTATTCCTCGCAGCCGCGCGGACTGCTTGAACTGCTGGAAGCAACATGCCAATCAGAATGCCAATGATGGCAATCACGACTAACAGCTCCACCAACGTGAATGCCGAATGCTTTCGGCGACGCATGTGAGTGCGCACGTGAGGCTCCTTTGCGAAACCAAGTTCCGTCAATTCATAGATACGCAAATGCACCTTCGGCCGGTTCTACCAACCAGAGACGGTACATACGTAGACAATAAAAGAACTCCGACCCAACCTAGGAGGGCGGCGTCGGCGGTGCGATGGCGAGACTGCTGCCAGATTCAGAGATCATGGGCAGGGTTTGCCGATAAGGAACCGCATCCGGTCTGTCGGCCGGAACTAAAATGCAGACGATCTGCTTTTTCAAAAACTCTTGCCTACCCTGGCAGCCAAGTATTTGCTGGATGGTTGTCCGAACGGCGATCTTTTTTTTGCTTGGCAGTCTAGGCTGTTTATTGACTGGCGAATTGACTTCGCCCTGTTTACAACAGCAGCAACAAGTCGTTTTTTTGGCCGCCGGCGTTGCGCTCGGCGGTTTGCTATTTCCTTTGAGCTTGGCGATCAACTGCTGGTCCGCGATCCGATCCAGAAACCAATCCGGCGGCGTGACGTGATTGGCTTGAGCCCAAGCCAGTTTTTCGGCGTCGGAGAAACAACAGCAAGCATCCCAGCACTGCTGAGCGTTTTCACAACCGCAGGGGCGATTTTGACAAGGAAACGAGACTTCTACGTCTTTTTGCACGACCACCGGCGTGGGTATATTGAGTGCAAACGCAAACATACCAATCACCAGCACTGCCTGAATCAGTTTGTTTTGCGTTTCAAATTTCCGTATCCATCTTGTCACGCTCGCATCTTATACAATTCTCAAAAAAAGAACTCGTGACAAAATGTCGCAAGTTCGGTCCAGTTCGGGGTAAACAAAACTTGCGTTCGTCGGGAATGATAGTCAGAATGAAAAAGTTGATCCTGATTCTACAAAGCCTACGTTCATGGCAGTCGCCGACTCGACCAATCTTAAAATCGCAAAATCGGCAAAGCTTGCTCCCCTTAAGCCCGGCATCGCTTACAACCAAGTCGATAATGCGTTTCGACTGACCACGCCGGAGAACATTTCGTTCGAATACCAACTGGCCGGTCCATTCCGCCGCGTGTTCCCGTACGTGTTGGACTTGCTGGTCATCGTCGTTGCGTACGCTGCGTTGGTGTTTCTGTATTGGCTGTTCGCTTTGCTGGTTGGCGGTTTGTTCGCGTTCATGGGCGTCTTCGAAGTGACGGAGTTCATCGTTGCGATCGGATCCGCCATGGGATGGATCATGTTGTTTCTGGCATATTGGTTTTACGGTGCCTATATGGAAACGTATTACAACGGTCGAACGGTCGGAAAAATGATTTCTAACCTCAGAGTACTGTCGACTGATGGGCACGCGATCGATGGCGTCCAAGCGACCCTGCGAAATTTCTTCCGCGGTATCGACTTGATGCCGCTGGTCCCAGTGGGAGGCCTGCTAGAACTTAGTGAACTGCCGCCTCAGGTGGCGATACCTACCGGAGTTTTTGGATTGATCGCGATGAGCATCAGCCCGAGATTCCAGCGGCTGGGTGATTTGGTCGCCGGCACGATGGTGGTCAATGAAGACGATAGCCGCGACCCACACGTGCAAACCTTCGCAGACAGCCGAGTCCCGCAGCTGGCCGAAGCCATCCCCAGCTCGTTTTATGTGTCGAATTCGTTGGCCAAAGCGGTCGCCGCTTACGCCGATCACAGAGATCAACTGGGCATCGCTCGATCTGGCGAGATTGCGAGCAAACTGGCGGGCAAGCTGTGCGAGGAATTTGGTTTGCCTTCCAACACCGATTCTGATTTATTAATTTGCAGTTTGTATTACAAAATTTTTGTCGGCCAAGCCCCGGAAGAATCGTCTGCTCCGGATCTGCCGTTTCCGTCTGCGCCCCCGAGAGGTCGCTACGAACCCTCGCCTAGCCTTGCTGTCATGCTGGATCCAGATTCGATCGACGCTGGCCGACCAGCGGACCCGATCGTGCCGGTGGCTCATCCAATCGACATCTCAACCAATCCGGAGCACGAATGAAAGTCGCCGACTTAATCGCCGCTCGCCAACCGAATTGGGTCGAGCTTGAACTACTCTGCGGAAAAATGGGCAGCAGCGACATGAAGCCGGACGAAGTCCATCGCTTTTCAACGCTCTATCGCGCCGCCTGTGCGGATCTTGCGTTGGCCGAAGCTTATCAGCTGCCACCCAACACGGTCGAGTACTTACATCGCTTAGTCGCCAAATCTCACAACCAACTGTACCGCAGTCGCAGGTACCGATGGCAGCATTGGTTCGATGTGGTTTTCATCAACACGCCGCGACAAATTTTTCACGACCCTTGTGTTCATGTCGCAACGATTGTTTTTTGGGGATTGTTTTTGATGTCAGCTTTTTTGGCTTACCAAGACAGCCGCTGGCCGGGGTTTTGTGAAAACATACTCGGTGAAGATGCGATGCTGGCCGTAAAACAAAACCACTCTAACTCTCAAGAGGGCTACGGTAGCTACGTTGCGAATTCCGGTGCCTTCGGCGGCTATGTCTGGCACAACGCGGGCATTGGGCTTAGCTGTTTTGTTTCCATGCTGGGCGTTTTACCGGGGCTGGTCACGCTGGCGTTTAACGCGACTTATTTAGGCGCGGCCTTTGGGTACATGTTCCGCCCCGAAGTCGGCGATTCGAGTGCAAACTTCCAGCGTTTTGTGACGGCGCATGGCCCGTTCGAACTGACCGCAATTGTGCTTTCAGCCGGGGCTGGACTTAGAATCGGGATTGGCTGGATTCGCACCAATGGCCTAACACGACTGGACTCGTTGCTCAAAAACGCTCGCGAAGCGTTGCCGATCGTGATGACGGCGGTGGCCCTGTTTTGCTTGGCCGCGATCATTGAAGGCTATGTCTCTCCCGAGCCGTCGGTTCCGTGGGCATTCAAAGGGGTGATTTCGCTGGGAAGTAGCTTCGCGCTGCTGTTTTACTTTGTCGTGCTTGGCTTCCCACGGTCCAACGAAGGCGAGGACGGATAATGCAATTTGACCAAACTTCAATCGCGATTCGTGAGCGTAGCAGCTTAGAAATCTTTGACCTGGCGGCCAACGTTCTGGTTCGGAACATCCAACCGATTATGATCCTGCTGTTTTTGAACGCTGCACCACTGGCGCTGCTGGATTACTACCTGATCAACTGGATGACGGACGTCTCGTTCAGCTACGAACTCTCGATCGCCTACTACTTCGCAATGCTTGCCTTGATCGTCAGCCAAGCTCAACTGGGCACATGCTTGATCACGATCTTCATGGGTCGAGTAATGTTCTTGCAAGAGCATTCGATTGGGGCGGTGATGAAAGACTTCTTGAAACGATTGCCGTATTTTTTGTTTTCACAAGGGATCTTGAGGCTGGCTTTGTTTGCCGTGTGCGCGGCTTGGATTACAGCGCCCAAAGACAGCGAGGAAGCGCAGCTGTTGGCCTACCTTGGGTTGCCGGCGATCACCTTTTTTGGATTACTGGTACGAGGGATGCGACCTTTTGTGCCGGAAGTGATTTACCTAGAACAAACGCCGCTCAAATCAAAAAACGACCTGCCTTCTTTGTCTCAGCGTTCAAGAAACCTGCACATGTTGGCCGCGGGAGCGATCTCGATGCACTTTGTGTTGATCCTGATATTTGCTCCACTGTTGCTGTTTGCGGTACATTCAATTTTCGTCATGTTAGATTCGATGTTCAGCATTCGAGCCAACTCACAGATCTCGCTGCAACCGATTTACGTTTTGTTCTCGGCCTGGATGGTCGCTGGTTTTTTCGCGGTGGTCCGATTCCTGACTTACATCGACGTTCGGATTCGCCAAGAGGGCTGGTCAGTCGACTTAAAGTTTCGAGTCGAAAACACGCTCCTGCATCAATCAAAAGAAAGCTAAAGCCCCGCCGCATGTTGCCTTTGCTCAAACACATTTCGATTCGTCTTAGAAGTGAATCCATTCGCGGGCCGCGGGTGTTGGTTTTGATCGCGTTGCTGGGAATTTGCTTGCTTTCGATTACCCCGCTGTCGGCGCAAGACCTTAAGTCGATGCCATGGCTAGACCAAGAAAGCGGCAAGATCGCACCGACGGGAATCGTCGAACGAGAAGCCGCTACAACTCACGATCGGAACTTGATTCCCGAGGCGAAGGTCAAAAAGAAAAAAAAAGCCCCAGCCCCAACAGCCGCGCCCGTTGCCAGCAACGCAGGTGCTTTCGCCGGGATAGGTACGATGATGATCATTTTGGTCGTGTCCATTGTCGCGTGCCTGGTGATCGCTCTGCTGGTTTGGATCATTTTGAACTCGCGAATCGATATTGGACCAGAAAAGGATGACCTATCGCGGCCCGATCGATCGCTGGCCGAAAGCATTCGCCACCTGCCCTTTGAGATGGACGTGACCAAAGGTGATTTTCGCCAACAAGCTCAGACTGCCTACCAGTCGGGTGACTTCCGCGGGGCTTTGATCTTCTTGTTCAGTCACGTGCTGGTAACCTTGGACCAAGCCAAACTCGTGCGACTGAAAAAAGGAAAAACCAATCGCCAGTACCTCCGAGAGCTTTCTCCAAGCCCGCCGCTGGTTAGCTATTACGGCGATGTGATGGTGCCGTTCGAGCAAACATTTTTTGGCGACTACCCGATCACAAAAAACACTTTTGAGCAATGCTGGCGTGGGCTCGACGATTTCCAGCACACCGTCAAAACCGCTCGCTCGAATGCGTCGACGCAAAGGAAAGCCGCTCATGGTTAAGCAACCCAACACGTGCGTCTCGATGGCATCGCTAACATGGCTCGCTATACTGGTCTGTTTGCTTGCATTCTCCGGCTGCGCGGGCAACGCCACTTCGTCACTAGAAACCAAATACGGCAAAACCAACGAACAGCCTCGCAGCATCAACAGCACCTCGCTGTTCGCCGCACGCTTGGAAGAGCTCGGCTACGAGGTTTCCGTACGCAATCGAATTTCACCCAAAATCGATGAATTCGACATCGTGTTTTGGTTTCCAGAAAACGTTCGCTGCCCCTCCGAAGGGGCCACCGAAGCAATCGAAAAGTGGATGGACGAAGGCTACGGCTCCAAAACTCTAGTCTACGTGGGGGCTGATTATCGATCCGACGAAGACTACTACCGTGCGATTCAAAAACGCGTCGCTCCGGAACTCAAAGCCGAAGCCCAACGCTTACTCTCGGAGGCTCAACTTGCCTCTCAAAACCGGAAAAACACTTGGACCGAAGATCACTGGGGCGGAAACACCAAGTGCGACTGGTTTGACATCGAAGTACTCAAACCACGAAAAAAAAGCAACTTGCTGACCGGCCCGATGGCAACCAATGCCAACTTCAACTCACCGCCGAAACTGCCCGTCGAAGTCGTGATGTCGCCAAAAAAATCCACGGCGAAATGGTCGATTGAATCGCTGTTAGCGGTCGACGGAGAAAACCTGGTTTACCGCCTAACGGACAACCGCACCTACTCGACCAACCAAATCATCGTCGTGCAAAACGCATCGTTCTTGGTTAATTTGGCTGCTGCCGATCCGGACAAACGAGCTATCGCCGACCAACTAGTCGCCGAAGCAATCAGTTTGAGCGAGGACGAGGATGATTTTGGCTTCGACTTCGGATTCGGCCCCAAGATCCTGATTCTGGAGAGCGAATACGACATTCCGATTCGCAGCACCGACTTCGTAAACCAAAACTCGTGGGCTTGGATTTCCGAGGAACCGCTGTGTTACATCGTTCCACATGCGTTGCTGTGGGGCGTTTTGTTTTGCTTTGTTTACTTTCCAATTTTTGGACGGCCCAAACGATTACCCCAACAATCGACCTCGACATTCCGCAACCACATCAAAGCCATCGCGAAACAGCTATCCAGATCCGGTGACAGCGAACACGCTCGCCGAACCATCCAACAGTATCAAGAATCCATTTTGGGATCCAACAAAAAGAACAGCTGAAAAGCAGTAACCCTATGAACAATCCACCCGAGTCTTCCATTCAATTCCAGTGCCCACAATGCGGCGCGGCGCTTAAAGTTGGGACCTCCATGGCCAACAACAAAATTAAATGCCCCAAGTGCGACCTGGTCAGCATCGTGCCCAACCAAAGCGTTGCCGGCAACGTCATCGCCGAGCAAACCGCACCTCCTCAAGCCCCCCCTGCTGCTGCTCAGCGGCCCGATCAATCAACGCTACAAGTCGATCAGCCGATCCCGATGCCGGCCAGCCAAACGCCGAACACGAGCGTTTCCGCAGTCGCCGACGAACGCAAAATCGGAGCCGATACGCCGACGCGAAAGCTCTACCAAAAAATTCGAGCAGAGATCGAAAAGGTTTTCATCGGCCAAGACGAACTGGTGCAAGGAACGTTGGTTGCGTTGTTCGCGGGCGGGCACGTTTTGATCGAAAGCGCTCCGGGGCTCGGCAAGACGCTTTTCGTCCGGACACTCGGCAAAATCCTAGGCTGCGATTTCGGCCGGATTCAGTTTACCGCCGACTTGATGCCTTCGGACATCACCGGTGCCCCGATTTTCAACATGAAAACGCAAGAGTTCATGTTCCGCCCCGGCCCGGTGTTTACTCAATTTCTACTGGCCGACGAAATTAATCGCTCGCCCGCCAAAACCCACGCGGCCTTGCTGGAGATCATGCAAGAAAAACGAGTCACCGTTGACGGTACGACCCATCAACTAAAACTCCCGTTCTTGGTCGTGGCCACCCAAAACCCGCTCGAGTCCGAAGGCACCTACAATTTGCCTGAAGCTCAACTCGATCGCTTCATGCTCAAACTCAAAGCCGACTACCCCAGCGAAGCCGAAGAGGCCCGGATTTTGCTGATGCACGGCGGCCAAAACAACCTGGACGAACAACTCGAAAGCGAAATCCAGCAAATCACGTCGCCCGAAGAGATTCTGAAGGTCACCCAAGAGAGTGCCGACGTTCGCATCGACCCAAGATTGGTCGACTACATCAACCGCATCGTCCGCCTCACTCGGCAATGGCCGCAGCTATACCTTGGGGCATCGCCCCGAGCCGGCATTGGCTTGATGCAAGGCGCCAGAACCCTGGCTGCCTTCATGGGACGCGACTACGCCGTCCCCGATGACGTGATCGAAATCGCGATCTCTGTCTTGCGACACCGTGTTCAGTTGACCGCCGAGGCGGAAGTCGAAGGCCAGGACGTTGACCAAATTCTTAGCGGACTGATCCGATCGATCGAAGTACCTCGCCTGAAGTAAACCCAACCGTCAGTTCGCCGTCGCTAGTTCGTCGCTTTACAACAAGTTGATTCAGTGCTGAAATTCTTCGAAAATCTGCCAAGGCTCCTCTGGGACATGATCACCGGTTCGCCCGAATTCTTGATCAATCGCCCGGTCATCTTGCTGGCGTTGATGGCACTGCCGCTGTTCTTTGTCGCTCGGCGATTAAGGCTGTTCCCCAGCAACCGCACCCTGGCGTTGGTCGCGATCCCATTCGTCCTGGCGATCATGGTCTCGCGATACCTAACGGTTGATAGCCCATGGACTTGGTTCTTTTATGCCACCGTCCTTGCCATCGACCTCGCGTTGCTATCGGCTGTCGTCATTGACGGACTGATGACAGGCTTCATGCTCCAAGCCAAACACTTTTCTTGCTCGCGAATCATCGGCGGCACCGGCTCGCAAGGAAAGAAATACCCCGTGCAATTAAGAGTCGTCAAGCGCGGCGGGATCGGGTGCCACGTCGTCGTACGTGACGACCTTCCTTCAGGCTTCACCGCGACGCCGGAGCAATTCAACACGAAACTCAAGGCCCAGTCCAACACAGAATTCGAATACGAGTACGTTTCAGATCAACGCGGGAAAGTAGATTTGAACACCGTCTATATAAAAGTATCCAGTCCGCTCGGACTGTGGCGAGCCTATCACGAGATACCAACTCATTCGTCCATCAACGTCTACCCCGACATTCAGCAGATTTCCGAATACGACCTACTGGCACGCACCAACCGCCTGAGCTTGCTGGGCATGCGACGCTCACGCAGCATTGGGCAGGACAACGAATTTGAAAGGTTGCGAGACTACACGCAAGACGACAACTACAAACACATCGACTGGCGATCCACTGCACGGCGTCAAAAGCTGACAGTACGCGACTACCAATCCAACCAAAGCCAGCAGCTCATTTTCATGATCGATTGCGGCCGAATGATGACCGGAACGCACGAAAACACCAACATGATCGACCACGCCATCAACTCGATGTTGATGCTCAGCTACATCGCCCTGCGCCGTGGCGACTCCGTTGGATTGATAACCTTCAGTAACAAAGTGCATAACTTTACGCCTCCAAAATCCGGCGTAAAACATATCAATCGGCTGCTACATGCGACCTTTGACCAGTCCGCAAACCACGTAGAATCCCGCTTCGACGAAGCGTTTCTTTACCTGCGAAACAAGTGCCCCAAGCGATCGCTAGTGATCACAATCACCAACCTGATCGACGAAATCAACTCGTCACAAGTCAAGCAACACATGAGCGTTTTGTCGGGTCGGCACTTGCCGTTTGCGGTGCTGCTGCGCGACCATTCAATGTTCGATGCGATCGAGGAATACGAGGACGCATCACCCGAGATACGCGACGATCACCTGTACGAAGCAGCAGCGGCGGCATCGATTTTGAGCTGGCGACACCAGTTGATAAACGACCTCAAGCACCGCGGCGTGCTAACGATGGACGTCTTTCCTGATGAGCTGACGGCCAGTTTGGTCAATCGATACCTTGAGATCAAAGCGAGGCACTTGCTGTAAGAGCAAGTGATAGTCGGCGACGGCGATCCCTGCCTGCACGGGGCGCCTTCGAATGCATTCGAACGCCAACGATCAGCCAGCCACTGACACAGGTCGAGCCAACCATTGATTGGCAATACACAACTCAATCGCTGTCGTGCATCGCGTAAAAAAAGATCGACAAACAACGGACCACCAAACGGACCGCCAACAATCAGGTGCACGCTCGCAGCAAACCGCAGCTCGCTGCCTCATGCCTTGGCGGAATTGATCGGACCGTTTTCAAACAAACCGAACAAGCGAGTTAGCTTGCTGGAGGCCACTGCGAGCGATTCCGAAAGAGCAGGCCAGTCGGCTGAAAACTCATTCGAAATAAATTCGAGATTGAATTGAAGTCTTCGTTGGCAAAGCGCCGAAAGTATGGCTTCACCGCTGATGTAGATTGTTTTGATCTTTTTTTTAAATGTCTGTTGACACTAGCAAAAGATCGCCTATTATCTGCGGCTCACAAGCAACGAGCAATCGTTCGCAAGTGAAAGTTTCAAACAAGCTTTGTTTGTTTGAGACATTTGTTCTTTGACAATTTGGTAGATAACCTCTTGTTAAATTCCTGGTCAGATTTATCTGACTTTGATTTTTCAAATTATA
>JALZWN010000004.1 GCA_023300235.1 Mariniblastus sp.
CACCCGAGGAACACTAGGGCAATATCTTTGCCTGACAGCATTTTCCGGGACGCCGAATAGTGTTAATATTAGGAGATCCGTTGCCTGTCCCCGTTTCTTAGCAACTTGTTTAGGAGATCCGTTGCCTGTCCCCGTTTCTTAGCAACCTGGCTTTGCGGGCACCCCAAATGCCCCAACCACCCCAACCACTAATACTCGGGTGTCCCCAACTACTCCAACTACTAAATCCGTCATTGTGGGTGTCCCTATCTACAGTCTGCTTACACCTATCTACAGTCTGTCCCTATCTACAGTCTGGAGCCAAAGCCACAGACAAATAAGGGGGACGGACAAATAAAGGGAACGTAGCTCATTGATTGAGCTTATCTTCTTCAAGTTATGGCTCGAACCGTGGTCTTTAAGAGTATTTTACGTTCGGTAACGGTATACAATATTTCAAACCTTCCTGACGGTTTCATAGGTCCCACCCAATAAGGCTTTTCTGTTAAAGTCCTTCCCTTCGTACTAAGAAAGAACAAATGTTAAAGCGTTTTCGTCCTTCTGTCTTTTGTCTTTTGATTGCTGCTTGTGTTAGCAGTCTGTTCCTTTTATCTGCTGACGTTTTCGCAACAGATACTCTTGTTGACTTCCGTGTGATCAACTCAAGTCAAACCAGCAACGCAAGTCTGGGGGATCCTGTTACGGTGACGTGGAGTCTCGTCCCTGATGGCACCAAGATCGGATCGAATGAATCTAATTTCATTAGCTTCCTTGATGAGCTGCACAACGTCACCAATCCTACTGACGATCTAACTGATCGCGTATGGTTTGCTCCAATTCAAAATGCACTCGACAGTTTCACGAATAAATCGGGCCTGACTTATATTTACGAACCCAACGACGATGGCGCAGAGCTTTCAACTGTAAACGGCCGTTTTTTTTCTGGAGTCTCCACAACAGGCGAGGCGGGGGTTCGTGGTGACTATCGGATTGCCGGATATCCATTCCAAGGTGCGGGCGCATTTACTTCGAATCCGACGGAGTTCAGTTTTATAAACGGCTTTACGCCTGTTGATCGTGGGCATTCCAACACTTTCATCAGCACCGTCGGCAACATCGAACTTACCTTGAACGCGCTTGATTTCTTGATATCCCATGAGACGATGCACTCAGTTGGATCATCTCATATTCAAGTCAACGGTGCGGCGAATCTTTCTGCGGTCACCGGGTCTGGTGGCACTACGGAAGGCCCACAGTTTGCTGACCTGCTCACGTTACAGCGGCGTTATGGTGACTTCTATGAGAAAAATGGCGGCAACGACACTTTCAGCACCGCCACTGACTTAGGTACGGTTGACATAGACGCACCGTTGCAAATCGGATTTGACGCTGGCATGGGCGGTTCTACTTTGGCGCTACAAGTAAGAGATAGCGAAGTCGATTTCGTCTCCATCGACGACGATGGCGACGCTGACTTCTTTCGATTCACATCGATTTCAGCCACCGATGAAGTCGTCATCAACCTGACCCCGCGCGGACCCATGTACACCTACACCAACGAACGCATTCTTGAAGACGGAGAGAGGCTTGAAATCTTTATTGATTCGTCAAACCTCAGTGACTTGAGCCTGAGCGTGCTTGACAGCAATGGTAATACCTTGCAATCGGTCGATCTCAACGGCGTCGGCGAAGAAGAAACGATCACGCTGAATCCTGGTGTGGGAGACTTTTTTGTCCAAGTCAACGGTGACGCTGACAATATTCAATTCTACGCCTTAGAGATCAGCACTGCCCCGGCTTTTATCGAGGTAAGCACAACCACGGTCGCTCCAACAACCAACCTGTTGGCCTCGCAGCCAGTCGGTGGTCAACAGTATCTCGTCGATGCGGCAAGAGATCCTGGGCAAGGCCAGACGTTCGCACTGGACGACGACTTTACGCTCGAAGCGATTACCGTTCAGATCGGTTCTGACACTCTTGGCTCTCAAAACGAGGCAGAAGATGCGGCTGCCCTGAGTTTGAACGTGTATCAATTGCCGGTCGATCCATCGTCTGGTGAGCCGATACTGACACTCGACGACACAACGCTCTTGGGATCCTTTAGTGATCCCAAGGCCGTGCCGTTTGATGCAACCACAGCGTCCACGAATCCACTTTTCTTGACATTCAATCTAGTCCCGGACGCGACAGCAGTGTTAGGCACTCTCAGTGCCGGCACGACATACGTGTTCACGGTTACAACCAGCAGCACCAACGATTCACGCTTCCGAATCGAACGTTCGCAAGGCAATGAGTTCGTCGACGGTAGGGGTATCTTCACTGGTGGCAACAACATTCCAGCCCAGCTTTTTATCCAAGATCTGGTTTTCTTCCTTCAAGGAACCGACAGTTTCTTGGTAGGCGATGTGAATTGCGATGGTTCGGTGGACTTCTTGGACATATCGCCTTTCATCGCTCATTTGTCTTCTGGGGTGTTTTCGGACAAAGCCGATATCGATGGCAACGGAATCGTGGATTTCCTGGACATCTCGCCATTCATCGCACTTCTTAGTGCACAGTAGTTGCGGCGAGGGCAGAGGACTGTGAACGAGAGAAACGGATCTTGACGCTTTTGTTTGGCTTGGGAGTAGCGTAGCGTGGAGTGATTTGCTGGTGGAAGACGACTCAATCTCTGCCGTGTATTCTGAAATCCCAAGTTTGAAAGGAATCTCGTTACAGGAAATTAGACTCAATAATAACAGCTTAGTCATATTGCATTTTGACTTGTCAGCTTTTCCAAGCCCAGCGCCTCCCAAATGGGTTTTGTAAAAGTTTAATACCGCAGTTGGGAACAGTACCGCAGTTGGGGACAACCGCACAGTTTCTAGAGCCGATTTGTGGATGCCCCCAACTGCTTGTACCAACTGCTTGTACTTAAGCCAACAGAGCACAATAGCGCCCACCGATTTTGCTATCGAGGAACTTGCTTAGGCTTCCAAGAGATTCCGTCGAAACGTTTGTGCGATGCGATTTGCGACACTAGGTTGGATGCCGGCATCTGTCGCGTGTTCTGGCCAGCCGGAGACTGCGGCGTCAACTTCTTGCAAGATTGATACCGCCGTTCTTTTTTTGATTCCAGCCGTAGCAGCCAACTGGATGAGGTCCTCTTGAGTAAAGTTATCGCGTTTCCCGTTGATGCTCATCTGATGCACTCCCGTCCAAGCTCCGTCTGGATTGAAGGCGTAGGCGACGTCAAAGGCGGGTGATAGTCGCCACTGCCCGCTTTGATTCATTAAAAAAGCAATGTTTTTGACATGGTCGTCTTGATTACGAGCGACCACATTAAAGACGGCTCGGCGATACTGTTGCTCGCGATCTTCCATTGGCAGTTGTAGCATCATGCATGCTTGAATTGCCTGTTCGTAGGAATAGGCTGCAGGCTGATTGAAATCAAAGTGCATCATCGCGCCGAGCGATTGCATGTGTAGTTTTTTGCCTGCTGCGGTTCGGTCGAATCGCTGAGTCATAAAATGGGCACGACCGCTTTCTTGATGCAAACGACAGCGTGTCATAATCAGGCCAGCGGACTTCGCCATTTCGGAGTAAGCGTATTCGATCAAACCATAGCCCTGTGGATCGGCCAGTTCTTTATCCTTGTTGCCCGTGACGCCGTCGAATTTAATGACCCACTGGGTGAATCCGTCTGCGGCCGGAAGTTGTCCAGAACGAAATTCGCCTGTGGTTTCGTTCCAAGAGAGAATCGCTTTGGCGCGAGCGCCACCGGCGGACGTGCCGACTCTTAGAATGTCTTGAATCGCTTGCGAGTCATTGTCTCCTGAAAAAGTGCCGCCAAGAGTGGCTCGTTGCTGCACGACATCGTTGGCCAATCGTACTAGAGCCGCGACGTCGATGTTTCGTCTGACATCCGCAACACCGAGAACTGTGGGCTGGAATTCCAGCGCTCCCATACCACGTTGGCCGATGTAACAAAGTCGTTGTACCGGATCGAATGAATCCGGCGATCGACCTTCGCGTGCCAGCCACGTGTCAATCAAAGCGTTGCCAAATTTATCCGGCAATGAATCAGCTAGCAGGCCCGGCAAACCTTTGAACGTTTCCTTGGCCAATGTGGGGAAACGATAAACCCCTTCCCGCAATGGCATCTTCAATGGCGAAACTTCGACGCCGCTGCGAAGAAATTCGGGCGCGTACTCAAAGACGGCATGACCTTGACCCGGATCCCAGCTGACGGCCGCTATGTCTCGGCCCCACAAAACGACGCGAGCGTCAGTCATTGGTCACCCCATTGCCAGTCAGAAGAAGGCTTCGTGGTTTCGCGCTTTCCTGAAGCCCGTTCGCGGACACGCATCGTTTTGCTGACCCGAGCAATGGGCGAGATATCCTGTTCTGGCAGAAGCGCATCCAAGCGTTCTTCCAATCGAAGCGCCTTGAGCACACGAATGAACGTCGCCAGCGAAATGCCCTCTCCTTTCTCCATACGCCGGATCGTGCGGACCGACACGCCAGCTTGGCGAGCCAAATCTGCCTGTGTGATGTTCCGACGTAGCCGCTCGGACTCCAGCCGAGAACACAGGGAAACCTCAATATTCTTGTCGGACAGCAACGCGTAATCGGACATAAAGTGCTCCTTGATGGTGTTTTGGAGGGTATAGCGGTATCATATTGCCTGTTCTTAGCAAAGTCCAGCTGGAAACTGAACTTAGAGGCAATATACTGCCGATTAACAACTGAAAACGCAACTAACCAGCAATAAACAGCCGGTAACCGGGAGAGTGTGCCGATTTGCTTTCATCTGGCGGAAGCTGGGGCACTTAGAGACAACCA
>JALZWN010000005.1 GCA_023300235.1 Mariniblastus sp.
GCAGGCCGGTCTCGCAGTGAATCACACCTTGCGAACAAACTCTGACTTCAGCCCCATCGCGCCGATGCCGTCGATCTTGCAGTCGATGTTATGATCGCCGTCGGCTAGGCGAATTTTCTTGACCTTGGTTCCCGCTTTGACAACCGAAGATGCGCCTTTGACTTTCAAATCCTTTAGCACGATGACTGAGTCACCGTTTTGTAGTTCATTGCCGTTGGCGTCCAGTACCCGATCATCATCCTGACCGGAGGCGTCACTGCTGCCAACGTTGGGATTCCACTCATGGTTGCAATTAGGGCAAACCAGCAGGATGCCGTCTTGGTAGGCATATTCTGATTGACATTCAGGACAGGGAGGAAATTCGCTCATCAGAGATCTTTACAGGCGTTGCTCTTTAGGTGCTTATCCGGACTTACCCCAACACTTCGCGGCAAAACAGATAATTGCGTCGCTCAAAAAGGTGTGGGGGGCAAGCCAGCGTTTCATCAACAGTGACCGCGCATAAAAAAACCACGATGAAACAATGTTCTCGTGGTTCTTCTAAGCGACGCTGACGGGACTCGAACCCGCAACCACCGGATCGACAGTCCGGTACTCTAACCAATTGAGCTACAGCGCCTCATCTCAAGCATTGTGGTGGCGATTAACGCCGCCTCGTCTCTTGTGAGCCACAGAAAATATCCTCTGTCGCTTAACTTTGCAAGACGTTTTTCAGATTTTTCGTATCGTCGATTTTTAACGCAGGCTAAAGCCATTTTTAAAATATTTCTGGAAGCCGTTGAGTTGTGCGAGTAAGCCATTTTGAGGATCAGGGGAGGGATCGCTGGCGATAGCCTTGGTTCGGCAGTCGCCAAACCGTGGCTATCGCAAATAACGGCTAATACATCTCGCTATCGCTCGGTTCCTGACTGACGTGGCGGACTTCCAGCCTCGGCATTTGCTCTCAGATTCGGCGGGGGCTCCGTCTCAGCTACGCACTCGCCGCGATTTCTGTCGCCCTCGCCTTCAAACGCTTGATCATCGAAAACAATCCGTTGCGGCGTTGAGGGCTCAAGTGCTGATTGAGGCCAAGCTTGGCTAGATACTCCGATACGTCCGATTGTACGATCTCGGCCGCTGTTTTCCCCGAAAAGTAAGACAGCATGACCACGACCAAGCCCTTCACGATAATCGAATCGCTATCAGCCAAGATCGAAACCGGCGAATCCGCCCCACGCCCCTCAGTCACCAGCCAAACAGTGCTCATGCAGCCGTCCACGATGTTCTCCTTCGTCTGTAGCTCCGCCGGAAACTCGGGCAACTCACGACCAAGATCGATGATGTAGTCGTACCGCTCATCCCATTCTTGGATGTCCTCAAAGTCTTCTAGTAATTCGGCGGTGGTCGGAGGGAATGACATTTTGAGTGTTCAGGGGTTAGGGGGCAGTGTTCAGAGCAATCCCGAAGTCTGGCGACTCCGGACGCCTTGAAAAACTCAACGATTTAACTGCGACGAGCGATTTTTTGTAACACTTCGATGCCTTTGTCTAGCACTTCGTCGGCTGCGGCGTAGGAAATCCGGAAGTGGGTGTCGTCGGCACTAAAAATCTTTCCGGGGATGACCATCAAGTTATTCTTCACGGCCTCGTCCACAAACTCGTCGCCGGTTCCCCAAGGCAATTTCGGGAAAATATAAAACGCTCCGCCGGGTTTGACGATTTCGTAGTGGTTCTTCAGCCCATCAAGCACGCGGTCACGCTTGCCACGATACTGATCAACGAAGTGACTAATGTCCGTATCCATCGCCACCGCAGCGGCCCATTGAGCTGGTTGAGGAGCACAAACGAACGTGTATTGCTGGAATTTTAGCATGTTTTGGATCAGCACCGACGGGCCGTGGACGTACCCCACTCGCCACCCCGTCATCGCGTACGATTTGGAAAAACCGTCGATCACGATCGTGTCGGGATTGAACTTGGCCGCCGAAACATGCGGCTGGTCGTAAGTGAATTTGCTGTAGATCTCGTCCGACACCAAACAAATCCCACGCTCATACGCCAATTCGGCGACGGCCTTGATCTCGGCTTCGCTGGGGCAGACGCCCGTTGGGTTGGAGGGGCTGTTGAGGATGATCATCTTCGTTTTGTCGGTGATCGCCGCGGCGACCTTTTCGACATCGATCTTAAAATCAGGAGCGGTCATGATCGGCACGCCGACGCCGCCGGCCATTTCCAGCATCGCGGGATACATCACAAAGAACGGATCGAAGTAAATCACCTCGTCCCCCGGATTGACCATCGACAGCACGGTCAGGAACAAACCGCCGCTAGTGCCGCTCGACACAAACACCTTGCGATCGTCGTGGCCAAAGTCCTGATCAACCTCCGCCTGTAACTTTTCACGCAAAACCGGCATGCCCTGGGTCAAAGAATAGCCGTTTTTCCCATCCTGCACGGCCGCAACCAGCTCGTTTCGAACTAATTCAGGCACGTCAAAGTCAGGTTGGCCGATAGAAAGATTGATCGGGTTTTCCAATTTTGCGGCCAAATCGAACATCCGTCGAATGCCGCTGGCGTCAAATCTTTTGGAACGTTCTGAAATCCAGTTCTCAGTTGGCATACCGAAATCACTATCTTTGAGCCGAAAAAATGAGCAGACCGCTACTGCTTTGCTGCTCTCAGTTTAACCTGTTGGGCCCGAAACAAAAATGACCTAGTTGGTCAGTAACGGTTGAGGAGATCTAGTTGCGGACCTAGAATCTCCGTCTGACTTACCGCGTCCATGCCCTGCCTTCATACATCAAAAATCGATGAGCGAACTTCATCACGAGTGCGGCGTGGCCGCGATCTATCACTTGCCCGGCGAAGTGAGCGACCTGCTACCCAACGACGATCCGATGCAATCAGCGTCCCTGATTCCCCGGCTGCTGCAAGACATGCAGAACCGCGGCCAGCTGTCGGCGGGGATTTCCCGGTTCAACCCCGCCCCCGAAAACGGCCAGCTACTGGACACTTACCGCGAGATCGGTACCGTCCAGGAAGTCTTCCGCCTGTCGCACTCGGCCAAAGCCGAAGCGTTAATGAAAGCCTACGCCGGCACCGCCGCCATCGGGCACGTGCGTTACGCCACCTGCGGCAAAGACGACCGCAGTTACGCTCAGCCTTTCGAGAGCCATCACTTCAACCGCAATCAATGGTTCACGTTCGCCTTCAACGGTCAACTGGCCAACTACCGCGACCTCGCCAATGAATTGCTCAGCGATCCCGCCAACCACTTGGTGCGTGAGTCTGACACAGAGATCTTGATGCACGAGATCAGCCAGCAGCTAAACAAACAAACTTCGAGCTGCATGATCGAAACGATCTCTGGCATCGCCGATCGTTTGGACGGCGCTTATTCATTAGCGATGCTGAACGCCAAAGGTGACATGCTGATCGCACGTGACCCACTGGGCATCAAGCCGATGTGCTACGCAACCGACGGCCGTTTGTTTGCCGCAGCCAGTGAGAGCGTGGCGTTGCTGAACTTAGGCTTCAAACGCGACACCATTAAATCGCTCGAACCGGGCCACGCGATCACGATCGTCGATGGTGACATGCAGATCAAACCCTTCACCGAAAAGCGTGGTCGCAAACACTGCTTCTTCGAATGGATTTACTTCGCAAACGTCGCCAGCCGCCTGGACGACCGAGGTGTTTACTCGACCCGAACCAACCTCGGTAAAGAACTCGCCGAACAAGAACTCGCCCAAGGCGTGATCACGATCGACGAAGACACCATCGTGGTCCCCGTGCCGGACACCAGTAAAGCCGCCGCGGATTCGATGGCGTTTCACCTAAAAGTCCCATCGCTGGAAGGCTTGATCCGCAATCGCTACAGCGGCCGGACGTTTATCGAGTCTTCGCAAAAGGCTCGCGCACAAAAGGCGAAAGTGAAGTACACACCGCTGCAAGAAGTCCTAGCAGGCAAGCGAGTGATCTTGGTCGAGGACTCGATCGTTCGCTCGACGACCATGAAGGCCTTGCTGTTACGCTTGAAAGAAGAGGGTGGAGCGAAAGAGATCCACGTTCGCGTCGCTTGCCCGCCGATTGTCGCTCCGTGTTACTACGGCATCGACATGTCTAAGATCAAACAACTTTTCGCACCGAATTTCTTCAACCCCGGCGGCAACTTAGACATCCCAACGCAAGAGGCAATGGCCGACGCTTTGGGATGTGATTCGCTGCGTTACTTGCCGATCGAATCGATTGCTCGAGCGATCGGGATCGAGCAGGACGGGCTTTGCCAAGCTTGCATCAACTGCGAGTACCCGACAGACACTGGCAAGCGACTGTACCAGCTAGACCGCAAAGAGTACGAACAAATGCGGTCAGCAGGGATCGCCTCCACTGCCGGCGAGAGCACCGACGATGACTCGCGTGCGTTTGAACGCACGACGTAAGACTACCCCGCAACAGGATTCGCCAAGCATTGCTTTGCCACCTACCGTGCTGAAGACCCGTGAAGATCTGCGCTGATCCGCGGCGAGCATCCTTCGCCACAGAAATCCTTCGCCACAGATTTTCACGGACCTTCTCCAGTAGCGCAACAAACGTCGTTGGTGATGCATGAAATCTACCGAGTTGTCTCGCTTAGGCGCCGGCGCCACTCAAATTGGCCACCTCGCACCCTGTGCCCAAAACGGCCGTTTCTTGCCTTCGGGCACCAATATCACGGTTCCACTTTGAATTTACCAACGCACAGGCTATCGTAGAACTGACTTGCATCATTCTTCAGTGGATTCGGGAACAAGCGATGACGTTTAACATCACAAACCAGTTTGGTTTCAACACCCTCAAAACCTGTCGACGACAACTCGCGTGCTTAGTTTTCTTGCTCACTTGCCTACCGGCTTTCGCCCCAGCCCAAGTCGCCACCGCCGACAAGTTCACGATGGCCAACGGATTCGAAGCATCCCTGGTCTATAAAGTCCCCAAAGGCCAAGGGTCTTGGGTGTCATTGACCACCGATTCAAAAGGCCGATTGATCGCTTGCGATCAATACGGAGCCATCTACCGAATCACGATGACCGACGGTAAAGCCGACGTCGTCGCACTCGACCTGAACCTCGGCGCCGCCCAAGGTTTACTATGTGCCTTCGACAGCCTGTACGTCATGTCTACCGGAATAAAAAACGGCAAGTACAAATGCGAACCGGGACTGTACCGCGTCCAAGACACCGACGGGGACGACAACTACAACAAAGTCGAACACCTCCAAAAAATCCAAGGCCGAGGCGAACATGGTGCCCACGCGATCGTGCTGAGCCCCGACAAAAAATCGCTGTTCATCTGTGCCGGTAACATGACGGGGTTACCGCCACTGGCCGGATCAAAGCAGCCAAGCGTTTGGCAAGAAGACCAAGTCATCAAAAGCTTCCCCGATCCACGCGGGCACGCAACCGGCTTGCGAGCTCCGGGCGGTTGGATTTGCAAATGCGATCCTGAAGGCAAAAACTTCGAACTGTTCGCCAACGGCTTCCGCAACGCATACGACATCGCCTTCGATCCCAACGGCGAATTGTTTACATACGACTCGGACATGGAGTGGGACATCGGCTTGCCATGGTACCGCTCGACCCGCGTCTGCCACGCCGTCAGTGGTGCCGAGTTCGGTTGGCGCACTGGTTCAGGAAAGTGGCCAGCATACTATGCCGATAGTGTTGCTCCAATTTTGGACGTTGGCCCGGGCAGCCCCACCGGCGTGACGTTTGGAACCGGAGCAAAGTTCCCAGCCAAGTATCAAAACGCATTCTTTATTTCTGACTGGAGCTACGGAGCGATCTACGCAGTTTCGCTTAAGCCTAACGGCGCTTCATTCACCGCAACCAAGGAACGCTTTTGTGCCGCCCCTGCTCTACCGGTTACCGACATCGTTGTGAACAGCACCGACGGAAATATTTACTTCACGATCGGTGGCCGCCGAGCAGAATCAGCGTTGTACTGCGTTAAGTACATTGGTGACGATTCGACCGCACCAGCAAACTACCCTGCCCCGACCAAGCTTGCGATTGAGCGAAAAAAACTTGAAGCCGACCACACCCCAGACGCCGACATCGACTTTGAATCAACCGTTCAAGCGTTGAACTCAGACGACCGCAGCATCCGCTACGCCGCTCGAATCGCTCTGGAAAACCAATCCGTCAAGAACAGCTCCGCCAACTGGGCCGACGGAATCAATGCCCTGCCAACCCAAACCAAGCTTGAAATTGCCACAGCTCTGGCTCGTGTCGCCCCAACAATGCAAACCAAGACCGTGGCAACGCTCAGCCGCTTAGACTTCGCGGCTTTGTCCAACCCGCAAAAGCTGCATCTCATCCGAACCTACGGTTTGGTGATCTGCCGCGTGGACGCAATCGAAGCGGCGACCAAAGAAGCAATTCAAAAACTAGAAGCAAACTTCCCCACCGGCGATCAGTTCATCGATTACGAACTGAGTCGATTGCTGGTTGCGGCTGATTCGCCAACGATTGTTGCCAAGCTGATGCCGATCTTCAAAAAGCAGACCACGCAAGAACCTCAAGTTGCCACAGCGTGGACGCTGTCCGAAGCCAAAGTAGGTTGGACCTTGGACCTGCACCGCGACTTTTTCCAAACCATGCTCGACAACGCCAACTCTCGCGGTGGAAATTCATTCGCAGGCTACGTGACAAACATTCGCGAGAACGCGATTTCAAAACTATCAGACGAAAACGCAAAACAACTCTCTGGCTTGCTGGCTCGTCGCCCCGAGAAAGCGGACCCGTACGCCGAACTCAAAGCACGCCCGATGGTCAAGGCCTGGACCGTTGCCGATTTGCTACCAGCAGACGAGTCCGCATACAAAGGTCGCGATCTAGAAAACGGCAAGAAGATGTTTGCCGTAGCGACGTGTTACAAATGCCACCGCATCAAACGGGACGGCGGAGTCGTCGGGCCCGACCTAACGACAGCCGGTCGTCGTTTCGGATCGAAGGATCTGCTAGAAGCAATCGTCGAACCTAGCAAAGCGATCTCCGATCAATACGAGGCTCAAAAGTTCTTAATGGAAGACGGCCGCGTGATCGTCGGCCGCGTTGTGAATCTGTTTGGTTCTAAGTATGCCGTTCAACCAGACATGGCCGACCCGAGTACCATCATCCGTATTGAAGTGGATGCGATCGAAGAGTCTGCGGCGTCGAAAGTTTCTCCGATGCCAAACGGCTTGCTCGACACGCTCACCAAAGAAGAGATCCTCGACCTGTTGGCTTACATGCGGTCAACCGCCGAAGAGCAGAAGAAGTAAGACAGGGGAAATCCAAATTTAACGACGATCCGGCGGGCAACCGTTTAACGGCCAGCCGGAAGGCGACCGTGTTTTTTGAGGCCCTGTCCGAAACGCCGTGGCCGGCCGGCTCGTCGTTAAACTCGCTATCGCTCTACCGAAAGTCCCGCGCCTTCAAATTCAACTCCGCGAGTTCCTCGGACATGTCAACGATCCGACTGACGATCACGTGCGTGACGTTGCTCTTGGTTTCTAGTTTCCCATAAGCCAACCACGCCGCGGAACGGCGAGCGATTTTGTAATGCCGCTCCCAGATGGCTTGCTTGACGATCAAGTTCGCCGATCCAGTTTCGTCTTCGATCGTGACAAACGTAATCCCTTTGGCCGTCGAGGGACGTTGACGCAAAATCACCAAACCCGCGACGACCACCAAATGATTGTTGCCAACTTGATTCAGCCCCAAGCAAGTCGTCACGTCTAATTCGTCCAGCGACGCACGATGAAAGGACATTGGGTGAGCCCGTAGTGACAACCCAACCGTCCGGTAATCTTCGGAAACTTGATCCGCGGGTGAAAGCTGCGGCAACAAATCAACTTGATCGTCGCCTAACTCCAACCCGGCAAACAGCGGTTGCTCTTTCGGCTTCTTCTCTTGAGCCAACGACTGCCACAACGCCGCGCGGCGACTTTGGTTTAACGAACCAAACACATCCGCCTGACTTAGCTTGGCCAAGTTGGCTTGGCTTAAACCGGTGCGACGAGTGAACTCGGAGACGGTTTGAAACGGACCATTCCGACGAGCGTTCACGATCGTCTCGGCGATGTCGTACCGCAATCCAGCCACCATCCGCAAACCCAGTCGCAACGATTGGCGTTTCGCGGCCGCCGATTCGGGGACCAACGGCGAGTGCAAAGCCAGTTCGCCGTCGACGTCGTTACTGGAGTCTGCTTCGGCCACGCTGTCTTCAATCGTGCAATCCCAGTCACTGAAGTTCACGTCCACCGGCAACACGTGCACGCCGTGTGCTTTCGCATCGGCGACCAGTTGAGCCGGTTGATAGAAACCCATCGGCTGGCTGTTGATCAGCGCCGCACAAAACGCCGCCGGGTAGTAACGCTTGAGCCAACACGAAACGTAAACCAATTTGGCAAAACTGGCCGCGTGCGATTCCGGAAAACCATACTCACCAAAACCGCTGATTTGCCGGAACACTTGCCCCGCAAACTCTTCGGACAAACCGCGTTCCTTCATCCCCGAGTGCAATTGCTCGCGAAACTTTTCGATGATCCCTGTCTTCCGCCACTTGCCCATCGCTCGCCGCAACTGATCCGCTTCGCCGGGCGTGAAACCAGCTGCCACCACGGCCAGCTTCATCGCCTGCTCTTGAAAGATCGGCACGCCCAACGTCCGATGCAACACCTGCTTAATCGCCTCGTTGGGGTACACCGCTTCTTCTTCGCCATTTCGACGTCGCAAAAACGGATGCACCATGTTGCCTTGAATCGGGCCGGGGCGAACGATCGCGACTTCGATCACCAAGTCATACCAACAGCGAGGCCGCAAACGAGGCAACATGCTCATCTGACCGCGGCTTTCGATCTGGAACACGCCAATGGTGTCCGCGTCGCAGATCATGTCGTAAACCAACGGATCTTCCTGAGGCAAATTCGCCAGCGTGCAACTCCGCCCCCAGTGTTGCTGCACCATCGCAAAGCAACGCCGGATCGCCGACAACATTCCCAAGCTCAGGCAATCGACTTTCAACAAACCAAGTTCTTCCAAGTCACTCTTGTCCCACTGGATCACCGTTCGATTATCCATCGATGCGTTTTCGATCGGAACCAGTTCGTCGAGCGCTCCTTGGGTGATCACCATCCCACCGACATGCTGGGACAGATGCCGCGGGAAGCCCAGCAAGTCGTTGACCAGATAAATCATCTGTTGGCCAATGTCCGACTCTGGATCGATCCCGGCATCGCTCATCTTGTCCGCCAAATTGGATTCGGATGAATAGCTTTCAACCAACTTGGCCAACGCGTCGATCCGATCCAGCGATAGGCCCAACGCTTTTCCAACGTCGCGAACGGCACTACGGATTCGATAGGTCACCACCGTCGCCGCCAATCCAGCCCGGTCGCGGCCATACTTTTGATACAAATACTGCAAGACTTCTTCTCGCCGTTCATGTTCAAAATCAACGTCAATGTCCGGGGCTTCATCGCGTTCTTTGCTGATGAACCGTTCAAACAACAAGTCCGTCGTGGCCGGGTCGACCGAGGTCACGCCCAAACAATAACACACCGCCGAATTCGCCGCTGACCCGCGTCCTTGGCACAAAATGCCTTGCTGACGGGCAAAGCGAACCAAGTCCCAGACCGTCAAGAAGTACGCTTCGTATCGCAGGTCTTGAATCAGTCGAAGTTCGTGTTGAATCTGCTTCGTGACCTTAACGGGCACGCCAGCTGGATAGCGTTTGGCGACTCCCTTTTCGGTCAGGTCGCTCAAATGTTCAAACGGCGTTTTGCCCTCGGGCGCCAGTTCTTCCGGGTACTCGTACCGCAGATCGCTCAACGAAAAACTGCAGCGATCGGCAATCTCTTGCGTCCTCGCGATCGCGGCGGGATTGGCGGCAAAGGCTGACTGGTGTTCGGCCACGGTTTTTAAATGCCGCTGAGCGTTAGGCAATAGCAGATCGCCGGCGGTGGCGACGTTGGTGTGGTGTTTAGTAGCAGTCAACACGTCGTGCAGTGGCAGTCGAGCGGGACGGTGATACAACACGTCTCCGCTGGCAACCAACGGCAATTGATTTTGCTGCGACAATTTTTGCAGCTGGCCCAAACGCCAAGCGTCATCAACGCCATGGTAAAGCGTTGCCATCAGGTAAGCTCGATCACCGAATAGCTCGCGATACTTTTGCAAAGACGAATTCGAACCGCTTTGGAGCACCGACTGGTCCGCGGTCGCGCCGTGATACCACTCAAAGCTTGGATGATCGTTGTCAATGTGTGCGATACGAGACTGCTGGCCGGTCAAATGAGGCAACACACCGACCAACAGCCCTTCGTGGCGGTTAGCCAGATCATCAAACGACAGCCAACACTCGGCCTTCGGGGCTCGCCGCCGTCCAACGGTGATCAGCTTGGAAAGCTTCGCATAGGACGCTCGGTCGGTCGCCCAAAGCACAGCCGGCAAGGCGTCGTTGAAGATGACTTCTGCGCCGATGATCAGTTTGAAGTCTTCGCCAGCGGTTCCCAATTCTGCCGCCGCTTCCTTCGCAGCGCGGGCCGCCGAGTGGGCTCGGACGACGCCGGCGAGCGTGTTTTCGTCGGTGATGGCGAGAGCTCGATAGCCCAGCTCGATCGCACGCTCCACCAGCTCGTCAGCGTGAGAGGCGCCGGAGAGGAATGAAAAGTTCGTTTTGCAATGAAGTTCGCTATACATAATATTCCCCTGCGAATGCAGGCAGTTTAACGGCAAGCCGGAAGGCGTCCGTTTCAGTTTAACGGCAAGCCGGAAGGCGTCCGTTTCAGTTTAACGGCGAGCCGGAAGGCGATGGCGTCTCACAGCAGACTCAAAAAACAAACGCCTGTAACCCAAGCACCGCCTCTCCCACAATCCCGACTCCCCCACAATCCTGGCTCCCCCTCTCCCTGAAAATTCGGATAGTTAAGCTTTTCATTCGAACCAAGCTCACTCCGAATTTTTAGGGAGAGGGGGTTGGGGGGTGAGGGTCCAAACCGCTTCGAATTTTCCGGCATCCGCCCTAACCCAACGCTTAAGCAGGCGTAGCCACGGTCGCCTTCCGGCTGGCCGTTAAACTCTGCCCCCACCTCCCATCAAAAATTACCATGCAACCACCACCGACTCCGTCGTAAATCCCGATAGACCCAAAAGTGTTGCCCTCCGTCCGTCACGACCCGCCAATAATCTCGGCACACCGTTGGCCCGCGCCACCACCCCGTCTCAATCCGCTCGGGCCCCCAAGCATCAACCACCCGGTAAACCTGCTGAGCGATCTCGATCGTCGCTGGCGGTTGATGCAAATCGCGAACACTTGATCCGGCGGATTGATCGGCCCCTTCAACTGCCTGCGATCCTTCCGACGTTTTGGCTTTCTTCGCAAACGTGACCTGGATCGACACCGGACGGCGGCACAACCGAATCGGCCGAGCCAGCCGATGCGAGCTTTCCTTAGCACTAGCCACGCGACGGCGGCGCTTACGATTCGCATCCACCAAGGGTTTCAAACGATACGAATACTCAGGCTGAGCCCCAGACTGCAGCGTCGGGTACACCACGTTCTCGTTCCCCAGCCGCCCCGCCAATCGATTGATCAAATGCGACAACGCCTGCCGCCCCAGCCGCGGACTATCGTCAAACAAATCTCGTTGCTGCTGCACCAACAACACATGCGACACCACGCGGACAAAAACTTCATTGACTTCAAAACGCACTCGACGGCGTTTCTTTGAAGTCTGCTTTTTGTCCCACTGCCCCATCCCGTTGGACTGCCACACCGATCCCGATTGAAAAACCGTTTCCAACTGCATTTCCACCAGCGGCATAATCTCTTCCACCGAAGTGCTCGGCTGGAACAAACTAACCGTAAACTCAATCGGCCCCGTCGTACACAACAAACGCACTCGCCATTGCAACGCCCCTTGCTGCTGCGAACGCAAGTCACGACAAAGCTGCTCGACCAGCCTCGCAACAACCACCTCGATCGTTTCGCGATGCCGAGTGGGGTACTCCAGCAATTGCGTGGCGTTAAATTCGGCCGGGCGTTCAAACGCGGTCACGGGTTCATCGATGGATCCTTGCAATTGATCGATGCGGCGATGGATCGCATTACCAAACCGCATCGCTAGATCGTTACGAGACAGCCGAAGCAGCTGGTGCAATTGGCGAATCCCCAGTTGATACAAAGTATCCACGACCGTTTCGTCCAAGCGTAACGCTTCCACCGGAAGCTCCTCTAGCCTTTCCGAATCATCGGCATCGATCACTAACGGCTGTTGATGTTCGCGAAAATGACGACCGGCCAAAAAATGAGCCGCCGCCCACGCCGCCCCCACCGTGTTCGCAATCGCGACTCGACCAAGATACCCGTCAGCCTCAAGGTGTTTCATCAACTGACAGGCAAGATTGGTTTCATCGCCAAACAAATGAGCCAAGCCGGTAACATCCAACAATAAAGCCGCCGGTCGTTTGCCTTGTTTGAAATCGGGTTCATCGATCAGTTCCAAACCGACCGTTGGGCTAAAGCTTTCTAAACTTTGACAAAGCTGCTGTATCGCTTGAACGTCTTGTTTTAAATCGTGTTCGTAGAAAAACGTTTCCTCGGATTGTGATCGCCGGAGCAACGACTTCGCTTCCGACAACGGCATGCCAACGCAACAACCTGCTTGCCGAGCCAACGGGCTGGCGGCGTTGACCAGATTGCCTCGCCGGCTATCGCGGCGAAACAGCAACACTTGTTGGCGACGCAGCTCCGGCCGCTGCACGACCAGTCGCTGGATCGGCCAATTGGGCAGCCAAACGCACAAAACACGAGTGACATGCTGACGCGTACCACTCTCGGGCGCAGCAACAGCAGGTTGTTCAAGCGGCAGGTTCACGATCACCCACCGCACTGCTGGACTTGGCTAGTAACGGCATCCACACCAACCTCGATCGACCGCCCGGCTTTTCCGCCGCGGCAGCGCAACAAACGCAGCTTCACTCTTTGCTGGCGATCGTTACTCGACGACGCATCACGTGCGCCCGTTGTCTTTGTTCCTGCGACCAACCATTGGACCTCGGCCCAACTCGGCTGTTTCGCTTCTTTGACCGACTGGACAAATAGCCCTAAACAACCGCTGCTTTCGGCCGACAATTGAAACCGACGAAACCAACGTTGATCGATCGACCCCAACGGCCCCCACACCGCACCGACGGCACTACACCGCAGCGACTGATCAATCGCCCAATACAAATCGTTATCGGTCTGGCCAGCAGCCGCTTGTTGCCGAGTCTCGGCTTGAGAACGCAAGATGATCAAGTTCGCCATATCCACACCCAACGCCGCAACGGCGGGCGGATAAAACTGATGCCACGGATCCAACACCACCAGCGACCGTCCGTCTTTACAAGCTTCGATAGCCGTCAGCAACGACAAATAATCGGCCGCGAGTCCGCCGGGCTGAATTGCGTTAGCGGCAACGCCGGCCGTTTGAGACCTACCACCGGGAAAAACATCTGGCACGAGCCACTGCACTAACGTCCCCGGAGCATACCCTCGGCCCGGCAGCAGCCGATCGATCGCCTCACAGCCGCTGGAGACAACCTTCCCCTGGCCAACCCGCTGAGCCGTCTCGGCCTTGCGGATGCGATTTTGCAGCGCCAGCACAACACCGTCTTGAACCGGCGGAGCCACATACGGCGCCGCATTGACGAACCCACCCTGCGGGCCAATGCCTTGTTCGTTGGTGTGCGGAGTGATTGAATTAATAGGCATTGCTCTAGCGTCCCGGCTAAACTTTGTCCAAAAACCACCCCCTCAGGCTCTCCCCAGCGGCGAACCGTTCTTCGTGGCGTCTGCTACATTCAAAATCGAATTTTGAAACAAAGCGAAATAATGTGTCCATACATGAGCGAGCCGGCCTCTGGGGGCTTCACCTCCCGCCTCGCTTTGCAACTGATTTTGACGATCAGGTTGACACGTATGGTCACCTATCGACAGCTTCCCCGAAAAAATCAAGAAAGAACATTTTTGTACAGTTATACAAATTAACATCGAACCAGCCAATTACCACATCGCTTGAGCACAAACGCTTGGAGGGTAGTATTCCCCATAAAAACGAGCCCCTGCCGCGTGCCCACTTAGAAAAGCGTGGTGGAAAAGCTGTCAGCACTGTCGCCGATCCAAGACAAAGCGTTGCAATCCGATGCCATCACCGACTGCATCCCCCAAAAAGCTGCATTTGGTCTACCAAAGAAAACTGGTCAACTGAGGTGGCCCAGACTTCATGGGCGCGCCAACACCTTATATTGGGTCCATCCGGGTTGATTGTGGGTGGCTTAATAAGCAGACAATTGGTTCGCATGTAACCTTATCGAATAAGAGTGCCATGTTTACGCGATCAGAAAAGGACTAATTTAAGAAAGCCCCTTTTAAAAACATGCTCGCGGGATTTCACCAAGACCACATCCGACGCGTAAGCATGCCAACACTCAGGAGACACCCTTGCCCTCAAGGGAATCGAAGTCCGACGAATCGATCAAGTTTGGGTTGGGGACATCACTTAAATTCCATTGCCAAATGCATTCGCATACCTCGCAATGATGATGGATCTATTCTCAAGAAAAATCGCTGGATGGTCATTGGACTTGAAACAGCCATTGGTGATTGCAGCAATCAAGCAGGCGATCAAAGCCAGGCAGCCCAAACCACAGCTCGTTCATCACACTGATCGCGGAGGTCAGTATGCTGGAAAGAAG
>JALZWN010000006.1 GCA_023300235.1 Mariniblastus sp.
GTTGGCAAAGTTTTCATCGCGGTAAGCGGCATTGTTGGCAGCCGTTGATCAGGTGATTATTTCATCGCCTGCGGTTGTTCGTGTTCAATCGCCTTACCGACATCGATCTGCAACGGCTGGTTCAAAGGCTAGCCCGCAAGGCATCGAGTGCAGGTTTTTTTTCGAATGCCTGTAGTCCCGTGTTTGGGGCTACTTGAATTGGCTCAGTCTTGTGCAAACAAAAGCGCAAACAAAAGCGCAAACAAAAGCGCAAACAAAAAAACGGCTTGTGGTAATTTACCACAAACCGTTTTTTGGGGAGCGTCACTGGGATCAGGATGGAACCCAATGACGTGTTTCGCATTCTTGCGACTTCAAAGGTTGAAACGAAAGTTTCAGGTGTACTGTTACAAGGACGGAGGTGTGGCGAGTGAGCCGACGGTTCCAGAGCCAAGGTTGTTTATGGCGTTCGTCACTGCGCCAACGGCGGGACCAGGTTGAGGTGCGAATTGGCCCGAAAAGCCAGGTTGCGAGCCGTTGATCGTTGGGGCACCGTAGAGCGGTTGGACTTGTGGTGCACTGAATTGGCCGCTTCCAAAACCTGACACCCCGCCACCAACACAAGTGCTGCAAACCGGTTGGGATAGCTGGCCAGCCGGCGTGTTGCAGGTGTCAACGCTATCGCCTTGAAACCAAGAACCGACGGTCGAGCGGATTGGCTGATCTTGCAAGAAATTCGTGCCAAATAGGCCATTGCCTGAATTGCAACCGCAACCAGAAGAGGAACAGCCGCCGAACATTAGGGCGACAAGTAAAAGGCTAAAGGCGATCGAGATACGTTGTGCGGATTTCATAGTGAACCATCCAAGCTACAAAAGTGATTTGGTGAAGGCGTTCGCAAGCATTGCATTTGCCAAGCCAAGGAAACGTACAGCGCGAACAACCCCGTGCAAGCAAAACGTTTTGATTTTTTGTGTTCCCCAAAAGCTGTTTTGGTAAACTTTGCGGCTTTTGTCAATTCGATGAGTTTCTCGTAACAGCACTGTTGCTGAAAGACTAACGCAAGCTACAGATTCACGGGCTGTGGCAGTTCACACGAAGTTTATGATTTGAACAACCGATCCAAGTACAGGCGGTATGGAGATGCTGCTTGGATGTAAATAAGTAGGTAAACCACTCTGTAGCACTCGTACACTCATGAAATCTATTTCAGTAAGTTCGATAGTGCGTTTAACCGTATGGCGGTATGCCAGCATTCGCTTGACGGTTGTGGCCGCTGCCCTCTTGTTGATTTGTTGTCCCGCTATTGGGCAAACGATTTCATCGGGTGTCCTGCAGATTGCACCGCCGACTAAAAGCGGATCAACGGTCGTTCCGATTCAGACTCCGGAGCAAGTGATTTCCAGGCCGCTTCGTACACTTGTCGACGCGGTTCGCGGGGAGCAAACGGTTCGCACTCGAAACGGGATTGGATTTCGCACCGTCAATATTCTGGCCGAAGACGAAGTTTGGCTCGTCTCCGCTCGGCATCAGAATCAGCGTAAACTGAGCGTCCAGCGATTGGTGGATGGTCAATGGTTGAACGCGAGCACGTTCGAGCTCTCCGACGCTCATGCGACAGACCAGCAAAAAACGACCGTCGTCTATGTTCACGGCAACCGCACCGACGACCAATACGCTCGTTCCCGCGGGCTCCAGTTTTATGAGAATGTGTTCAACGGCCAAGCTCGGTCGGGGCCTGTGCGGTTTGTAATCTTCGCTTGGAAATCCGAGCGAGAGCGGATTCGGCCGACGGCGGACTTTAATGTAAAGCTAGATCGAGCCGTCGAGTTGGGCCCTGCGTTTGCAAGCTTTTTAGCGCAGTTTCATGATCGGCGTATCGTACTGACGGGTTTTAGCTTGGGTGGGCAGGTCATTCTGAGTAGTCTCGCTCAAATGCAATCTCAGGAAAGCCTCTTGGGCAGTAAAGAAGGCCGGTACCAAGTCGCGCTTATTACCCCTGCGCTAAAGGCCGAGGATTCGCTGAACAGCGTTGCTTCGTTACCGCAGAATTCAGTGGCCGCTAAAACGGTTGTTTTTATCAATCAAAAGGACAATGCGATCCGCGCGGCAATGCTGATTGCCAAAGCTACCTCTCGAAAAGCAGCGGTCACGCTTGAGCAGATCGCTGGTCAGCTTGGCGCCGTTGCGGAGATCAATCCGGTCGTGATCGAAGACATGACACTAGATGTCACCTCCTGTCATTCGGTCACCAAGTATTCAGCAAAGTCGTTGCGGCTGCAAATGGTGGTCAACGAGATGGCCAGTGCGTTTCGAGGAAGCTTCGAGCAGGTTGGCGAAGAGTTGGTGGACGGGTTCGATTCGATTTGCCCAAAATGCGAAGCGTTGCAATCGCACTCGACCGTTGAAGTTGCGGAGCAGATTGGCGAAGTGCAAGCCAAATAGAGTTATGGCTGGGACAAATCAGCTTTAGAATCTAAGCATTCTGGTACCCCGCCGCGTTAGCAAGGATCCGACCGTTAACGAACGCAAATGGTAGTCCGTTGCGTCAGCGAGGACCGCATCGTCGCCTTTCACTCCGTGAAAGTAGCGCTACCTTCGGTGGACGTTCACAAAGCGGTTGGCTCTGAATAAACAGCCGTCTTTTAGGTTTCCGTTTCTCTTAGATCGGCGATTATATTAGGCCGGCGTTTATCCAAAGAACTGCTATTCAGTGACTGGATGAGAGGTGTGTCGAGTGCAGCTGAGCATTTGAAAAAATGCGATCCTGATTGTTCGCCCATGCAAACGCTTCTTTCACGGAGTGAAAGGCGACTATCTGCGCATGGCTAAGTCAACAAACCCGCTAGCGAGGGTTTTGACTGGGGCCTCGTTCACGCGTCGGGCTACCCTTTACAGGGACTCCATAAATTGTAAAACGGATTCACCCTAGAGCTTGGCACAAGGAACGTCGCTCCTGAAACGAGAATTCTGCATGGGGTAACAACAAAAAAAAGGCTGGACTGAAATTGCTTCCAGTCGAGCCCATGTTTTTCTAGGGGCAGCGAACTGCCCGGCTTTCCCGAGGCTACTCAGGCAGGCCCGGTGGCCCTTGGGACGCCGATTAAACGGCCGCCAATGCTGGCAACTGTTCAGCAAGACGCTTACGAGCGACGTGCAAACGACGCTTGATCGTGCCGAGTGGAGCGTCAAAGTCGTCAGCCATTTGCAATAGCGAATGGCCGTCAACGTAAAACGCAACCAAGGTCTCGCGGTCCATCGCACCCAAACGATCCAAGCCGTCAGTCAACTGCTCTTTTCGTTCGAACTCAAGCAATTGATCCGATGGCAAGTCGTGCGACTCCATCGTAGCTTCAAGCATTTCAGGCTCGACCGAAATCGCAGGGCCTCGACGAACTGCTCGATTGATTGCCATGCGGACGGTGATCTGACGCAACCAGCCGATGAAAGCCTCAGGGACTCGCAACTGCTCGATTTTCAACATCGCTTGAACGAACACGTCTTGGCACAGTTCTTGTGCGTCGGCGTGGTCACGCAAGCGTCGCATCGCGATCGCCATGACCGTTGGTTGGAACCGCTCGAACAGAGTGCCGAAAGCGTCTCGGTCACCCGCTTGGGCAGCGCGGACTAAGTCCGCTGTTTGTGTAACTTCGAAAATGTTCTTGTCGATAGCGTTCATTGTGGTTATCTCTCGAATGAACGAACCCTAGTTCGCGATTTGTATCTAGCACAAAGTGCACCAATACAAATGGCAGGTTCGTCGTGATTGGGTCGAGGCAAACAGAACGTGGTCGAGCAAAACTGGTTTTCAAAAAGGCCCGTGCTTTGAACAGCAACGGTTTTAAAAACGATCAGTGCTTGCAGAACATTCGCTACTTAAATGTCTTAAGTAGCTTTGGCGAATTACACGCATGATTAGCGTGAACTGCCAATTCTGTCAGCCAAGGAATCTGTTTTTGAATCAAGTTGTGACCCCGGTTCTGGGGTGTCGCGAAACGATTTTTCGCAGGCGACTAACTAACTAATTCGTTGAAACAGAAATGGACGGACTGGTTGAAGGAAACGGAGCAAAGGTAAATACGCTTGGAACGTTTGAGTAAAATTCGATTTACTCGTTATTCCTGTACTGGCGGAATTGCCAGCGAAGGAAGGTTCCAGGCGATGTTCCGGCAGTTGATCTGCCAGTTTGCCCCGGCCGAGAATTCTCGGCCCAGTACAATCATGTTGCGGCCATGTCGCGGGCAACGCATTGACGGTGCGCAACATCACGGTGGCCGTGCCGCTAAAACGTAGAATGACGTTTGCGATCGAGCTGTTGGTGAATGTATTTCGCATTTCAATACTCCCGCGTGGTAACACGCAATTCGAGAGAACTATAAAAAATGTCGATCAAGCCATCCGGTGGCCTGACCCCATGGTGCTTGTTCAGAGCACCGTTGCCGAAGGCTAAAATAGCCTTTGGTTGAACTCGGATTTGTTCCGAATTCATTGACGAGACTTTTTGTCTCGCCGGAAGTGTAGCGTGAAGCTTTCAGAAATCAAAGGAAAATTGATTGTCTTTTCACTTACACCTTCACAGACAAGTCTTCGACAAACAGGTTCGCGTCTTTGGATGCTTTTTTAGGGAAAACGAATTCTTTGCCAAATCCCAGTGGAATCCGGCGGAAAAAGGCGTTTTTGAAGTGTTTGCTGCTTCGGGTAACAGGTGCTATCGCCTAAATTTTCGTTGTCAGCGAACCTTGGTGACCCAATTTTGAGTTCAGTAAAGCATTAAAAAAACATGACCGATCGCCGCCATCCATGGGTTTTGCTCCACCACCAAGTCCAGAATCCGTCAGGCGTTGAGAGCGATCGCTCTCAAAACAATCTTAGCGACCGTGGCGACCACTACGATCTAATGTTGTCCCCGCCGGAATCCGGTTTGCTCTGGACTTGGGCGATCGCGGTCAACCCGTTGGACCGAGGTCTGCCGTTGGAGTGCGAGGTGGAAAGATTGTCTGACCATCGTCGAGTCTATTTAGAATATGAGGGGCCGATATCAGGTGATCGAGGCCAAGTGCAGCAAGTCGCCACTGGAAGTTTTGAGGTCATTGCCTGGTCAGACCAACAAGTTGCAGTGCGAATCGGATTCGACGGGGCTAACCATCAAAAAGATTCGTTTTTAATTTCATTAACTCGGCGAGCAGATGCTTGGCAATTAAATTGGTCAGCTGTCGAATGATTTGTTAGCAATGACTTAGAGAGCGTCAGCGATTTTGTAGCCCAGAGGGCGACACAAAGGCAGCATTTGGTTGAGTGTAAGTGTGTCGTCCTCCGGGCTGGTTCCTTGCTTAGGCGGCGGGCTTCCACTAACGGTTAACACACCAACCAAAAGAAATCCAGTTAAGCCGAACGCCGATCGTAACACGAATCTCCGAGTCGTGACCGAGCGATAGCGAGGTTTGCTGTAAACGATCGTAGGATAACAATACTGAACGAAAACCAAGTTTGCTGAGCTGCTGATTGCCGGTTAAACTCGACAAATAGAGAACCTTTGGCGGCAAACAGTTGCTGCAATCAACACTTGGTGCATCATCATTCAAGCAAAAACAATGAATCGATTGAAACTTACTGGTCTCGCGTTTGTGTTATTGATCTGCGGTTGCTTTGGCTCCGCTGCTGAAACGACCGTCAATGGCACGCTTACTTACGATGGCCAACCGATGGAGAACGTCTTGTTAACGTTTTACTCGGCGGAAGATCCTGATGCAAAGAAGTTAATCGCTAGCGGGCTAACCAACGCCAGCGGCGAATTCACGTTAACTCGCGACGAGGTAGAAGAGCCCAGCATCGCGGTGGGTAGTTACTTGGTCACGTTAACCGAGGGAGAGGTTCCGGCAAAGGTAGCTGCTTCAGAGGAGCCGCTGGCCGAGCAAACCTATTTGGTGTCGCTTGCCCACCGTCCGCTGCCAGTGGTTTACTCCCGGCATGTCGACACGCCACTAAAAGTAGAAGTCGTTGGCGGTAAATCAGTCTATTCGCTAGAGATTCACAAGTAGCGATAGTTGCGATGCGTGCAGGTGGTTATGGCGTTACCGTTTGGATGCCTTGCCTGAGCATCCCAAGGTCGCCTTTAAAACTCGCTTGGTAGAACTGCTTGAAGTTTTGTACCGCGACACGCTGCTTGCTTGGCGTCCATTGACGCGAAAAGAAAGTGGTGCCTTCGTGGATCGTTTGCTGGTCGACATTTTGGGCTTCACCAAGAATTGCTTTGCCGAGACACGCGACGTGCCTTTTGGTCGGATGCAGGCGGTCCGGAAACAAAATGCAGAAATCCTGCTCGCCAACGCCATGCGAATCTGGTAACCCGACCAGAATATCTGCTAGAGGCCAGTCGCCTTTACGGAAATAAAATCCGGAGGTACTCGCGGGCGGCAACCTCTGGTGCAAATTCTTGAGATCGATCTTTTAATTTCTGAGCATTGATTGGCTGCCCGAGCACTTCTGCCATACCTAACGCCAGTTCTTCTACGTTGTTTACTGGAACCAGCTTGCCGTATTGACCATCGGCTAGGATTTCATCCGGACCAAATTGACAGTTTGTCGAGAGGATCGGTACGCCACAGTTCATCGCTTCGACGATCACATTCCCGAAACCTTCATAACTCGAAGACAATACAAATAAATCGGCACTCGCATAAACGGGAGCTGGATCCTTGACAAACCCGGGCATCAATATCTGATTTTCAACCCCTTCGTCACGTGCCAGCTGTTCTAGGTCCGAGCGGAGTGGCCCGTCGCCTAAAATCATGAGCTTTGCATTCTCATGTCGGAACTGTCTAGCGAAAGCTTGAATCAGTAATGCTTGATTTTTCTGAGCTTTCAAGCGGCCTACATTTAAAATGCGCTGCCCCTCGAAGTGGCCCCACAACGCCTCAGTTGAAGGGCAAACTCGCTCGACAGTACGACAAGGAATTGGATTAAAAACTACATCTATTTTTTCTGGACTCATCCAGCCGAGACGCGCCAACTCTTTGCCAACTCCCTTTGATACGGTGACTCTAGCGCCCGCGAAGCGATAGGTGCCTAAGATGCTTAATCGCATCTTGAGATTCTGAAAACTACTGAAATGCTGATAGGCGAGAGTAAGGGAGTTGTGATCCACAACAACCAATCGTGTCTTCTGCCGAGACAACCAGTGACCAACCACACAGCTGCACGTCAGCGGCCACATGTTGGCGATGACGCCAGCGGGCTTCTCAAGTTTCAAGTATCGTGAAAACGAGAAAGGGACGTCACGAATCTTTGGCGTTTCCAAATCAATCAGGCGTACCTTCTCTGGTAATTCCTCAATCAATTCGCCTTTCTTTCGAAGCACGACCACATCAACTTCGTGACCAAGCCGCAAGAATTCACTCGCCAGTGTCAGATTCACTCGCTCAGCCCCGCCTCCGGTCAAGTCAGGCAAGACCAAGGCAATTCTTTTTCTATCGAAGGCAGTCAAAATCTCTCACTCGTTGTCGGCTTTCCTCTGGCGTAAACTTACAAATCCGCTCTCAGGTGATTATTGGCAAACCATCAGAACTTACCAACACGGATAGGAACTCCAATCTGGCAATCACGGAAATGGCCCAAGGCAGGAACGATTCTATTTTACGCCAGCACGCGTTCCAACGCCACCCGATGGATCGATCTGAAATGTTCATGAACGGTCGCCGCAGTATCTGCACGACACGAACTTGGAGATGGCTTGTGCCAAACTCTTTTCCGTGGATTCTAACCAGGGTCAACGGTTTTCACGTCAAGTCTTAGTTTTTGTAGATCGCCCTTGAAAATAGATCGGTAGGACTGATCAAAATTCTGCACCGCAGCACGTGCTTTGGACGTAGTCCATTGACGAGAATAATAGGTGGTGCCTTCGCAGATCGATTGTTGATCGACATTATTTGCTTCGCCGAGTATCGCTTTGCCTATGCAGCGTACATACAAGTCGTGTGCATGTTGCATCACTTTAATGTGTAGCTCGTTCAGATCTTCATCACCCTGCAGCGGAGTAAATTCGGTGCCTATCAGATTGCCCGAATCGATTCCTTCGTCGATCCACATTACTGTGTTACCAATCAGATGGATTTTCTGTTCAGCAAGGCACCAGTTAGTGCAGTTTGGGCCGCCTTTGATGTAAGGAGAAAGTCCGGTGTGTAAATTAAGGATTTTGCCTGTGGGGGTTTTGCTGAGCATTTTGTTTTTGATCATTCGCGTACCAGAAACCGCAACCAATTCTGGGGATTGAGCGATCGCGAAATCTATCGCAGCTTGACTATTAATGTTTTCAACGTTCAGCACATTCGAGTTGATAAGCGAGGGGTGGCGGCGGCGACAATCAGCTTGCATCGATTTCCAAGCACTAGCTAGTGGTGATTGAAAGAGTCGCTTGCGGATTCGTGACAGCAGGTTTTTGTTTTGAGACGGCCGTGATTCCAAGATAATGCCCGCGACGTCAAATTTTTCCTGCAACAGGTTTGCCAAGGCAATGTGATGGGGAGCGTTGCCGATCCAAAGCAAAAGTTTCATCGGGACATCAACCTTTTCAGTTTTGGCAACCAGCCGCTAAGTCGGAGCCAAGTTTTGATCCATTTTTCGTTGTACACCTCAACGCGAGGTACGCGATACACATCATCTTGCGGCCAGGAAAAATCACGCTGCTGGACCGCCAAGCCAAACTCGTAGCCAGCAGCAATGGATTGCTCTACCACCCGGTCGTTAAAGCTACCGATGGGATAGGAAATCGTTTTCGGGAAGTGGCCTAGCTGTTCTTCAATTCGCATCGCCGAAACTGAAAGTTCTAAGCTTAATTCCTCCGAGTCTTCGATCGACGCCAGCATTGGATGCGAGACGCTGTGCGAACCGACTCGATGCCCCAGTTGAACCAGTTCGGCTAAATGATTCCAGTCCATCATCAGCTTTGGCATTTTAACGTCATTCAGCATCGCTCCAACATGCTCGCAAACTTTTACTCGTTGCAGATTCGGTAACTGTTTGATCGCAGGTTTGAGTCGCTTGCAATAAGCGATACGAGCCTCTCGCGTTGGAAGCGAGGTCGCGTGGAATTCTGAGGACAGGAAATCGAATAGGACATCAATCTGCTCACGGTCCGTATTTAAGAACCGATAGTCCAGTTGATGCGTCCACGTCATCTGGTTGAAATCAATGCAATCGGTCACAACGTAAAACGAAGCCTTGCAACCGTACTTCTCTAAAATTGGCAACGCATGCGTATAGTTATCCAGGTAACCATCATCGAAGCAGATGGTGGCAATTGACTGCCGAGCATGCTTGTCCGGATCCGCCAGCAGGTCTTCGAGTAGGACGACCTTGAATTTGCGACTGATGTAGGCAATGCATTTCTCAAACAACTCAGGCGGCATTGGATCCCAGAGTTGTTCTCGTTCTGGGTTGACGCGGTGAAAAAGGAAATTTCGAATTATTGGTTGCATGTGTGAAGCTGTGAAATAAAAGCTACAGTAGTTTTAGGGTCTGATCGATATGGTTTTGAACTGAGTACCTTGACTTCTACTCCTCGCATGACCAAATCGTTGATTTGCTTGCTCGCTTGCAGTTCGGCTCCTGCGGTTACTAGCAACGGTAATATGAAGCAGATTTTTGGTTGGTTTTTATTCACAGTTTTGGGCATCAGAAATTTATCAGTATGCCCGAAATTGTAAGAAGTTGAGAAGCGGCTGAGCAGGAAGGGGGTGGTTGTTCTGTCAAGTTTTTCGCTGTCCGGGGTGAATCTGTTTTGCAAATTAGGAAGACGCTTTAAGGGTTCCTCGCTAAAGCGTTGGGTCACCAGAACGCCCAGCTTCACTGGACAACGTCGCTAACTTCGTTAGATTGTTTTCGGTGCGTTATAGGGTGTTTCTTTTGTGGTGTAGTTGCTTCAAAAATAATCCATTGTTGCCGCCAATTTTAGAATCAATGTCGCGCTGCCTAACGAGTGGCTTCCTTAAGAGACAAAATGAAATCGAGAAAAATTCTGTACATCAGTTATGACGGCATGTGTGAGCCTTTGGGGCAATCGCAGGTGCTTTCTTATCTTTCTCGATTAGCTGAGAATTGGGATGTGGAGCTCTTAAGCTTTGAAAAACCAAGCGATATAAAAAATAGCGAGAAAGTGAAATTCGTAGATAGCCTATGTAAAGAAAAGGGCATCCGCTGGCATTATAGGGCTTATCATAAGTGGCCAAGTTTACTGGCCACTCTGTATGACGTTTTTGTGGCTTGGATTTGTGTGTTGAAGCTTGGGAGGTCTGGCCTGGCCTTGGTGCACTCGAGAAGCTATGTCCCCATGTTAATGGGGTTGCCATTGAAATGGTTTTATAAGACTCCGATTGTTTTTGATATGCGTGGCTTTTGGGCGGATGAAAAAGTCGATGCTGGAACGTGGAAAAAAGGACTTCTATATTCGTTGGTCAAGAAGCTCGAAAGCTATTTTGTAAATACGGCTGACCACATTATTTCGCTAACAGAAACGGCAGTGGATGAAATTTTGACATGGGAATCCGCTAGTAAGCTTAGCAAAGATAAGTTCAGTGTTGTTTCAACCTGTGTGGCGGCTGACAAATTTAAATGGGTGGAGGACTTTCCTGAACCGATATGTCTAGGCTGCGTTGGCGGAGTTCAGCTTTGGTACGATTTTCCAAGAGTCTTGGACTTGTACAATTTGCTGCTGAAGGTGCAGCCAGAAGCCAAGCTTCATATTGTGAACCAGTCGGAGCATGAATACATAAAAGAGTGTCTGAGTGATGCTGGTGTTTCAATGGAGAATGTTGTTCTTGAGTCTCGGGAGCACAGTGAAATGGCGGCGGTGTACGAGAATTTTAGTTTTGGTGTGTTCTTTATCCGTGACTACTATTCAAAAAAAGCATCTATGCCTACTAAGTTGGCAGAATTTATGGCTACGGGTACGCCTGTGATCACGGGCAAAGGCATTGGCGATGTGGATCGTTACATCGAAAATTACGATGCCGGTGTTTTGCTCGATCAGAAGGTCGATGAAGCTGGCGTGCAAGAAATTATCGGTTTACTCAGTGATACAGAAATTCGGCAGCGATGTAGAAATATGGTTGTTGAAGAATTTAGCTTGGACAAAGCCATTCAAAGTATCGATTCAATTTATAGCCACTTGGCAAGCCAAGATTGAAAAACAAGTAGATTCCATATTTGAAACTGCCAGTTTCTTTTGCCGGACATGTGCTCGTGCAAGTACTGATCTACAACTGCTGCGTTCAGGAATCCTTGAGATTTAATTGAAGAAGTAGACAACATATCGTGTGTCCATGATTTGAGTTCTCCTCGGAACCAACTATCGATTGGCACAGCGAATCCCTTCTTGGGAACATTTAACAAGTCGTCACCTAGGTATTTCTTGAGCATGTTTCTCAAGGGTTTTTTGGTAGATGAAGCGTCTATTTTGTAGTGAAGTGGCAATGTCTTGCAGAAGTTGTATAGATCAACATCTAAGTAGGGAGCTCTTGTTTCTAAACTATGCGCCATGCTGGCCCGGTCTACTTTCACCAAAATGTCGTCAGGCAAGTAGTGGTTTTGATCGTGCACCATCATGTCTTGCGTGTTGCGAATTTCGTGGTTGAAGTCTAGTGCGGTGTCGTTCGTCAAGCCGGGCAAGTGTTGATTGCTGATGCTGATCTCAAAGGCCTCTGTCAAGTTGTCTGACGACATCAACTGAATCAACTTGTCGACTTTATTGGCGGCATAAGGGACAGGTAAGGCGTTTGCCAGGCCTGAGCGATTTAGGAGCTGGAGACCGCGTTGGCTCAGCGGCCTCATTGCCTTAGGGATTTTGTGAATGCGCTGGAGGCTTTTTTCTAGCCACTTGTATCTGTTGTAGCCAGCAAAAACTTCATCTCCACCATCGCCAGAAAGTGCTACGGTCACATTTTTTCGCGTTAGTTTAGATAGGAGCAATGTCGGTATCTGAGATGAATCGGAAAATGGCTCGTCATAAATGTCAGCGATGTTCTGTGCTTGATCCAGTAAGTCTGAACTCGAACAAATGTATTCCGTGTGTTCGAGGCCTAGGTGCTGAGCGATTCTGTTGGCGATCGTGGATTCGTCGTAGTCTTTTTGAGAAAAGCCAATGGTAAAGCTTTTTACTCGTTGGGAAGATTGCTTCTGAAGCAAGGCGGCGATCAGGCTTGAATCGACGCCTGAAGAGAGCAAGACGCCCAAGGGAACATCGGCTACCGCTTGCCGACTTATCGATTGTTCTAAAAGTTCCTCAATTTTCAAGTTGGCTTCTGCTTCACTGTACTCTGTGTTTTCAGAGTAGCCTTTGTCGAAGTATTTTTTTTCAGTCCCTGCTTCGCCGCCTAGCGTAATGGCAATACTGTGCCCGGGCGATAGTTTATAGATGTCTTTGTAAATGCTCAAAGGAGACGGGATATAGTTGTATTTAAAATACATCGACGCCGCTGTCGGATTGATCTCTCGCTTGAAGGTCGGCAGAGCTGCGATCGCCTTGAGTTCTGAGCTGAATAGAAACGTTCCGTTGCTTTTGCCGTAGTAGAGTGGCTTCTCGCCAAAGGGGTCGCGGGCAAGGATGATTTGTTTTTCATTCTCTGAAAAATAAGCAAAGGCGAACATTCCGCGAACATCGTTAAGCGTTTTTTCGACGCCAAATTTTTCAAGGTACTCCAAGAGAACTTCGGTGTCAGAGTGGCCTCTGAGTTGTACATCGAGACGGCCAGAGAGTTTCGGGTAATTGTAGATTTCGCCGTTCAGAACAATCGAGCTCAGCCCTGAATGAGATTGCATGGGCTGGTGTCCAGCCGCGCTAAGGTCAATGATAGAGAGCCGCCGATGTCCAAAGTACAATCGGTTCTCGTGGCTCCAAGTTCCCTCGTCATCGGGACCACGATGAGTCAGGGCATTGTTCATTGATTTTAAATCAATGAGTTTCTGCTGGTGTTCACCATGTGGTTGAATGAATCCGTTAATTCCACACATCAGATAGGGCTCTTAGATTGGCGGTAAAGAAGCATTTGTTTTGAGGTTTTGAATTGGCTTCAGAGATAATTATCGAGTGCAAAACATCGGATGCACCTTGATCTTGGTTAAAAGTAAGCCTAGTTAATTGAGAAAGGGTGGAGTTGGCGTTGACTTTGGTTGTCGCGAAAAGGTAGCAGGAGTAGCAGCGAGCGGGCTAGTTTCTTTTCACCGAGTGCTTAAGACAAATTTTTGATTACAGACGCGGGGATCCCGCCGACAATCACACCACTTTTGAAATTTGAGTTGACGACGCATTGGGCGGCAACGATCGAGTCGTTGGCGATCGTAGAGCCGGCTAAGACGGTTGATTTTGCTCCAATCCAAACGTTGCGGCCAATCTTAATGGGGGCGATTTTCATTGGTTGTTCACGAAACGGAGCGTCGATCAACTTGGTGCCGTGATTTTGGTCGCGAATGGTAACGAACTCTCCAATTAAACAATCTTCGCCAATGTGAATGGCTTGGTTGGAGCAAATGACCGTGCCCCAGCCAATGAACGAATTGTTTCCGATGACCAAAGACCCATACTTGGCAATGATCACGCAATTGTCTTTGATAGACGTACCATCGCCAATGTTAACTGAGCCTCCGTCGGTTACGCTGAATTTAACATTGTGTCCAATCATTACATTGCGGCCGATCTTGCAAGAAGGATACTTGAGACGAATAATCAAGCAACGAATGTGTGATCTGGCTTTGTAGTTTAGCACCGAGAGTGCTCTGATTATTTTCGCGATTGCGTGGCGTATCATTTTAACCTCCCGGCGGTGTCTGGAGCGATGGTGGCTAGTGGTCGCTGGTTGGCGTGCGGCCAGGCGTCGATTGAGTAACCTATAAACGACTCAAGTAACTGTCGGTTGGTTGCTAATTCTTGGCGGACCTGTTGGCGAACCGAGTTTGAAATTGGATTGTGAATTGGTTTTTCATATTCGTTAATCTGTCGTATCCTACTGGCAAGGCCAAGGCTCTCTAAACCCAATAGCTTTTTGGTAAACGAAGCTGCCGACAGTAACGAAGCGGGCGGGCTGGGAACGAGCCAGCGAGACCGATTTTTGCGTTTGGCATTGATTTTACGGAAGTCAGAATAGCCGTTGTTCGGAAGATCCAAGAGTCGCATCGCCGCGGCGTGTGTGGCCCAGCGAAAGTTGGGGAAGCCTGCACTAACGAAATGCGGTTCTTTCGTCTCGCTAAAGGTAATGTCTGAGTGTTGGCTCAGGTGCTCATGCCATGCAGTAGTACCGCATTTAGGCGCTCCGATGATAAAAAGATTGAGATGATTCATTTCAATTGGATTTTGCTGGGATTAAAAACGAGACAATATTGCCATCGATCCCCAGGATTCGCTTGGCAAACACAACCATCAGTAGGTTCCAAACGCCTACCGAAACCGCTGTTGCGATTGCAGCACCGTTAACTCCGTACCGAGGAATTAATAGGTAGTTCAGTAGGATGTTGCAAACTACGCTGGCCAACATACCGATGCCGACAAAGCGTTCTTGGCGTGACATCGAAAGGATCGTACCCACTGGTCCTGAAGCGACGTTTAGTAATTGCCCGACAGCTAAGATGATCATTGGTAAGTAACTGTCAGAAAAATCAGGCCCAAAAATAGCCAGTACAATCGGCCCCAACACTATCAGCGCTGCCACGATCAACAGACTACCAAGGGTCGCAATGTTCGTTGCTTGGATCAGTGATTTCTGAAGTTCCTTGCTGCGGTTGGCATCGTATCGCTCTGCCACAAGCGGAGCAATCGCTTGGTTTAGCCCCAGCAGGGTAAAGTTGACAACCATCGCCATTTGCACTGCCACTGAATACAAGCCTACGCTCTTTATGTCTTGGAGTGCCCCCAGCATAAGCCGGTCGGTGCGTTGATTGATGGTCGAGATCCCCGCGATTACAACAAACGGCAAAGATCCAAGTAGCCAAGTTTTAGATGCTTTTAGGTAATCTAGGAGAAAGTTGGCTTCGGTTGTCGAGCTCAAGTTGGCTTGGTCGGCAGCCATTGTTTTGGCGTCTTGGCGGCGTGCGGCCAGCATGCAAAACACCATCGCAACAAAAGTCGTGACCACGTTGATCAGCAAAGCCTTTGCTGGGTGGCCGGGTGTTGCAGACCACAACAACAAACCGATGGTTGTCATCTGCAAAATGGGGCGAATTAAATTCTCTGGGATCAGCGATTTGATGATCTGCTTATTTGCCCGAAAGCGACCACGATAAATCGCGATCATGCACAATAGCGGTATCATGATCGGTCCGACCATGAACGTGGGGCGTAAGCTTCGGTCTTCAAATTCTAACCAAGGGAGCAAGCAATAAATGCAAGCGACCGCGAGCAACGAAAAAGTCAGAATAAAACCACGCGAAAAGTTCCATAGTCGATTCGCGGTTTGGGAATCTTGGCGACCACGCGCAGCCGCTGTTTCGCGAACCAAGTAGTCCTCGAACCCAAAAATAACCAGAATGACGACCAGCAGCATCCAAGAAGTGACAAAGTTGTAGGCTCCCAGGCCTTCGGCACCGATCCAACGGGTCAACAACAGTGTCGTGGTAAATCCTGACGCTAGATAGAAAATCTGCAACAAAAATGTCCCCCCAGCGGTCTTGGCAATAAATTTGTCCAAGGCTTTTTTGGTGGGAATGGTATTGGGTTGGCCGTCAGTCATGTTTGATTACTGTGGGGGGGGCGCCAAGCTATGTCGGCGATTTCATCGAATGAGATTCAGCTTAGCTAACATGGCGGATTTTGAAAGTGTCGCTATGGTTTCGGTTTGAACGTAGGTGCCCTCGGAAGACAACGATGTTTCGCTGCGGTCGAGTGTCACGTTACTCTAGGATAAGCTAGAGAATAAACGATCGTACTTTGCCACCGCGGAAGCTGTGGAGTATTCCTGCACGACTCGCTTTCTCGCCTCGATTCCCATTTGAACTCTCTTGGTCTGGCTGGATAAAAGCAAATCCAAAGGCTCAAACCAATCTTGCTCATTAGCGAACAAGCCATTGCTTTGGCCATCGATCACATCTCGATTCATTCCCACCGGTGAAGCGACAGCTGCACGCCCGACTGACATGTATTGGATCAGTTTAAAAGCACACTTTCCTCGAGTCCAAGCGGTGTCATCGAGTGGCATGATTCCGATGTCGAAAGACTGTAATGTTGCAACTTCTAGCGATGGACTCCAACGAACAAAATCCGCATTCAGCCTTTGAAACAAATCGCGGTCTTCTCGATCACTACATATTACAAATTTGAAATCGTGCCGCTGCTTAAGTTCAGCCAGCGGCTTAATCAATTGGTTTAGATTGGTGAAATTTCCCGATGTCCCCATCCAACCAATAGTTGGTGGGCCGTCTGATGGGCTTTCCAAGGGACGGTAGATGTCTGTATCAACACATGAAGGGATCACCGTAATGGGGGCCAGGCCTTCGACCTGTTCCGCTAAAAAATCATTTCCTGCAATGACATGCCGGCATTTGGAAAAGACTCGTCGTAGGGACTGGCGGCGACGCTGGCAATCCTGTTGGCGTCGATTCAGATAGATTGCATCGTCAAAGTCAAACACGACACGTTGATTACGCTTCAATAAAGCTAGTTCCGGCAAGCTCGAAAATGGAATTGCAAGACGTTGAAGTAACACTGGGCCATCGTGAGAAACGGTTGCGGTCTTCCAAGCACGCAGAAACCGGCAGGCCGACCGGTAAGCAAACTGAGTCCGTCGTCCCTTGATGCGTTGGTCAAGCTGCCCATAGCCATAGATTGAATCACTCTCCCAGCCAAGTTCATTTAATCCCGTCAGTATTTGATCCACCCGATACCTCGTCGACGGCACGAGGGAGCCATCACTAACTGCAACAATTTTTCTATTCATCAGTGGTGTGGGGTGTCCTGGTAGATACTAGGTGAAATTTGATACGGTAACCATGCGTCTGCGTGAACAGCAAAATTCAACCAAACGGTTAAAGCTAGCGCATAGCAAATGACGGCAGCCACTGGAATTGCTGAGTTGCTACTCAGGCGGTTAATACGGCCACATACAAATAATTGGAGGGGAATCAGGTAGATCCCCAAGCGGTCGGCAGCCGTCGATGAGAATTGCGTCAGGCCAATTGCGACTGCCGTAACCGCAGCAAAAATTCCCCAGAGTAATCGCTCTGAAGTGTTGTCGCAGAATTGCTTGTGGAAGAATACTAAAAGGAGTCCGGCAACTGCGCTCATGGCCAAACGAACTAACGCACCCGTTGAACTATATCGATCACTCTCAACGTAATCTTCGACATATCCGACGGCTTCTGCGGCGAACAAAATGTAAATGCCTACGCAAGCACTGGCTAAGACGGCAGCGTAGTGAATTTGAGTACGGTTTTGCGTCGCGAAAATTCCGAGGGGTAGCAAAATGAACGCTGATTTGTGAAAGACTCCAGCCATCGCAATCCAAAACAGAAAACGTACTGCCTTTTTATCCATAATGGCAATCAGGGCCAGCAGCTCGAACCCGACTGCGATCGACTGTCTTGTGTATCCCATTCCGACAACAACGACCAGGTAAGCAGTTGCTGAGACGAAAACAAGCCAAGGGGCCTCGAAGCGTTGTGAGAAAGCTGCAATGCCTGTCATCAAGATTGCGCCGGCGATGGTATTTACGCCAATAAGGCCGAGTCCCAAGTTATGGCAAGCAATGTTTAATGCCGCATATCCGATGTCGTGAGAGACGTATCGCCAGTTTTCAATTGAGCTGTTCTGAGCGCGGGTAAAGGTCGTTAGGTAGGTAGACCAGTCTCCACCCACTTCATGGCGAATCCCAATGGCAGTCGCCATAACGATCGCAACGCAAACAATTACTTGTCGACTCTCCCGAAAGGGGCGATGACCAGCACAGGTGGCCAGTGCAAATAGTAGGTAGTAGGCAATCACGGCAGTTCACTACCTACCCGCCAGGCGATTGGAGATCCCTGCTGCTTTGCGTTTTTGAAGTGAGTGGTGGAAAACGTGTTTCTGTACCACCGGCAAGCACACGTTTTCATCAGTTTGGGCTCCCGGTGCTTAAGTTGGGCACGCGTGGACTGACCGGATGCCAATTTCGTAACGAGCGGATGATTGCGTCTTCCACAGAAGAAATTTTAACACCCGCATCGGTCAACTTTGAGTTGTCCATCACACAGTTTGAGCGAGGTGTTTTGGCCGCTACTTTCATGAATTGGTTTTCGTTTTCAAAGAAACTAAATTCTTGATCGAGCTTCAGTTCCTTTTTAATTAGGTCCACAACTTGGCGAGCGGTTACTGAGCCGGTGTTGGTCACATTGTACGTGCCAAATGGAATTCTCTGTTTCCAGCTGGCCCAACAGCAGGCAGCGAACTCATCCAGATGAGAAATTGAATTCTCGGCGTCGAGCAAACGATCGTAGTTGATTAGTTTGGACAGATAATTCCGAGGCCCATCGAGATGGTTAAACGGAATTCGCAAACGCCATTGAAAAACGTTTTCTGCATCGGCCAAAACTTCTTCGCCGATTGCCTTGCAGCCGGAATAGAAACTGCAATTGTTGGTTCGGAAACAAAAGTTGGGTTCGTCGGTTTCTTTAAAGCCAGAACCGTCTGTGTTGCGGCCGGTGTAGATGCAGCCAGACGACACGTGTCCCCAAGCCAGCTTGGTCGCCTCACAAGCCTCGCGAATGATGCCTGGAAGTATCGCGTTGCCAAGAAGGCAGTCAGCTTTGTAGATCTCGCAGGCGTCGACGTTGGGTTTACCCGTGTAGCCTGCGGTATTAATCAAAAATTCTGGCTGCGTCTGGCGAATTAGCTCTATCAACGTATCGCGATTGGCATAGTTGTAGTCCGCTCGTGAGATCACACGGAATTCAACGTCGCTTTGTTGAAAGAGTCGCTGGAAGGAGTGGCCTACGTATCCGTTTCCGCCAAGCAATAAAATCATGTTCGAATCGATTTAGAAGTGTTTAAAAGAGGTCGGCCCGTCACTCGAGTTGTCTCAAGCGGTGGCGACTGGCAATTAGTGATTGATCACGCTACGCAGGTAATTGCCGTAAGAATTGTTGTACTGTTCAGCGAGCTTTCGCAGTTGGCTACGATCGATGAATTGCATTTTGTAAGCGATCTCCTCCAAACAGGCAATCTTCAAACCTTGGCGTTTTTCCACCGCCGCAACAAAATTGCAAGCATCTAGCAGGGAATCCTTGGTGCCTGTATCCAACCAAGCGAATCCTCGTGAGAACAATTCGACTCGCAATTGCTGTTGTTGCAGGTAGATCCGGTTTAAATCGGTGATCTCCAGCTCGCCGCGAGCAGAAGGTTCTAAGCTGGCTGCCATTTGCACGACTTGGTTGTCGTAAAAGTATAAACCGGGCACAGCATAATTAGACTTAGGGTGTTCCGGTTTTTCTTCGATCGCGATCACGTTGCCGTTCGCATCGAACTCTACAACTCCGTAGCGCTGTGGGTCGTGAACACGGTAACCAAAAATTGTCGCCCCTTCGGTTCGCGAAGCGGTCGTTTCGAGGATCGTTGTTAACTGGTTGCCGTAAAAAATGTTGTCGCCCAAAACCAAAGCAACATTGTCATCGCCAATAAAATCCGCACCAATGATAAACGCTTCGGCCAAACCGTTGGGGGCTGGTTGTTGAGCATAGCTGAATGACATGCCCCATTGGCTACCATCGCCTAGCAGCGATTCAAACTTCGGTAAATCTTGTGGCGTCGAAATGATCAAGATGTCCTTGATGTTGGCCAGCATCAAAGTCGACAGCGGATAGTAGATCATCGGCTTGTCATAAATCGGGAGTAGCTGTTTGCTAACCGCTTGTGTGATTGGATGCAAGCGACTGCCAGTGCCGCCGGCGAGCACGATGCCCTTCGTAGTGTGTTGTTGCATGGTTAGTTTTTGGTTAGTCTGAAAAGACGGGTAGCAGCAGTTTACTGCGATTTAGTTTGGTGGGGCTGTGGTCGATTTTGTCGTCTGCCAAAGCAGACTCCGTCCCTCTGGGTGACGGAGCATCCTTTTTGGGGGGGCCGTCACCGCCTAGCAGGTGCGGTTGGGATTGCGGGTAAGTGAAGCGCCGGTTGGCAATCAAAGCTAGATGTGATCCAAGTTATCCAAAGTAGTTTTGCATCGAAACTAAAAGGAAGCTTTTCCGGCTTTTCCAAGAAGGCAGCGATGTGAGAACTTGGATTTAGACGTTTTTTCGTTGAACCCGAACGACCAGCTTTGCGTAATGTTAAAAGAATCTACAAGCTTGGGAAGCTGGCTAGACTGGGCGGGGTTTGGCTCGGGTTTTGTTTGGCTCGGTTTACATCTGAAAATCGCTTGGCAGACGGTCTGATTTCCGTTTGAATTTTGGTGAAGAATATCTGCTTTTGCCTTTGAAATCCACCTGCCTCAAGCTGTCCGCCTGTAGCAGTTGGCGTTTTGTTTAGTTTGGGTTGATTCTGAAAAGTGACAGACAAAAGACGCCACAACCGTTAAACTGATCATACCCGTCGTAATCCCGATTTGCTCAAATCGGGACGAGAGCGCTCCTTTGGGAGGATATCTCGCGATTGGATTGTGGCGTTTACGAAACACTGACGGGCTGCCTATTTTGCCCAGTCGGCACGATTGTTACCGAAGTTGCTGAGTCTAGCAGAGATTCCACTATAAACGATTACCCAACTACGTAAAATATCCTAGCTTATAAGGCGTCGTCGTTACAATGAACGGATGATGCCAAAGTTAAACGCGTCATGCCCCAACTCCTCCACGTTGCTGAAACACCACAATGACGCTACTCCCGACCACTCCTGCCTCTTCGCCGAATGCAACTAGTTTGCAACCTGCTCCGGCGCCTATCGCCAACGCTTACAGTCCAGCTCCAGCTCAAAATCAGCCTGCTAGTGGGTTTGATATTTGGGGCCCATTGGAACGTCGGAAGTACCTAATTGCATTGTTCTCGATTGTTGGGGCAGTGATTGGATACGTATACTACGTCAACTGTCCTAAGGTTTATTCGTCGAATGCGTTGTTGATGATCACGACGCAGAGTCCGCCCTCCCTGATCGATCGCGAGTTCCGCAGTAGCAAGCAGTCACTGGACAAGCAGATCAGTTTGATTGCCAGTGAATTGGTTTTAAGGCGAGCCGTCGACCGAGGAAATCTTGATGGCATGAAGACATTCGTCGATTCGACATACCCGGTAAGCGATTTGAAAGAAATGCTTGAAGTGCTGCCTGTCAGCGAAGAAACCCTTTCCATCGTCTGTACTGGTCCCGATCAAGACGAACTGCCGACTATCGTTACCGAGATCATTGCATCCTATAACACGGAAATCGAAAAAGACTCAAAGACAGACAGCCAAAAAGTAAAGGATCACATCCAGAGCTTTAAGGACAAGCTTTCTGATGATAAAGAATACGCCGAAACTGAGCGAAGCAACTTGTGGGTCAAGTTGGGGATCGAATCGACGGACAGTCAAGGCAACATCATCAACCCGCACAACAAGAAGCTATTTCGCCTGCAGGACCAGCACGATAGCTTGCGGCGTAACTTGAAAGAAGTTCAAGATCGAGCTCGGCTGTTGGCCAAAAACCTTAGCATCGATCAAGAAACCGGAATGATTGACGAAACTCAAGTCAAGATTTCCGCAATTGAAGCTCAGGAATACTTGAATCTCACACGGGCAATTTTCAAAGAAGAAGCCCTTGGTGGCGACCGAGTTATCCGTAACTTGCAGCCAGATTTGCAACGTCGTCAGGCGGTTCAACAGCAGATCTGGGATCGAGATTCACGATTGACCGACTTGCAGTTCGAACGAGCAAGGCTCTCCGATGTGTTCGGCCGCGGTCACAAGTCCATCACCTCGTTGGACAAGCAGATCAAGTTTTACAATACTCAGCGAGACGATTTGGCCGGTCAGTTGAATGATTTGGAAGACCACATTCAAGCTGAGGCACAACAGCTTAAGTCACAGCTTTCGGTGAAGAGCGACAAGCCGCCAATGGATTTGGAAGATTTTCGTGCCAGCGAAAATCGTGAGTGGATTCGCATGTACCAGTTGAAGTTGCAGCACGAGCAAAGCCGTTTGTTGAAGAATCGACAAGCGTTGGAAGAAGAGATTTCAACGGATACTAAAAAAGCTCAGGCAGTAGCGGCTGGGATCAGTAAGCTGAATCTATTGCAAAATCAGATCGACGAAAAAGGCGAACTCGTTAGTGGGTTTGTAAATAAGCTTTCTGAATTCAATATTCTCTCGAAAGATAAATATTCGACGACGACCGTGAAAGTGTTGAACACGCCTAAGCGTGGTGCCAAAGTGGCTCCATCGTTGCCAAAGTCGTTGGCACTGGGAACGGTCTTGGCATCGTTGCTAGGGTTTGGTTTGGCGATCTTGGTCGACCAAAGCGAACTTGCTTACCGCAACCCAACGGAGATTTTCCAACGGCTGCACATTCCAGTGGTCGGACGGATTCCTCGAATCAACATCCGCCAGATCGAAGCCAAGCAGGGACACGCATCCTTGGTGGCGGCTCACAAGCCATCGGCAACGGCATCGGAGTCATTCCGTGACGTTAGAACAGGATTGTTCTTCCGATCGAATGTGGATGACATCAAGACGATTTTGTTCACTAGCCCTTCACCGGGGGATGGCAAGTCGACCACGACTGCGAACATTGCGATTTCGATCGCACAAGCCGGTAAGAAGGTTTGCTTGATCGACGCTGACTTCCGCCGTCCGCGAGTACACCAGTACTTTGGCCAAGAATTGTCGCCAGGGTTGTTGGGTGTGTTGTCGGGCGAAATGGAGTTGGACGAAGCGATCCAAGAGTGTGCGCTTCAGCGAGACTTGTACTTGATGCCTGCTGGAGGCCGTCCAAGCAATCCAGGTGAATTGGTTACGTCCGAAGAATTCCGCAATTTGATCGAAGCGTTACGAGAAAAGTTCGACTACGTGTTGATCGATTCGCCTCCTGTGTTGCCTGTTTCTGATCCGGCCACGATCGCCACGATCGTCGATGGTGTGTACTTGGTGACTCGTATTCGCAAAGGCGTTAAGCTGACCTCGCAGAAGGCTAAAGAGACGTTGGATCGAGTTGGAGCCAACTGGATGGGTGTGATCGTCAATGGCGTGGACGAGAATCCGCACTACAGCGAGTACGGTTATCAGTACGGCAACTACAGCTACTACGGTGGAGTGTACGGTCGCTACCACGACAGCAACGCTCAGGTCTACCGCGATAAGATTGCGACCACGAAGTAGGTGGCGATTGGTGTCGCGTTATTGGGGGGAGCTAAGTTTTAGGCTTGGCTGCTTGGCGATAGCTTCGGTTTATCCCGCCAAAAACGCTGGGGGATCCTGCCTCCTAAAGCCGAAGGCTTGTTTACCTTCTCGCGTATCGCGATAGCGTGAAATCGTATTCGTTTTTTTCGTCGGCTTGGAAGGCTTCGGTGGTGACGAGTTCGAACTGGTCCCAGTCGATCTCGGGCAATAGGGTATCGCCGTCGATCTCTGTGTGGACTCGAGTCAGATAGATCTCGTCCACCCGTGGAAGCCCCAATCGGTAGATCTCTGCGCCACCGGTGAGGAAGGCGGTTTCTTGATCGTGGCAAGCGGCCAAGGCGTCTTCAATGGAGTGCACGACGGCAGCGCCTTCGAATTTGAAATCCCGATTGCGAGTGATGATCACGGTTTGGCGACCTGGCAAGAGGCGGCCGATCGAGTCGAAGGTTTTTCGACCCATGATGATGGCGTGTCCCATGGTGAGGGCTTTGAATCGCTTGAGGTCCGCCGATAGTCGCCATGGCAAATCGTCGTTGATGCCGATCACATTGTTTTCGCTGGCGGCAACGATCAGGGCGAGTTTGGGAGCTTGTTTGGGAGCTTGTTTGGGAGCTTGTTTGGGAGCTTGTTGGGACATGGAATAAACGTCGGGGGCAGGTGGTTTGAATTCGGAAAACGTTAGAGTCGATCGAGGCGATTTTCGACAGGGCAAATTTTGAAAAGCGTGGTGCTGATGTAGGCCGTGAACAGCTCGTCAGAGACGCCGCTACGGCCAAGCCACTTTGAAGCCAGCAGGTATCGGCCATTTTTTGCGGCGGCGATTTTCAGCTACGAAAGACACGAATCTCCGGAAAGGGCAAGAATCGAATCTTTCGAACCCTTCGTGAATTTCGTGGTAAGAACATGGTTTGGGTCACTTCCGTCGCTAGAAAACGCCCAATGCGTCCAGCCGAAGCTCAGCAGATGGCATGGGCGTCAATCGATGGAAATCGTTGAAATTTGACTCCAGAGCTGCCGATATAGTCAGTTTGACGTCGGTGGTTGCACCGTTTGAGCCCTCGCCGAGGTTTTTACCTTGTGAATTCGACCGCGGATCATTAACATAACGGCCCGAATTTTGCGGGAAATCGATTCGAAATATTCGAATCCAAAGCGAAAACCGGTATCATTTGAAGTTAGACTGCCGTTTGCAAGCGAGCAAAACCAATACACGCGGTTGATCTCAACCGCTGAAGCAACATTTATTTAAGGAATCTCTAAGTGGGTACTAAGAAAACCGGCAAAGGCCGCCGAAAAGTCGGTCGCAAAAAACGACGCATGCGAGCTAAAATTCGGCATCGCAAAAAGTAGTCTCACTCAGTGCTTATCCCAAGGCTTCGCGACAAAGCAGAAAATGCGTCGCTCAGAAAAGGTTGTGGGATAAGCTCTTGGTTTGTCCAGGCGTTTTTGGAAACGCCTAGATTCACTGACTGCTCGTCGATCATCATCAGCCGCAGATCCGCTCTGCTGCCACGGACGCGAATTGCCACATCTTTGAGTGTGGCTTTTGTTCGTTAATGGGTGGCAATTGGGCTCAAAGGAACGGCTGGTTGAGCGGTAGCTCACTAAAACGATTGGCCGGTTGCAGGAATCTTGTCGGTTGGTGATTGAAACCAAGCCCGTCGAGTTTGCGTTTGGGTAAAATGCCCAACGGTTCGCATTGATTTATTGCCGGCCTTGAAACCTGTTGGTTTAACCGAAACCTGTTGGTTTAACTGAAACCTATTGGTTTAACGTCGTGCTTGGCAACCACCAAGAATTTGTCCATCGCTTTAATAGGAAGCCAATATGTATTTTGGGCTCGCCAAACGAATGCTGTTTGAAACCGATAAGCGACTGCTGTGGAAGCTGGCTTGGAACATGGGTTTCAAAGGTTGGCGAAGTGTTCAAAAGCATAAGAAGCGACTGAAGCAAGGCAAGTTCTTTCCGCCTTACCTTTATATCTCGATCATTAACTCGTGTAATCTGCGCTGCACCGGTTGCTGGGTCGATGTGGCTGCCAAGCAACACAAAATCGACGTGCCAGCGATGAATCGAATGATCGATTCGGCAAAACGACAGGGCAACAGTTTCTTTGGTTTGCTGGGCGGCGAGCCGTTCATGCATAAAGAGTTGTTTGACATTTTGGAAGCTCATCCGGATGTCTATTTTCAAGTGTTTACCAACGGCCACTTCATCACCGACGAAGTTGCCAAGCGGCTCCGCAAGTGCGGCAATGTCACGCCGTTGATTTCGGTCGAAGGCACCGAGATCATTAGCGATCAGCGTCGCGGTAAAGCGGACGTGTTGTCTCAAACGATGCAAGGTTTACAGCACTGCTTGGACAACAAGGTCATGACCGGCGTTTGTACGAGCCTGTGCCAGACCAACTTTGACGACCTGTTGCGTGAAGAGTGGGTAGACCGACTGATCGAGATGGGCGTCATGTACACTTGGTATCACGTGTACCGGCCGATGGGCCCCGATCCGGCCCCTGAACTGGCGCTGACTCCGCAGCAGCAGCGCAAGGCCCGTCAATTCGTGGTCGACATGCGTTGCAAAAAACCGATCATCATCATCGATGCGTACTACGACGCCGACGGTCAAGCACTCTGCCCTGCCGCGACCGGGTTCACGCACCACATCAATCCGTGGGGCGATATCGAGCCTTGCCCGATCATTCAGTTTGCTAAAGATTCGATTCACGACGAGCGACCGTTGGAAGAGGTTTTCAATGAGTCCGAATTCTTGCACGACTTTCGCCGAACCGCGGCCGAGCATACTCGGGGTTGCATCGTGCTGGAGCGCCCAGATTTGATCGAGGACTTGGCCAACCGACATGGAGCCAAAGACGCAACGGTTCGTAAAACGGCTTTTGCAGAACTCAAAGCTGCTCAGCCGCATCCTTCTCAGTACGCTCCCGAATCAACTCCGATTCCTGAGCGAAGCTGGGCGTATCGCTTGGCCAAAAAAATTGCATATCATGACTACGGTGTTTACGACAAACATTTTTCTGCTGACCAGTGGCAAGATCCCAAGGATGCGGAGCCACCGAAAAACGAATCCGAATTAGTTCAGTTGAAGTAGATACGGTCGAGGAGAATGTAATGCAGATGTTTTTTGTGTTTACTGGCGTCATTGGTTTTGTGGCGGCGATGATCTACTGGTCGTACGCTTTGCAGAAGAAACGCACGGCTGCATTTGAAGAGCACGCGGGGTTGCTGGGGTTGCATTTTGTTGACGACCCAGAGGGCGAGGCGTATCACCAATTTGATGGCTTTAGGTTGTTCACGCGTGGTCGAAGTCGCCGAATGCGAAATTTGATCGAAGGTGATAGCGGAGACGTCAAGATTTCGATCTTTGATTATGCCTTCGTCACCGGTTCAGGGAAAAATTCCACAACGCACAATCAGACCGTGGTTGCTCTGCAGTCATCTTTGCTTGGCTGCCCTGAATTCTCGATGCGGCCGCAAGGGTTCTTTGACAAAATCGGCGGCGCGATGGGGTTTCAGGATATTGACTTTGATACTCATCCTGAGTTCTCAAAGCTGTTTGTTTTAAAAGGGCCCGACGAAGCCTCGATTCGCAGTTATTTTTCGCCGACGGTGCTGGGGTATTTTGAAGGCCACGCGGGGGATTCGTTGGAAGGCGCAGGCCAGACGATGTTCTTTTATCGAAGCCGTGTCCGGCGCAAGCCCGAAGAGCTCAAGGACATGTTGAGTGAGGCGTACGAGGCTTATGGTGTGTTGACCGAAGCCAGTGTCTAAGCCACTTGTGAAGTGGGAACCGAGTGCGGTGTTTGCTGGGGTGTCAGGGTTTTACCAGTTGCTCGACCGTCGGATGGCCCACTCAAATGATTGTTTTTATCACAGGTTTTGGGCGGCAACGTGTGATTTCGAAGAGCGGCAAAATATCGGTCTTGCTCGAATGCTTTGAATCCTCTAACACTATGTATGGCTTTTTGTGCCGGTCACCAGTCGTCGGCGATAGCATTGGTTTTTGTTTTGAAAACCGCCTTTAAACGAACCAGTTTTGCGGGCTTTGTCCCGTGATGCACACCCATTCGTATGTCCGAGCCCAAACTAGCAACTTACTTGATCAACTTGGATCGCAGCCAGGATCGGCTCGCGTATTCTAAGCTGGAGTTCGAGCGCTATGGGATGGACTTCACTCGCATCCAAGCGGTCGACGGACGCGAGTTGGATATCGCGGACTTCCCGCAGTCGACTCGCAACGGTTGGGCCTACCACACGCCGCTAACGATCAACGAAGTCGCTTGCTATAAGTCTCACTTGAAAGCGTTGCGGAGTTTCTTAGACAGCGATGCGACGCATGCGATGGTTTTGGAAGACGATTTCGCGTTTGTCGAAGATCCGATGCCTTGTCTTCAAAAATTGATAGCGCTGGAAGATTGGGACATCGTCAAACTTTATAATTGGAAAAAGCGAAGCATGAAGAAATACTTCACTTCGTTCATGACCGATCAGCGTAGGCCCTATTCGTTGTACTTTAACGCCAGTACGGCGATCTGTAATACGGGGCAGATTTTTTCTCGCAGTGGTGCTAAGAAGTTCCTCGACAAAAAAAATCATTTTTATCGACCGGTCGATGTCGAGCTTAAGCATTACTGGGAACAGAAATTGCGAATCAAATCGCTATTCCCACCAATCATTACCGAGCACAAAGAAACTCAACCGCTCAGCACGATCGGTCATCAGAGATCCGAGAAGTCACTTCCGGCGTTCGCGTGGCGGATGAAGTACTTCGTGCATTACGGGGTGTTGAAGTTCGTGAACTACGCGATCGCTCCTGAAGGCAATTAGTTTTTCGCTGTGCCAGGCAGGAAAGAAATTAACCACGGATTTTTAAACGCACATCCGTGTCTATCGGTGGTGATAAACTTTTCCGCAGTACCAAACGCCTAAGAGCTTAGGCTTTGGGCCAACGCTACATGGTTGGTTTTTGTTTCTGGAAAAATTCGTCGATCGCTTGTGAGGTTGCTGCGGCCATCTGGGCAGCGTTTCGCTGTTCAAAAACGTAACGCTGGCCGGCCTTGCCCATTTCGTTTCGCAGTTGATGATCTTCCAGCAAACGCAAGATCGCATCGGCCAGCAATGGTGGGTTTTCGTAAGGCACCAAAAGGCCGCCGGTTGATTCGCTGACAAGTTCTGGGAAGGCCCCATGCTGATGCACCACTACAGGAACGCCGGCGGCAAGCGCTTCTAAAACGTACAGCCCCTTCGGTTCTTTAAATTGAGTTGGAACCGACAACAGATCGATGCTTTTCAGAAACTCCAGCTTCGTTGCTCGATCGACCGCGCCGAGGTATTCGAATTGATCCTCGTGTCCCGCTGATTTTAGTCGATCGAATTGTTGATCCGCGTACGCCTGGTGTTCTGGAGCCAGCCAACCCGCGATCTTCAGGCGGATGTGTTGGGTGTTCGGGCGTGTCTTGAGCTCAAGAAATGCGTCGACTAAGTGATGCAAGCCTTTTTCAGGTGCTAGTCGAGCTAAGTATCCGATCGTGTGTGGCTGGTCAGGTTGATGCGGTTGGTGAGTTCGTTTGAAGCTTTCGAAATCTGCGGTGTTGATTCCCAACGGCGTCACATAAAACTTCTCCAGCGGAATCGAAAAGTACTCTGCCATGTAGTCGCGGAAGAAATTCGATTGCACGATAAAGCCATCGACGTGCTGAGTGATCTGTTTTATTTGATCGATGCATCGCGTTTTATAGGGTTCCTTGAGGCTATCGAGAAACACATCATCGCCTTGCAAGGTCACCAGAACCGGGATGTTCGTTTTTTGCTTGAGCGGTTCGATGCATCCGCCGATCAAGATGTTTGAAAAAATCACCAGCTTTGGATTGATGGCCTGCAACCACTTGCACAGCTGACGGACTTCTTTTCTTTGGTTGCCGCGTTCACCCAGCAACATGCTGTGAGCCAGTTGGCCGAGCATCTTGGCATCGGTTTCCATGGCTTTGGAAGTGACTTTGCGAATCAGCCAGGGCGAATCGAGGAAGCGATCCAGGAACGCGGGCAAATACCGAAGTAGCGGAATCTTTTGTTGCAAGTAAACGTTGACGCCACCAAACATCACTCGGTCGATGCTAACGTCGTCTTCGTCGGTGCGGATGGGCGTGTAGGTCGGCGCCAGTTGGATGTCCCAGCCGTGTTCGGATAGGGCTCGGGACAACGCGTTGTCGTGCATGCAGCTCCCGCAAAACATCCCCCCTGCCCCGGCGGTCAGGTAGATTATTTTTTCGTTGTCAGGAGGAGTGGTTGGCATCGTGGGCTGGCGAGTCGGAAGGTGCGAGGCTCGTGAACAGATCCAGTGTAACGTTTCTTCGGCAGTTCAAAAGATTACTGCTTGGTCAAACCGATTGCGGCGGTTCTTTCGTAGCCGAAGTGAAGCCCCCGAGCAACTTGTGGATCAATAGCTGCCATATCGGTTACTTGGCGTCGTCGCTGCACTCTTGACCAGAAACATCATCGACCGTGGATAATTGGGTTTGACCTTCTGTTGGCTTCTGGGGCGAATGGACGCTTGGTGATGGTTCCGCTTCCAGTTCAAGCGACGGCATGCGGTCCTCAAGATCGACGCGGGTTAGCGGTTGGACTATCCGCCATGGTTTGGCTCTGAGCAATCGAGCGGACCGCTGAGGCAGTGTCTGTGGAGGCAACTCGAGGGGACGCTCCGCCTCTGACTCGCTAAACGATGACCGCTGGTAATCTACGGGCAAGGGATGAACCGAAGGTTGTTCAGTGGCTTTTGATTCCGGCAGATCAGATGGATCGGTGCCGTTGCTAAACTCCGTTTTTTTGATCGCCCGTTTTGCTCGGCATTCAACCCAGTTGCCCGTTCGCAGCAGCGGCGTATCAAGTTCGGGAATTCGGATCGGAGTTTGGCAATCCACGCAGCGAACGACCTTACCCATCCGGTTGGACGGCAAGCGAATCTGGCAGTTGTTTGGGCAGTGAACGAGCAGCGGCATCGAGGCGGAAGTGGTCTGGAGTAGAAAAGTTTTTGGCTACTGGTAATTTAGCATGTACAAGTTTGGTGATTCCCAAATATTGCCGCAATCCACCTTGAATATCCGCCGAGCTTTTCGGGCGTTTTTTGGTGATGGAAGCTTGCTTGTAGACCGGGGGGGCTGAATGCCCACTGTTCGAAAGAAAATTGCATTTATTGCGGCAACTTACAACGCTTTGCGAAAAAAACAGCGGTGCGTGCAAAACCGCCAGCAGCGTTGGCCGAGTGTTTGGTCGCAAGTCCGTCGAGCGAGGAGTAGCGTTGGGAGGCGATTGCGAACGACGTGGCAATCGATTTTTAAAACGGGCGGCATCGTTTTGGTGAATCACCGCACCTAATCAGCTTTGGCGGTCTTCTTGCGCTCGTTGCGGACGAGTTTGAAAATGGTGTCGATGTAGTCATCGATTCCGTGATCGCCTAGGTGATCAATTCGAAAATTCATCAGCTCTTTAAAGAATCCTTTTAGCTTGTCGCTGGTCTTGCGCCAGCCTTTCAAGTCGCGAAGTCGCCCGTGGTGGTCAAGGTACTGCTCGGTTCCAGAATGACGGTAGCCTAGCAGGACAGGAGGAACGCGAGTCACAATGTCGTTGTTATTGACCCATCGATAGTGCGACAGCGGAACGTGGTTGACGTAACGCCGGCATCCGACTCGAGGGCTGCCGAAAGTGTACACGCCCATCGGTTCCATTTTCAGATAAGATAAAACACAACGACCGCCGCAGATTGTAGCCAGTGCACCACCTAGGGAGTGGCCGCAAAACCAGAGTGGCTTCGTGTTTGCTTCGAGCTCTTTTTCGATCAACGGCCAGATCTCGTCGACTTCCCCTTTGAAACCGCTGTGAACTTTACCGACCGTTTCAGCCAGAGCGGCGATAGCATTGGCGTCGGCTTTGATGTCGTTCCAGTCGTCGGCTTCGGTGCCGCGGAAAACAATCACGCTGTCGTGCTCGCTTTGGAACCAATAAGCCTGCGATCCGCTGCGGTCAAAAAACTTGCCTTGGGTGAAGCCAATTTGGCCTGCAGCGATGTTGCATTGCTGGACGTTCAGGTAGGACATCATCGAGATTTCCGCCATCAGCAGCGATCGCTCTAGATGAGACATCGCTGCAATTGGCCCTGCGAACTTGGACTTAAAGTCAAACTCATCGGCTTGTTTGTCGGCCAGTTTGTTTTTCGTTTTTGTATTTTGCGCCATGTTTCCGGTAGATCAACTTTATTCAAGGCTTTTGGATGGAGAATAAGTCCTGTGATTGTAACCCATTGGCTAGTGTTCTATCAATTCGTGCTGAGTGCTTATCAGGGTGAATCGGTTTTGCAAATAAATGGTAGCCCGACGCGTTAGGGCCTATTGATTTAGCATGTTTGGGCGAAGCCTAAAAAATGTGGAGGTGGGCTGCCAGCCTGTCTGCGCGCATGACAGGCTGGAAGCCCATCAACACATTTCCTCGCTGACAGCGAGGATTTCCACAGGCTCCTCGCTACTGCGCTGGGCTGCCAGAATGCCCAGATTCAAAAAAACAGCTTTGCCTTACAGTGCCTTTGCCTTACAGTGCTTACCCCAACACTTGGCGACAATACAGGGAATGCGTCGCTTAAGAAGGTTGCGGGGTATGCTCTTGGTTGAACGTTTACTATTTGGCTCGCATTCGAATGATGCCGTCGGTCGTTCTGGTTGTTCTGGGTTGTTGCAGGAATTCAAGTAAAAACTGAATGACGGAATCGGCTACATTGCCGTCAGGTGATTTAGCGATGGCCGTTAGTTTGGCGATCGCAGGTTCGATTTTTCCATTTTCGAACAGGGCCAATGCAGCCTCGTAAGCGGCTTGGTACTTAACGTCTTGTTCACCGCCGGTCAAAATTCGGTGCAGTTGGACTGGGTTGGCCATGCCAACTGGCTGAAAGTTCCCCATGCGGCGGTGGGCAAAATTCGTTTGACTGTCTCCTTGCTCTTTTAATTGATCGAGCAACGTCTTGGTGTTTTCGTCGATCAAAATCGACGCCTTCAGCTGTTTGGTCATACCTTCCAGCCGAGCTGCCAGATTCACGACGGGGCCAAACGCGGTTACTTTGACTTGGTCCAGCGTCCCAATTTTTCCAGCTACTGCATTTCCTGACGCGATACCAATGCCCATCGTGAACTCGTTGGCTACAGGTTGCTGGCTGGCTAGTTGCGAGAATTCCGATTGGATTTGAATCGCTGCCAAAACCGCTGACCGCGCGGTTTGTACGGGCGATTTGTCTTCGAGCGGCCAGCCCCAAAAACCCATCACCGCGTCGCCATGGAAATCGCCAATCACACCGCCGGTATCCAAAATCACACGCGTGGTCACACCCAGCGACTCGCTAACACGCGACAGTAAACCAAACAAATCGTCGGCCATTTGTTCGGACGTTCGACTAAATCCTCGCAGGTCACAAAATAAAACCGACACTTCGCATTGGCGAGGTTGCAAAACCGTTTCGGGGGCTCGGCCGCGCAAAGCGTCGATGACCACTGGAGAAAAGAACGTCCGGAGGCTCGCTTGTTGACGCTCTAGCTGTTGGACTCGTAGCAAGTTCTTTAGCGTCGAACCGACCAGCTCGCAAAACTTGATGTCGCTTTCGAGCTCGCCTTCTTGAATCGCTTCGGGGGTTTGGTTCAATCGACTGCTGCCGGCGACGTACACGGCCCAGCCGGGTGTTGCTTCGGTTTGGATTGGGCAAGCGAATGCCCAATCGTTTTCGTAGTCGAACGTGTAGTTCGCAGCGTTTGAAGCGCCGTTCTGCCAAACATTCAAAATCGTTTGGGTTACTTCAATCGCTTGCGTCACCAGCTTTTCGCTCGGCTGAAAATCGCCGCGAGTTAAACCGCGTCGGTCCCAGTGGATTACTTTTAGTTGTCCGGCGTTGTTTGGCTGAGCATTGGTTTGTAGTGCATTTTCGGTTCGGGGGTTGCCAGCCAGCGGCGAGAGGTCTTGGTTTAGTTGCACGACGCCGATGGTGGTTGCTGCCGAGATGCCAGCCATCAGGGTATTCACCATTCCGATCAATAGCTCGTCGGAATTGTTGGCTTCGGCGATGACTTCGGGCAGTCGGTTCAAAACATCGATGCGTCGGTCGGCGTCGCGGTATTGAACTTGTTCTAGGAAATCCGCAGAAAAGGTTTGTTGGCGGATCGGATCGGGGGCCGACAGCGAACCGAAGGCTTGGTCTGACGCTACCATGAACGACGTGTTGCCGATGACAAAGTGCTCGCCCGGCCGCACGAAGAAGTCTTCAACTTCGCGACCGTTAAAGAAAATCGGGTTGGCGGCGTCTGCGATTGATTTGACGTGCAGTCGGTGTTCGGTCGCAGTAAGCGTCGCGTGTCGACGCGAGACTTGATTGTCCCAGGGGACGCGATAGGTCTGGGTTGATCGACCAAGTTCGACGGTGGCTCCCGGCAGCTTACGCCGCCAGCGGAAGTCAAGCGTCGGTCCTTGAGCGATCAGTTCGAGCATGTTTTGTTTCCGCGGCTTGGGCCGCTCCTGCTAGATGCGATGAAGTGGCTGGTTAGGACTGTATCGCCGGAGCCGCCAGATCTCGAGCGAAGTGCCGGTGCTTCTGAACTCTGGCGAGCTCACCTACGACGGCAGCGGTGTCTACTCGTCGGTCACGCAGCCTTCGGATGCCGACTTCACGTTCTTAATATACTTGTACAGCGTGCCGCGTGTGACTTTCAATGGTGGAGCTTGCCATTTTGCCTTGCGAGCGGCGAGTTCTTCGTCGGAGACGTCCATTTGGATCAGGTTTTTGTCCGAGTCGATGGTGATTTTGTCGCCATTTTGAGCCAGCGCGATCGGCCCGCCGACTTGTGCTTCAGGAGTCACGTGACCGACGATGAAACCGTGGGATCCGCCGGAGAAGCGTCCGTCGGTCATCAAGGCAACGTCGGCGCCGAGTCCAGCGCCCATGATGGCGGAGGTTGGGGTGAGCATCTCTGGCATGCCCGGTCCGCCTTTGGGACCTTCGTAGCGAATGATGACCACGTCGCCTTTGTTGATTTTGTTTTCTTCCAAAGCTTTCAGCATGTCTTCTTCGCAATCAAAGACGTTGGCGATGCCTTCGAACGAGTTGCCTTCTTTGCCGGTGATCTTTGCCACGGCACCGTCGGGAGCGAGGTTGCCTTTGAGGATTTGAATGTGGCCTGAAGATTTGATCGGGTTGTTGAGCGGTCGAATGATGTCTTGGTCGGCGGCAAAGCCCGGAACGTCGGCCAAGTTTTCGGCAAGCGTTTTGCCGGTGACGGTCATGCAGCTGCCGTCGAGTAAACCTTCGCTCAGCAAAAACTTCATCACCGCTGGGGTTCCACCGATCGCGTGCAAGTCTTCTTGGACGTACTTGCCGCTTGGCTTGAGGTCAGCCAGCAATGGGATGCGATCGCTGACTGCTTGGATGTCTTCGAGGGTCAGTGGCACGTCGACGCTGCGAGCCATCGCGATTAAGTGCAAGACTGCGTTGGTGGATCCACCCAAGGCAACCGTGACGACCAAGGCGTTTTCAAACGCCGCGCGGGTCATGATGTCGCGCGGTTTGAGGTCCATTTCTAGTAGCTTCAAAATCGCGGCGCCGGCTTGATGGCATTCGTCGATCTTGGCTGGGTCTTCGGCTGGGATGGAAGCACTGAATGGCAGCGCCATGCCCAAGGCTTCGATCGCGCTGGCCATGGTGTTGGCGGTGTACATTCCGCCGCAGGCTCCTGCACCGGGGATCGATTTTCTCAAGATACTGCAGCGAGTTTCTTCGTCGATTTTGCCGGCGAGGTGTTCGCCGTAAGATTGAAACGCAGAAACGATGTCCAGTTTACAACCGGCGTGTCGGCCAGCGCGGATCGTGCCGCCGTAAACCATTAGGCTGGGACGATTCAATCGGCCCATCGCGATCAGGCAGCCAGGCATGTTTTTATCGCAGCCGGGTAATGCGACGCAGGCGTCGTACCATTGAGCGCTCATGATGGTTTCGATCGAATCGGCGATCAGGTCGCGAGACTGCAGCGAAAAGCTCATTCCCGAGGTGCCCATCGAGATCCCGTCGCTGACGCCGATGGTGTTAAAGCGCATTCCGACCAGCCCAGCTTCAACGACGCCTTTTTTGACTTCGAGGGCCAGTTTGTCCAAGTGCATGTTGCAGGTGTTGCCTTCGTACCAAACACTGCCGATTCCGACTTGTGCTTTGTCCATGTCGTCGGAGGTCATCCCGGTGCCGTAGAGCATCGCTTGCGAGGCGCCTTGGTTTTTGGGTTGGGTGATGCGGCTACTGTATTTGTTTAGTTGAGACATGTTTGAATGATTGGTTGAAGTCGAATGTCTTGACGAAAGCGTTTGATTTTTAAAAAAAGCCCTGACGATTTTACTCGATCAGGGCTTGATGGGTACTCTGGATTTGCGTTGGCGACTAGGCAGTTGCAGGGGCTGCAGCTTCGGCAGGAGCTCCTTCTTCGCCTTCACCTGCTTCAGCGGCTTCGGCTTCAGCTAGTTCAGCAGCGATGGTTGCGGCAGGGTCTTTGCCTTCGGCTAACCAATCCAAGTGCTTGCTGATTGCTTTGACAACGTTATCGCGAGTGTCACCTGAGTAGGTCGACAGATCGGTAGAAGCTGAAATCGCAACAGGAAGTCCGCTGGCGACGGCCGCTGCGGCGACTTTGGAGCTGACAGAATCAGCAACGTCGCCTGGCAATGCGGTGCGATCGCACTGCTTGATTTCGTCTTTTTTCGCGTCTGCTTTGACGTCGGCGAATCGGATTTCAGTAATTTGGTCGAAGGAAAGTTGTTCGACGGTTCCGCCACCGAGTGCCCATTCCCAAGTATCAACGCATACGCCAACGTTTGGCTGACCGACTGATTTGACCAATGTCAAAAGTTCTTCTGCGGTTTGGATGAACTTGAACGTTCCATCGGCAGGTTCAGCCTTTGAAGTTTGCAACGCAAGACCAAGCTTGATGCCGCTGGCAGAAAATTGCTCGGCCAACGCTTGCAAGCGAGTCTGGTGCTTTTCGAAGCACTCTTGGAATGAGAAGTGTTCGCAGTTGGGTGCGATTTCGATGTAGCATCGCTCGGCGCCGAGTTCCGAAGCCAAGTCGATGATGGTTTCGTTTTTGGCGATCGAAGTTGCATACTGTTCGTCAGTGCCGCTCAACTCGATCGGTAGCAGGAAGGTACCGATGGTTAGGTGCTTTCCACCGCTGGCGGTATCGCCTTCCGATGCAGGGCTCTTGGCAGCTTTCAAAAACTGACAAGCGAATTCTTTACCCATGGCATCGTGACGACCGACCAAATCAGCCATGTCAACTTCAACACCGTTGAAACCAAAAGTAAGAGCCAGTTCGATCAGCTCGTTTTGTTTTCCGCCAACACCCAATCCGCGGGTATTCAAAATTTTAAACATCAATGTGTCTCCTTTAATATCTGCCAAGGGACGCTCATTCAATATTCCTAGCCTACCAGCTAACCGAAGCTGTCTTCCGGAACCTTCCGGTTGGCCAATTGAATGAATCGTGCGGCTGCGAATTTCGTTCTGTTCGCCAAAGCCGCTTGGTAATTTCGTGTGCGAGGGCCCAAGAATGAGGCGTCTGCGATTGTTTCAAGCGTGAACTACAGCGTTAAAGGGCGGGATTATGCCAAAAACTGCAACCACGTCATAGGGCTGAATTCGGTTCATTGCCTGTCGCAGGCCAAAATAATCCGCCGATTGATCATAAAAACCGGATGTCGGCAGTGAAACGTGAGCCAATCGCCGCAATGGTCCGTTTGAGCTGTCGATTTGGCCCTTCGGCTGTTGGGGCGGACGTTTTCGTTGTTCGATCTTCGGCCCCGCGGTTCGATGCCTCGATTTATTGGGTTCTTGGTTGTTGGCCAATCGTTTGGAGGGCGGCCGATAGCTCGGTTAGGGCGACCTGCGAATCGGCGGGATGCTTTAGATGCAGCGTCGGACCGGCGAACCGTGCCGCGTGTTCTTTCAGTTGCTGCCAAGCGTCGTCGTCAGTGCTAAAAGTGGGGCTGTCAAAAGCCACAACCATTGTCAAATTTGCATCAAGTAGAAAAAGTTTTTCGGTGGAAAATATTTTTTTAAATTGCCACTGCGGATTTTGTTTTGATAGCAGGAGCGTCAGTTTTTCAAGTGCGACGGTGTGGATTTCCGAGCTTGGGGATGCCAGTGCCATGGTTTTAACAGGCAAGTTAATTCGGTTGAGCAGGTCTGCGATGGAGCATTGCGAGGTTGGGTGTCGTAGATCGGCGGCGATTTCGGCGGCGGGTTCGAGGACAAAACGCCGAAAAGACATGCGTGGATGTGGCAATTTTAGCCAACGCGTGTCAACGATATGGTCGCCCAGAAGCAATAAGTCCAAGTCGATCGTCCGGGCTTGCCACCGCCCCGTTCGGATTCGGCCGAATTGGTGTTCGATGGCTGAGCTTTGTAGGTGTAGTTCAGTCGGGTTTAACCGTGTGTGAATACGGATGACAGCATTCAGGTAAGGCGTCTGGGCCGCGGTTGGTTGTGCGGGGTTGGCCTGCCTGCCGGTAACGGGTGCGGTCCAGATTGGTTCACTGTGAGAGACCACCGTAATGCCAGCGATTCGTTGCAGTGCGTCGATGGATGCCTGGAAAACCTGCAATGAATCGCCTTGATTTGAGCCAAAGGCGATCAGCCCGGTGTTGGTCGGTAAGTGAGTGTCGGGCTGCATCAGTGAGGTGGCGGTTTTGAAAAGATAAATGCACAAAAAAACGGTACTTGGCGTCCTGCCAAATACCGTAAGAGCTTTACTTGCTGAGTCGCAGTTTAGCTCACAAAAATTTTCTTACTTAAGATCTGGCATCATGCCAAAAACACTAACTTCTCCAAGTTATGTGTTGCTTCCTTTTGAAAGGTAAGAAAAAAGGGTGCCTGATAGATCATCCATCCCAGCGTAAGCCTGAACAGTCGTGTTCCTTCGGTCGTTAGGCACCCTATGAGTTGAGCTCACGTCATGATTGCTCAAAAAGCATCGTACGGTATGTGTTGGTGTAAAGCGGAGTGGCTAGTAGAAGCCCGGCGAGAAAACAATTTTGGGATAGCTGCTGGAATTGATTTCGCATGTTGCTTGAAGAATCCCTTGAGGAAAACGAAGATCAAGGGATTGTGGTGGAGGAAGGTGGGTTTGTTTGAGTGAATTAAAGTCGTTGAAAGGAGTTCAACGATTGAAATTCACGGGCAGCGTTGTTAGCTTTTCTACAGCCGCTGGAAGGTTCGTCATTCTGCCAAGCTGAAGCGTAATGTCAAGCAAATTACTTTTATTTTTTTGAGTTGTTCTCACTTTCAAAAAAAAGTAATGCGTGCTGCTTGACATCAAATCTGACACGATGTTATTTCCAAGCAAGCTGATTTTATTGCTTGGCAGGTGTGAGTTTTTTGGCCCCTCAAACCTGCTGTCATCCACCTAAAACACTAATCGATTTACCGGAGTTCAGTTTGAACATTATTCAGTACCCCCATCCAACTCTACGGTACAAAAGTAAGCCGATAAAGCGAGTCGATGAAGAACTCAAACAGATCGTCAGTGATATGTTTGATGCGATGTACGAAGCCAAAGGAATTGGTTTGGCCGCCAACCAAGTTGACTTGCCGTTCAGATTGTTCGTGTTGAATTTAAGCGGCACGCGTGGCGAGGGAGAGGAGATGGTGTTTATCAATCCAGTGGTTAGCGCGCCCAAGGGAAGTGATGAGTTTGAAGAGGGATGTTTGAGCATCGTCGGTGTCAACGCAGTGGTGAATCGCCCGGAACAAATTCATGTTCAAGCTTACGATTTGGGCGGCAACGAGATCGATGCAACGGTGAACGGAATGCTGGCCAAAGCCATTCAGCATGAGACCGATCATCTGGACGGAGTGTTGTTTGTGGATCGAATTGGCGAATCGTCCAAGGCAGCGATCGCGGGTGAGTTGGAAGACTTTGAATTGATTTTTGAGAACGAACGCTCGACAGGCAACATTCCTGAGGACGACGCAATCATGGACCGATTGAAAGAATATGAAACGAAGTTTTGTTAGCGATTGTTTCTGTTTGTTTGGAATGTCGACCGCTTGTTCCCCCTTTTTTGACTAACTGCTGCAAGGCACTTTTATGCGAATCGTTATGTTCGGCACCGGCCCGTTTGCTGTGCCCACCTTTGAGGCTTTGCTGGCCAGTGATCACGATGTGTGTGCGTTGTACACTCGGCCGATCGCGGATTCGGGCAATCGCCGAAAGTCAGCCGCCAATCCAACTCGTGACGTTGCTGAAGCCAAAGGGTTGGTGATTCATGAGCCGATCGATGCAAACGCTGCGGATTCGATTGCGGTGTTGCAGGAGCTGCAGGCAGATTTATTTGTTGTTTGCGATTATGGACAAATCCTTTCCCGAGAATGCCTTGGATCGGCAAAAAAAGGTGGAATCAATTTGCATGGTTCACTGCTGCCAAAGTACCGTGGTGCGGCGCCGATCAATTGGTGTTTGTACAACGGCGACCAAGTGACCGGGATTACGATCATTCACATGACTGCAAAACTTGACGGCGGGCCTTGCTTGGCGACTCGCGAATTGCCCGTCACGGATCAGGATACCTCTGAATCGATCGAGCCAAAATTGGCGCAGCTGGGCGTCGCCGCGGTGGTGGATTCGATCGGTTTGCTGGGAAAATGGGACGGCGAGGCGGCGATCGGAGAGTCGCAAGATCAAGCGTTGGCGACCAAGGCGCCGCGGTTGAAAAAGTCCGACGGGTTGTTGGATTGGCAACGTCCTGCAGTGCAGTTGTTTAATCAGATTCGAGCGTTTCAACCTTGGCCCGGAAGTTTTACCAATTGGCATGCTCCTAAGAAAAAACAGCCGATGCGATTGATCGTGCATCGGGCGATCGTGGTCGACCGTGATTCGCTTGAAGCACCGCCTGCTGCCGTTGATGCCGGGCAAGTAGCGTTTTGTGATAAAGAAAAATTGCTGGTGCAGACGGGCGATGGTTTGCTGTCGATCGAAGCTGTCCAGCCGGCCGGTAAAAAAAACATGCCAATCGCCGATTTTTTGCGAGGCAATCCGCCAGCAGTGGGCGACCGGTTTATTTGAGGCCGGAAGCGAGAGTCTGGAGGTAGGGGGGCGGAAGGTTGTGGGCAATAGCCAGCGGCCCCCTGCATATAGCCTTCTAGTTACCTCCAGCCTATAGTCTGCTACCTCCATTCCGCACTCGCCGGAAAAGGTTACAATCTGGTCAGTCTGAGCTCAGCTGAGTGCGTCGGCATGGCGAGCACAGATCGAAATTTGAATGTTGCTTTTGAACCGATAAAAAACCAGTCGATCGCTCGTCGCAGTGAACCTGTCGCGAAGCGCTTCGCCCTAGCTGTTGGTTTTAATCGTTGAAAAGTATTTAATCTCTGGACGACCCGCTTCCATTATCTAACTCCCACCTATCCCTCATGAGCTGGTTCAACGCTTTCGGACGTCGCATTAAATCGCTTACCGGGCCATCGCGTCCTGAGGTGGGATCCGATGAAATTCGAGAACCGGAAATTGATTCCGCATTAGGCGGTTTTGGCCGGATGATGATTTCGGTTTTGGTGTTCCCGTTGCAGGTGCTGTTTTTGCCGATGCGACTTTTGGGATTGTTCCACCAATCGGGAGTCCCTGACGAACATTACGAGAGTTACGAAAATCTTTCGCTCGGCGGCAAGGTCTGGCGAGGTTTAAAGGGACTTGGCCGTGGCATCATGATGTTGCCGTACATGATCGTGACGGCTCCGGTGCGTTTCTTTCGTGGCGTTGCGAACTCTGGTCTCCGCGAAGTATTGTTCATCATTCCAGCGCTGTTGATGCTTGGGTTCTTGGGTTACGTCGGAATGCAAGTGATGGGACGCGGCAAAACCATTAACAACCGATACGCCGACGAAGTCAAGTTGGCGATGGAAGACGGTGACTTTAAGTTAGCCAAAACTTATTTCGCTCGCCTCCTGCAAGACCAAGAGCTTACGCCGCTGCAAAAATTGCAATGGATGGTTGTGTTGGCTCAGACCGGCGAGAAGGAACGAGCGGAAGCGCTTTTGGATGAGTTGGCTCCCGATGACGGAGTCGGCTTCCCGCCGGCGCACCGAGTCAAAGCATTGAAGATCGCGTTTTCAAGAAAAGATAAAAATGCCCCGCTGCCGCTTAAGCTACTGGAGAGTCACCTCACGCGTTCACGAGATCACACGCCGATGATTCAACAAGCATGGGCTCTCTATCACCGGACCAACGACAATCCTGATAAAGCAATTGCGGCGTTGGAAATTGCAGCCCAACAAGATCCAACTTTTTATATTGCGATCGCCAAGTACCAAGGAGAAATCAACCGAATCGAAGACCAGAAGGCGTCGCTTCGAACGGCTGAGCAGTTGTTTACGCGGTTGTTGGATGAAGATCCAATGAACAGCAAGGCCCGCTGGTTGCTGGCCAACTCGCTGTCACAGCAATCGCGATTTGATGACGCTCAGGAAGTGCTTGTGGAAGGGATGAAAGCCCAACCTGATAAGGCCATGCGACTGGCCAATGCTGAGTTCTTTACGATGCGACATGACCTTGAGCAAGCTGGGGAAAACCGAGTTGGCAAGCGAGTCGCTTATCTGTTTCGTGCACTGAGTGCTCAACCACATCACCTGCCGATTTACGAGCGTCTCATTAAGCTGGCTGACGAGAAAGGTGCCGATGACAGGAATTTTGTGCGAGTGCGTCGTGAACTCAATCGTGTGATCGCAGGCGACGATCCCAATCCGATGGCCCACTTCGCTCTTAGTAATATCCTTTGGCAGCACGAAGAGTTTGAAGAGGCGACGACCCACTTGGAATTGGCTTATAAGATTGAGCCAAAGTTTACGATCGTTTTGAATAACCTCGCCTGGGTGCTGGCTCATCAAGGTTCGCCGGATCTCGACCGGGCTCTTGAGTTGGCCAGGCAAGCGGTCAAACAATCGCCAAAAGATGGCAGGTATCACGACACGCTAGGAACGATTTACCTGAAGCAAGAAAAATACAAAGATGCTGCTGCCGAATTTCAGTTGGCGTTGCCCAGTGCAGAGAATCCGATTGCCGTTCGTGAAAAATTGGTCACGGTTTACACGGAACTGAACATGCCCGAGCAGGTTGAGCTTCAAAAGGATATGATCGAAGCTTCGAACTAGCGTCGGGCTTGGCACAGGTTTTCACTCCATGCTCGCAGTGGCATCGCTTTTCGCATCGACTGCTACAAGGTGGAGGGGATTAAACCGCGAACAGCAGCCAATAGATACGAATCAACGCTAACACCAGCACTGAGCAATCGCGTTTATTTGTGTTCGTTAGCGAAACGATTATTCAAATTACGGACTGGTTCAAGTCATGCCAATTCTTGGCAAAGAAAACGATATTTATCCTGCGGATTTGCTGACCGATGCGCGGCCATTCGAAGACGATCAGGCGATTTGGTATTCGGTGTATACGATGTCGCGGCGCGAAAAGGATTTGATGCGGAAGCTGTATTCGCAGAAGATTCGTTTTTACGGGCCGGTGATCACCAAGCGTTTTCGGTCGCCCAGTGGTCGGATGCGAACCTCTTATGTTCCGCTGTTCCCGAATTACGTATTTATGTTGGCCAGCGAAGAAGATCGTTATCAAGCGATGACGACGAATTGCATTTCCAAATGCACGCCCGTTCCTGACCCGGTACAGTTGGTCGAAGATCTTCAACGAATCGCCAACGTTGTCGCACTGGGGGAAGGTATGACTCCCGAGGCCAGATTGGTAGCCGGACAACCGGTGCGTGTTAAAAGCGGGCCGTTTGCCGGTTACGAAGGGCAAGTGATTCGTCGCGAAGGCAAGACGCGTTTTTTGTTGTCGGTGAGGTTTCTCGAACAAGGCATCTCGATCGCGATGGACGAGGCGTTGATCGACCCGCTTTAAATTGATCCGCCGTTGATCGATCGGCTTTAGGGTTTGAACAAAGTGTCCAACAGATAAATGGGGGCCATGTTCACGCCTTAGATGCAGCGGGCACTGTATCTATCACGAACATGCTCACGTGAATTTTAAGGCTGCGGGCTAGCCTCGCTACCGCTCGCTAGTGGCGCATAAAAAAGGACCGCCGAAGCGGTCCAGTGTTTTCTGCGATTTGCATACCGATTAAAGTGCGTTCTCGATCAACGCGCGGATCTTATCTTTGCTCGCACCTTTTACTCGGCCAACTTCTTCACTGCCCTTCATGAGCACAAGCGTCGGCATGGCACTAACTTCATACTCTTGTGCAACATCCCTGCTTTGGTCGACATCGACTGCAACGATTTTTACTCGACCGGCGAACTCGCCAGCCATCATTTGAAGCCCCGGCTTCAATTTTTTGCAAGGCGGTCACCAGGTGGCAGTAAAGTCGACCAGCGTCAACTCATTAGCGGCCAATGCTGAAGCCAAGGCGTCTTTGTCGACCTCCATGACTTCGCCAGCAGCGCCGTCGTAGGCTGCCGGAGCTGCAGGGGCGTTATCAACAACCGCCTCCTCTCCGCAACCAAGAGCCAGTAGTGCGAATAGCGCACATACTGAAAGTAGATATTTCATTTTTTGCCTCACGATAGTTTGTCGCCGCCAGCAACCTAAGGTCTCACAGCGGCACGAATTGGAATAAGCTGATTGCACTTTAATCGGCTATTACGCCGACGGCAACCGAAGTATTTCCTTACAAAACTAAGCCTTAAAACAAAACGTATCCGCTTTATGCGGCCAGAGCGTACCCTTGTCTACCAATTTCTAGGCTGCCAAATTCAACAAAAAAACCACCGCAAGGCATGTATCCTTGCGGTGGCTGTTAATTTCAACACAGAATCGATACCGACCTGATATTGCAGGCAATCTTAGCTGCCGGCTGGGTCTTTGCCATCGACCCAAGGCCCTGCCAAATTCATGTGATCAGGCTCTTGCAGAGTACTACCTGCGTCGCCAGCTTTCCAGCCAGGGATGTGCATCGGCTTACCGCGTTTCTCAGAAATCGCTTCCCAACGCTTGCTCCAGCTATCATCCGCTTCGCTGACTTCCATTTTTTGGTCATCAAAGAAGTACACCTTGCCTTCGCGGTAGCTTTTAGCACCCAGCAGCACCGTCGTAATCGCAGCAGCCCCCAACAGTGGATCGTTGTTACACATCGATGGGTCTTCGGCAACCATCGCTTCCACCCAGTTCTGGAAGTGAGCGTAAGTCGTGTCTTTGATCTCGTTGGTCGTAATCCGCTTTTTCTTGAGCTTGCTGTTAAGTGTAACTTGCGGACGTTCGGGGACGAAATCAAAACCATCAAACGCTTCGCCGTTACCAAGCACGTAACTTCCGTGGTGACCGCGAATCATTTGTTGAACAGGAGTCTCTTGGCATGCCATCGTGGCCGTGACCAACCCTTGAACGCCTTCTTTGAAGTCAGCAACCACGGTCGCGACGTCTGGGACGCTTCGACCATCGTACTCAAGGAACAAACCACCCGCACCAACGACGCGGCCTGGGAATCGAAGGCCAGTCGCTTTCAACATCGAAGTCGTGCGGTGAACGAACAAGTCAGTGAACATGCCGCTACCGTAAGGCCAGTAACGTCGCCACTGAGCATACTTCTCGCGATCAAACGGTTCGTACTCAGCCAGGCCTTCTTCGGTGCCCAGCCAGCGTTTCCAGTCAATGTTCGTTGGCGTCATTTCCTTATCAAGCCGGTAGTAACGCCACTGTCCCATGATGCTGTTACGGAAAAACTCGGTTTGGTACATCAGCACTTTACCAAGGTTACCTTCATTCAACAGCGAATTGATTTGATTCCAAACAGGCAAGCTCGTCGACTGCACACCGACTTGCATGACTTTGCCGGACCCCTGCCAAGCCTTTACAACAGCGACTGCTTCTTCAACGGTCTTGGTCATTGGCTTTTCGCAGTAAACGTGCAAGCCAGCTTTGAGCGAATGAATGATTTGTGTGGCGTGCCAGTGATCGGGAGTACCGATACACACTGCGTCGAGATTTTCTTTCTCGATCATTTCGACGTAGTCAACGTAGCCTGTGGCTTTGACCTTGGTAGCTTTTTCAATGTGCTTAATCGCGCGGTCAACGTGCTTGTTGTAAACATCGCAAACGGCAACCAATTCAATCGGCTGGCCTTCAGCGGCCAGTTTTGACAATTGCTTGACGTGCGCAGAAAAACCACGTCCACCTGGTCCGATGAATCCGATCCGAATTTTCGCGTTCGGTGAAACGGTACTCGCCGCAGTTGCAGTCGAGGCCATCGCTCCGGCGGTGACCGTTGCAGCCGCAGCCGCAGAAGATGATTTGATGAAGTCTCGTCGATTCGTATTCATTATTTCAAACGTCTTTTAAAAAGGGGCGGATGGAAATTGCGACTGAGGCACGCTGTTAACAATCCAACAAAGCTGACCATTTTCAAAAGTCGGCTTCATCGGGGAAAGCGTCATAGTCTAACAAGGCGAATGTGTTTTGATACCAAAATCACAAACGACTCAACCAGATCGACACCAATTGACCGAAAGCCCAACCGCTGAAAACAAGAACGTTGCAGTTGCCAGCGATCATTGTATTTTCGACCAACTCGTAAATTACGGCTAGTTACTTGTAGAAATCTGCCTTGCGTGGTTCAACGCCAATCTTAGGGTAATTAAACCCAGATTTCAGCGGTTGGTATTCTCCAACAATCTCAACGGAGCGATTTTTATCGATTTCAGATTCCATCCCTAGTCCCCAATACAAGGCGTTAACCGTCATTCGCCTTACGCCCGCGTTGCTGAAATCGCGAGCCGAACCCATTGTGAAGTGGAAGATCGGCGATTCGATTCCTTTGTTGCCTTTCCACTTTTTCACCCAAGCAATTGGCAGCGCCTCTTTCTTTAAGTTCGGCGGCGAATCGGGGTTCAGGTCTTGGCAAGGCTGGCCCAAAACCAACTTCGTGCAATCGGCCGGAAACGGAGACTTGTCCGTGTGGCAACGATAAACATCCGAAGGCCCCCAAATATCAGCCACGCCCGTCAGCACGGGATGCGATTTTTGCGAGTCCACGATCACACCTCGAGTTGCCTCGCGATGCCAGCCACCATGGTGACCGCGGAATGTTCCGCCGAGTAGCTGTTGCAACGAAACCTTTTGGTCGCCCAGCATGTACTGCTTCGACCACGGCGCAATTCCATGGTTGCCGGTGCGCAACACCAACATCGGTTTTCCTGAATCAAAGAAATCATAAAGATGCTTCGTACTCGCATCGTCCAATCGCATGTTCCGAGCCAGAAAAACCATCGCGTCCGCTTTGGCCAAGTGCTCCAAACCAGGGATTCGATGGAACTCTTTTGAGTCTCGTTTCAAATCGATCGTTGGGTCGACTAAACCATCTTTGTTCGTTGAAAATAAAACCGTGCAATCAAAACCATGATGCTCCGCCAACACCTTGGCCAACATCGGCATCGACTGCTCGCTGCGGTATTCCTGATCGGCCGCGATCAAAACCACATGCTTGCCTGCGCCGGGGCCAGGCTTGCCCGAGTACGTCAACCACTGATCGCTCTCTGGAACTGGATGCTTCCGCTGCATCGTTGAATCTGCTTGAGCCTGCCGACCCGACTGCACTGGCGCGGCCTGCATCGAAGTCTCTGCCGGCTGGTCTGTGCTGACCTTGCCAGGAATCTCGTTCAAAGTGTAATACGCATTCGCGTGCACTAATCGCTCCGTTTCGGCTGAGCGCATCTCCGGCAGAAAGAAATCATGCACGTGCCCTTGGACCAACCCATCGACTTCGACCAAAACCGACATGCCATCTTCGGCAACCGTCGCCTTGGTAACCTTTGGCTCGGTCTGATCAACTTCCGGACTGCCATAGCCTTGACGGTAAACATGCGTGAAGGTTTTCATTTGGTAAGTATCGGGGTTCGCCGCCACGTTCGGATCAACTGGCTTGGTAAATGTCAGCTTAAAACCTTTCGGCTTTGCGTTAACGGTGTGGATCTCAAACGGAACCTTCCCCGTCCAATCCAGCCGCTGAATCGCGTAAGCCTTCGGTCCGCGTACCGGCCAACCGCGATTGGTACCACCGGAAATTAAATTTCCATTGGGCGTAAATTGAACCGCCAGTAATCCAGTGTCAAAACCTTCGCGGAACGGATAGCAGGCTCCCTGCCAAACGCCGTTGACCTTCTCCGTCGTCGCACGCATGATCACGCCCAAGCTAAAATCGCTCACGAAAATCTGGTTTTCAAACGGACCAAACTTTCCGCCCGTTCGATTTACCTCGAACCCAGAAATCGAACGTCCCATTCGTTTGTACGGAAAAACAACCGCGTAGGGGACCAGCTCTTTGACTCGTTTGCGTTCGGTTTCCAAACGCGACGGCGTATCGGGTTCAACCTCTGGCTTCGCTAAATTTGGCGCCAAGTCGTACCAGTTGAAACTGACGGGATGCCCCATGAAGCCGCCGGTCTGCAATACCTTCAACGAACACGAACCGTTCCACGGTCCTTGGCTTTCCGCATAAAACATCTCGCCCGTCTCGTTCGGTCCGATCCCGCAGGGGCTGCGAATACCACTGCACACCGGAATCGTTTTTCCCTCGGGAGTGATCTTCAAACACCAGCCGCGAAACGGCACCCAAGAGTGATAAGACTTTGACAGGCACAGCGAGACCCAGATATTTCCTTCGGGGTCAGGCTTGGATCCAAATGCGAACTCGTGATAGTTGCGAAAGCCCCAGCCATCGGCGAGCGTTTCAAATCGATCGGCGCGATCATCGCCATCGACATCCGTGATTCGCGTGACCTCGGTTTGTTGGGTTACCAAGAACGAGCCGTCGCGGTAGGCCATTCCAAACACTTCGTCCAAGCCACTGGCATACTTATGGAACTTCGGTTCGGGATGCTCGTCAAACACACCATCGGCCAAAAAGATATCACCGCGTCGCGTCGCGATTGCGAGGCGTTTTTTGTCCGGCATCACTTCAAAGCTGCCCGCTTCGATCGCCAAATCGTCGGGCAAGGGGATGTCGACGAGCTGGTAGTATTTGGCTTCTTCTTCGGCGGTTCCCCAATATTCGCCTAGCGGTTCTTGCTGAAGAAGCATCGAAGCGGCCAGCAGCGGCAGCACTTTTAAAATGATGAGCATGGCTCGGATCCAGATTGGAACTTAATTTTAATGGATTAAAACGAATGCAGGCAGGACTCGTTAGTCCCACAGATAATCGACAACGAATTCGATTTTTTGGTTGGGCGTTAAATCGAATATGAACTCGAGCGATTTTCCTTTACCAGCATCAACGATCTTCGCTTGCTGTCCAGATTCGACCCGAATCTTCAGCTTGCCAATGGTGAACTCTCGCTCGGCGATCTGTTGGATCTTCTCCCCGGCGCCCAGTCGGAACCGTAACCCTTGGCGTTCCGTGGTCGACATCAGCGAAACGCTTCGTCGCAACTGCGTCTTTTCAGTCGCCTGCTGCCCTTTGATCGGTTCAAAAAAGTCAGTCACGGCAACCGAGTCGAACTCGTACATGAACGTTGGCTGCCGTTTTGCATCCAACGAGTAACCTTTGAACTGATGCTTCCCAGGTCGGCCTTCTTCCGTCCACACCCACGGTTCCTTTTGATCATCTAACTCGGGGCCCTTGGCCAAATTGATCGTTGGGCCTAACGGTTTCACTAGCCCGCTGCCTTGACCTTTCCAGGCACTGCCAGGATCGACAAACTTGCCTCGCCAGATCGTCGCCAACCGAAGTTGTTCCGCATCGAACGCGATGTTCACGCCGCCCGGATAACCGACGCCGATCCCACGTTTGCTATCCATGCCGGGGTAACGCCGGCGAAGCATTTGGGCTTCGTCCGTGACCACGATCTCTAGTTCCTCTCGCACCACACCCGCCGGTGTTCGCGATTGACGACCGTCCAACAGGTACAACCACACGGACTCCAGTTGATCGCTGGGCGTACCGGCAAGATCTGGACGCATTGCTTTACCGCCAGGCCAAAACGAAGGCATCACCGTGTTGGGGCTGAACTTCTGTGGATCCAACATGTACTGATAAAACCAATCCTTCTTCAACCGCTCGGCCATCTCGGTCAAATCAACCGCCGGCATCGTGTCGGCCGCTTTGAATTTATGCGTATGGCAAGCAACGCAGTTCAAGCCTTTGTTTCCGACCAAGTGCAGCCCCGTTTTGATCGCCGCCTTGGTGTCAGGTACCGCCGCAAACTTGGTCGCTGGCAGGTGATCCATTTTTTGAAACAGATCCACCAAGTGCCCAACGTTCTGTTCGCCGTACTGCGGCATCGTGGTTTTTGAATACGGCCGCACGCGTCTGCCGTTGACCAAAACATCTCGCGTCCACTTGGCTTTCAATTTCGCACCCACGCCAGTCAATGTCGGCGGGATTCGTCCTTGATCGCCAAGGTTCAAGTTAGTCGTTTTAAAGTACGGGTTTCGTTGGGCGCTAACCCCGCCAACTTGATCGCGTTGATGACAAGCGGTGCAGTTATAAGCGTGCAACGTGTGGTCGACACGTTGCTGATCGGTCAACTTAAGCGGTCGGTTCGCAATCGCTGCCACGATGTCGTCACGGTCTTGGTCGCTTAAATGAAAGTTGGGTACCTGCTTGGGTTTATTCGTGTTTTGGTCGACCGCCAAACAACCTTGATTCGTATTGGCTCGATCCAGCGACACCAAAAGCTTGGGTGCCATGCCAGTTTCGTTTGGTCCTAGATTCACTTCCGTGTGACAACTTGCACAGCCGAGATTTTGAAAGTGAGCCTTTCCCGCTGCTGCCAAACCCTCATTCAACTTCCAAGGATTCCGCGCCGGCGATGGTCGCGACTGCAACAGGAAACTCGACACGTCAACCGCTTCGCGATGTGTCAAACCCATGTTCGGCATGTACCCTGAAGGGCGTGACGCGTGCGGATTCTCGAGGAAATCAATCAACCCGCTCAAGCTGTACTTCGTCGACAAACCACCCAGCGGTTTGGAATCTTCTAACGCAATCTCGTCCGCACCTTCGTTGCGAGGAGCATGACAAGCGACGCAGCCGACGGAGTTGAATTTTTCATGTCCGCGTTTTACCGCCTGCGGGTCGATTGGTTGTGCCTTGAACTTATTAGTGCTTTTAGAAAGGATGAAGTGCGCCAGTTCTTTCGCGGTCTTCTCGCGAGTGGATCGATCAAGATGGCCGAGCATCTGGGGCATCTTGGTGCCGGCTTTGGCGTGACTCGGGTCGGCGATGAAATCTTCTAGGTACTGCGGGTTCACCCACTTTGCCGACCACTTCAATCGTGGCGCGATCGTCGGCTGCACCAGCGCGGTGACGGAATCCGATGCATGACAACCAGCACAGTTCAGCTGCTGAATCAGCACAAGTCCTTTAGCTTCGGCCGTCAATTCACGTTGGGCCACGCCAGAGTTCGCAGTGCCCGCGTCTGGCCCGCGTTCTTTCAAATCGATCACGTACTTCAGCAAATCCAAGAACTGCTGCCGGTTCTTCATCTCGTCGACCAAACTATCAGGCATCCCCGAAACCTTGCTGTCGCGTTGAACGTCGATGTCATCGACGGCGATTTTGATTTCGCCGCCTTGCCCGGAGTAATCCCCGAGCACGATTTCGTCTTTGGTTTCTTTGATCACCGGCCCCACCAGCGTTCGACCATCGACATGCAAAATCGCTTTCGACGCGAATCCTTTAGCGATCACCTTCGACGGTTCCAAGATCGATTCCACAATCATTTCGTCGGTCATGTCCTTGGCCAGTTGGCTCAAGTCCGGACCAAGTCGCGTCTTTCCGGCAGCTGGGCGGTGGCAGCGCGCACAATTAATGTTCCCTTGGTGGAACAGGATCGCTCCACGAATGATGTCGCCGGATTCGCGGGCTTGTTGCACCAGTTGAGTCGCATCTTCGGCGATCAAGGTTTGGGTCAACGTTTGCTTAGCCGAAAAATCGGTGGGCGTCTGCGAAAAAACGAAGCTGCTACTGCAACACAGAAACGGTGCCAAGAAAAAAACAAAGCGTTGGCAAAAAATCATCGATAACTTTTCTAATAACAACAATTCAAACGAGCTGCGATCGAACGTTATCGTAACCGAAAAAACGTCTCCAGTGCACGGTCGTCCGCAGTTTGTTTCTTCGCCCGCTGTCGTTCCAACACAAAACCCGTGGACGCTGACACAGACGTCGTTCAGGCCCGAAGCTCGCCTTTGGTGACCGGAGCAATTGATTTTCTTCAGCGCTGCTAAGTCCAAAAAACTGTAAAAAAAGGAGTCTGCGCACAAGGATTTGGGGTTCAAGCCACAACGGCCGATAAAGCCTTAGAGAGACCGCTCGAAAACGCCAATAAAAATCGGCACGTTCGTGACAACTGGAACGTTGGAACAAGCCAGCCCCACAACCACCTCGCCCGAACGTTAATTCGTTTGCTTGAGAATTGCACTTATGACAACACAACAAAACGTTTGGCCCAACTCGATTTTAGCCGTCATTGGGATCGCGTTGCTGATCCTGCAGCCAGCGACCGCTCTTGTCGCTCAATCAGGCAACGCTTCGGGATCAAAAACGTCGGCTGCGACCCAATCATTTGTGCACCCCGGCATCGCTCACACTGCCGCCAATCTTGAATTCGTCAAAGAAAAAATCGCCACCGGCGACCAGTCATGGCAAGATGCCTTTGAAAAGCTACAGCGTTCACGTCACGGCCGATTGTCTTGGAAACCTGATCCTCGTCCGCACGTCCAACGCGGCGTCAGGAACAACCCGAACATCGGCGGCTCCGACTACATCGACGATGGCCTGGCCGCTTACACGCACTCATTGCTTTGGGTGCTAACTGATAACGAAGACCACGCTAGAAAATCTGCGCAGATCTTAAACGCTTGGTCCGCCGAACTGGAAACCATCACCAACCACGACGCTCAGCTGTTGGTAGGGATGGCGGGGCATTTGTATTGCAACGCTGCCGAGCTTTTGAAACACCGTTGGGACGGCTGGCCGAAGGAAGACCAGCAACAATTTAAAAAAATGCTCACCAGCGTTTTCTACCCAGTCATCAAAGACTTTTATCCGTCGGCCAATGGCAACTGGGATGCCTCGATGTTGCAAACGATGATGGCGATGGCGATCTTCTTGGACGACCGAGCGATGTTTGATCGAGCGGCTGACTACTATCGATCCGGCGAAGGCAACGGTGCGATCACGAACTACTTTAACGAGTTTGGTGAATGCCAAGAGTCAGGCCGCGATCAAGTTCACACGCAAATGGGGCTCGAGTTCCTCGCCAACACCTGCGAGTTTGCATGGAGCCAAGGCGTCGATCTGTATGGCGAGGCCGACAACCGGTTGTTACTGGGTTTCGAATACACCGCTCGTTACAATTTGGGCTACGACGTTCCATACGAACCCTACGAGAGTTTTGAAAAGCGTTATCACTACAAGAAAATCTCGGGCGACTCTCGCGGCCGCATCCGTTCGATGTACGAAAAGATTTTCAATCACTACCACGGTCGCAAGGGCTTGGAGGCTCCATTCACTCTGCGGGCCGTCGTTGCCACACGTCCTGAAGGGCAAGGCAGCGCCATGCTTCCATGGGGGACGTTGATGTACGGGCAAGCGTTACCCGAAGTCGAATCGATCGACGAGAAGCCCACCTTCACTCCAAAGTCACGAGAAAATCCCGACCGACGAAAGAGAAGAGATCGAGATCGCGAACGAGACGAAAAAAGAGACCGCGAACGCAAATCCGAATGAGGCGAGCACAATGGAAGCCCGCTGCGTCAGCGAGGAACCGAATGTCGCCTTTTACTCGGTAAAGTAGCGCTCTATCACGGAGTGAAAGGCGACTATCTCATCCACTACGTTTTAGCTATGCCAACGCAATTCCCACCCGAGCCATAACGCTCTCAACCAAAGCTACGGAGCACTCCGCCCATCGGCTTTGGATTTTTCGAGTAGCTCGCTTAGCTCCTTCACCACCTGTGGGTACTCGAGCGACAAATTTGTTCGCTCGCCCGGGTCGGCATCCAGATCATACAGCTGCCCCGGCGCATCTGGTGCCAGTTCCGGCAACGCGTACTCGGCCATCTCTGATTTGTCGTGGTACTTGTTTCCGCCGGAACCTTGATGGGCCAAATACTTCCACTTGCCTTTGCGAATCGCCAAGTACCGTTTGCCGCCGAATCCTTGTTGCAAAATGTACGGCCGAATCTGAACGCCGCCATCGGTGCCCTTGATCGCTGGCAACATGCTAAAACTATCCTGAGCCGAATCACGCGGCAGTTCAACATCCACGATCTCCGCCGCCGTCGCCATCACATCGGTTAACGAAGTGATCTGATCCGAAGTCGTGTTCGCAGCAACTTTCCCAGGCCAGCGAACAATAAACGGCACGCGATGCCCGCCTTCCCAATTGTCTCGTTTGACTCCTCGCCAAGGTCGAGCCCCATCGTGCTGGTGGTCCTTCCGCATGCTCAAGACCGTCGGAACCTCTGGGCCGTTATCGCTCGTGAAAATCACCAGCGTGTTGTCATCCAACTCCAGCCGCTTCAACGTACTCAACAACTCGCCAACCACGTAATCCAATTCAAAAATGAAATCGCCATGCGGGCCCGATTGCGTTTTCCCTTTAAATGATCGGCCGGGGAACGAGGGCAGGTGGACGGCTTGCGTCGAGTGGAACAAGAAGAAAGGCTTGTTCGGGGTTTCTTTGACGTGTCGTTCTAAAAACGCTTTGCTCTTCGCCAAGAACTTCATGTCAACTTCTTCCAGATCAAAATCAGGAGCCTGTTGGCCAGGCCGGCAATCGACCGAATACGGGTGCTTGGGGATCGTCGCTTTGTTTAGTCGCTGAGTCGGCGGCACGGGGATTTTTTTTCCGTCGATGTAAGCGTACAACCAGTCAGTCGTTGGGCAACAAGCCGTTCCAAAGAACTGATCGAAACCACAGTCGATCGGACCGCCATCAATCTCGCGGGAGTAATCAATTTCGGTCACCGTCTTGGGGCCGCCTTTATGAATCGGCTGGCCTTCTTTGTTGTAAAAGGTCAAACCGATATGCCACTTGCCAAAGCAAGCCGTCGCGTAACCTTTTTTGCGAAGCATCTCCGGCATCGTCAACTGACCGGGATCGATCAAAGACGGCCCACCGGCTCCCGAAAACACACGTCCTCCCAGTGGCGTACGGAACGCCATCTCGCCGGTCATCAAACTAAACCGAGTCGGAGTGCAAACCGTGCACGGACTGTGAGCGTCCGTGAAGCGCATCCCCTCAGCTGCCATTTGATCTAGATGTGGGGTTGGGATTTTCGAATCCGGGTTGTAGCAGCCGACGTCTCCATATCCCAAATCGTCTGCGAGAATCACAATAATGTTCGGTGTGTCGCTGTTGGGGTTTTCCGCTGACAGGGGCACCGGATCTTGAGCCAAACATTGCCCAGCAAATAAACTCAACGCCAGCAGACAGGCCAACTCAAATAAACTCAAAGTCTTGGTCGTCATGGGATTCTCTTTTTATGCGCTCACAGGGCACGGACTCGATGGGGGAATCGATTATAATTGTGTTCACATCAACACGCGATAGTCTGCGACTCACCTTAAGGTAGAACAGTTTTTGTAGCTGGGTGCTCTGGTAGCCAGTTGATTTAGCATGTTTTGGCGCAGCAAAAAATGTGGAGATTGGCTTCCAGCCTGTCTTGCTCGCTGCCCCCATGCAAATGACAGGCTAGAAGCCCATCACCACAGTTCCTCGCTGACGCGTCGGGCTACCATTTATGGATAGCGCCTGTCTAATTTGTAAAATTG
>JALZWN010000007.1 GCA_023300235.1 Mariniblastus sp.
GTACAACCGATACAACGCCAGCGAGACTCAGCCCAAAGAAACCCAACAGCTTCTAAGCTCGGTCTTGGACATCATCGAAACTGGCAAAAACTAAGATGCCTCACGGAATTTAGTGGTTGTTTTCACCCCGGATGGGGTCGACTTTCCACCGAAGGTAGCGCTACTTTCACGGCGTCAAAGGCGACCATGGGATCCTCGCTAACGCGTCATGCTACCATTTACTCTCGCTGACGATCAGTTCCTTGCCAACAAACTTGTTGACTTAATAGGTTTCCGCGAAGCCTGAAAAATGTGGTGATGGTGCTTCCAGCCTGTCATGCGCGCAGGCAGTCTGGCACTAATTCTAGTGGACGGATCTGTTGACTAAATGAACAGGCCGATTAGCCGGCAACACATGTACCCCATGGCCAAGCCACGAATGCGTTGCAGTGCAGATATTGGCATAAAAAAACCTCCTTGGCAGTTTACAATCATGTGAGCCAAGAAGGGTTTAGATTTTTCGAGCAAGCCGCAACGAGAGCTTCAAAAATACTCTCGCAGTTAGACGCGGTTCATTGAATCTTGTTATGCACCGCCACCACTTAAGATCGCGATGAATGGTGCGATGTCGAGGAAATCGACCATACCGTCCTCATTGCAATCCGCTTCAGCTTGGTCCCCACCACTGGACAGAACTGCAATAAACGGTGCAATGTCTAGGAAATCCACGGTCCCACTCAAGCTAACATCACCCAGCAGCACTTCGTCACCACCAACGACTGGGGTTGCCAGCACAGCAGCCGATTCAGCGTCAAGCGGACGATTGTAAATTCGAATGTCGTCCATCAACAGACCACCAGAATCTTGGATTACCCCGCCTGAATCTCGACCACCAAAGATAAGGAACTCGTTACGTGAAGATCCCAATAAGTTGTCCGGCTCTCTAGGGCTGCCGTCGCCATTCAGCTGTCCATCGATCCAGTCAATTTCCGTGCCAACCAAAACACCATCGATGTAGTAATTCCGTTCACCATTTTCTCCCGCTGTCCAAGTAGCAGTGTAGTGATGCCATTCATTCATATCTTCGCCGTCATCCAAGACATCAAGCGTATCGCTATCCTCAAATTCGGGGTCATCCGCCCCGTCGGTGCTTCGTAGCGTAAAGGTTGTTCGAGCCTCTGAAGCTCTGCGACGAATTTGGTAGCCAAATCGGCTTTCACCGTTCTTACTAACGAAAGCAGCCCATCGGGCCGGTGTTCCCTTTCCCCAAAACGCGATCGTAAATCCATTCTCCAGTTCCGGTGGGTCGAAAGTGGCCTGATAAGTTTCATTGGCCATCTCGTTTTCCCCCGCACCTAGGCCACCACCCACGATGATGTTCGAGTTCAAGACTTGCACGTAGCTAACGCCTTCGGCAGTCATGTCGATAGCGAACCCGCCAGCAGGAGTATCGTCTGTAAAGGTGACCGTCCCAACGGCCTCCCCATCATGGACTCCATCGTCCCGGAAACCAGACGATTCATCCAAGGTCTCATCGTCAAAGTTCCAATGACCTACCAGGCCAGTCGTGATGTCCTGACCCAAGACAGGTGTGTTAGCAACCGCGGGTATAGCCAAGCCGACCAACGCTAAGCTTAAAAATCTTTTTTGAAAAGTTCTCATCTCTGCTCCTTATCTAGGTATCTCAGTAATCGAGGTGGTGACACCGACGCAGCGTTAAATAATTGTTGAAGTGTTTCGCATGCCATCGGACTAAGGGGCGATTCTAGCAGCAAAAGCACGCTAAGGTGATTTTAGCCAACCCAAAAGCCACGAATTAGAATCAAAATGAGCAAAAAACACGTAGCCGCTGCCTGCCATCACTGGCTAACCCAATCCTCAGGCGTTTTTTTGGTGCTAGGTAATGAGGCCAGCACCCGTTGTCCGATCACCACGGTCACAATCGTCATCAACACATTTGTGACCGCCACGCTATACCAAACCCACTCCACCGGCATCGCCCAATACGAAACGAACAGCCAAAACAGCGGCGCCGGCAAGATCACTTTCCGCAGCATCGCTTCGTAAACCCCATACATCGGTCGCTTCATCGCCTGCAGCATATTCAAATGCGCGGCCGTCAAAACGTAAGACCACTGAACCGGTGCGATCACATAAAGGCAATCCACGCCCAGCTGAATAACTTCTGGGTCGTCGGTAAAGATCTGCATTAGCTGTCGAGCAAAAAAGAACATGACGATCGCAGCCGTGCCGTTCAATACCTGTCCAGCAATGATCGCCAGCTTCATCGTCAAACGAATCCGCCCAAACAACATGGCTCCGTTATTCTGACCGACCATCGCCATGATGGCGGAGGACAAACCCAACGTCGGCAACAACCCAACTTGTTCGATTCGCGTCGTCACACCAAAGGCCGCCACATTCGCCACGCCATACGTTTTCAAAAAATAAGTAATCACGAAAAAGCTAATCGCGACCTGCATGATATTAAAACTCGCCGGCACGGCTTGCCGAGCGATCTCGCGATACACGCGCCAATCGGGCAATAGATCCGTCCACGCGTCCAGCACCAACAACTTGCGTCGAATGACCGTCGTCAGCATCACCAAACTTCCGACGCCTTGGATCACGACCGTCGCCCAAGCGATTCCGGCAATGCCCATCGCCGGCACCCCGAAGCCACCATGCAAAAACCAAGGATCTAAAACCAAGTTGGCAAAGAATCCAACCACCAGCACCACGCCAAACGTTTTACTATCGCCACTAGCAATCAGAATGGCATTGCACAGATTGATCAACACAAAAAACATGGATCCACAAAACACGGGAACCATATACGCCAGTGCGATCTGCAAATACTCCCCCTCAGCCCCCAACAATCGAAACAACGGCTCGGCCATCAAGCCCCCCGCCACCGTCAAGCCAATCGAAATCAGAATCGCCACCGACATCGCCTGCGTCACGTAACCCTGCTGCCGCCCACGGTCACCCGCGCCGATTGCGTTGGAGATTAACGCCGACGAACCTCGCGACAAACCGCCGCTGGTGGCGATGATCAGCAAGTACACCGGAAAGCTCAGCCCCATCGCCGCCAACGCCAGTTTCGAGATCTCGCCAGCGTACATCGAATCGACCACGTTATACATGGTCTGAAAAAACATACCGATACTCGACGGCAACGCCAGATGACAAATGTGCCGAGTGATCGATCCAGAAGTAAGGTCTTGCGACTGCATTGGCGGCTGGAGGAAAGAGACGGCAGACTTGAGGACCAAGAAGAAAGGCCAAAAAAAAAGGCCAAAAGCCTCTTAAATGCCCGTAGCCCACGTGCCTACTTCGCCTAGCAAAACGGAGTTTAGTGAAGGCCCAGTACCCTACCAGAAAACAAGGCAGCCGGGAGGAGGCGCCAGCCTTCTTTACTTAATCTTCACTTCGCCGTAATCCACAAAAACGTTTTGCCGGCATCGTCCAAGCGAAGCTCACCCGAAAGTCGTTTTGGCTGAGTCTCTCGCAACAACTTGTTGATCATCACCATCAAGATCCCATTTTTGTTACTGATCGAAACCAGAGTCTTCGAAACCTCAATCCCCTTCGCGGCGATCACCTGTTCGTCATAGACAAACGGGATCTTGGCTTTCTGCTGAAACGCGACCATCACTTTATCCAGCGGATAGTTCTTAATCTTGATCGGCATCTTCTGAAACATTCCCGGCTCGACCATCACCGGAGCGGTCTCCAGCTCTCGGCCGACCGGCCAAAATTTCTTGCCCACTTCAGGCTGTTTAATATGCACCTGAACCTGCTTGCCTTGTTCACGGCCAGGCTCCAGCACCAAACCAAGCGGCTTCACCATCGCCGCCAATGCCGTCCCACTGGACATGCCTTTGAACTCCTGCGTCACTTCCCCGTGCCCCGCCAACGCGGCTCGAGCCGCTGAATCACGGGCAAAGGAAACTCCCGTTTGCCCCACGATCGCGCTGACCACCGCCGAAAACGGCTTGCCCTTGGTCGACTCAGCCACCGGCTTGGCAAGCTTCTCCGCCAACTCCACCAGCTGACTTCCGGTCAAACCAAAATCAAGTTTCTTGGACAACGTGGTTTCTTTGCCATCGTCGCGAAACTTTTGCAACAGGTCCCGGATCTTCGCGGCATCGCTGGTCCGATAACTGCCACCAAGCAACTCCAACTTACCGTTCTCCAGAAAGCCTCGTACCTTGATGTACCGAGTCCCACCTCGTTCGGTTTCATCGACCGTGGCAGCGCCCTGCGGCATTGTCCGAGAAGACACTCGATCGGCGCCGACATTTTGCAACGCGTTGACCCAACGTTGCTGACTCCCAAGCGAGGCTCCAGAATTACTTGAGATTTCAAGAGTCAAATAAGTTTTCTGGGCAGACGTCTGAGATGAACGAAGCGAGCTTTGACCGTACAAATCCGCGTTGGGCAGCATCGCCCAAGCCAAACCAAAACTGACCCATAGTGCCGCATGGCACTTGAAAAAACTGAGTTGGCGAGAGAGCATCATGATTGGGCCAGTTGGGTAACAATTAATTTTTGTTGTGTGACGAAAAGGTCACTGCCTACCAGCACGAACGCTCAAGCTACCTTTAGTCAGTCATTCCGTATCGACCGATACAGTAAATCGCATTGATCAAATCCTTGACACCGATCTTCTTGCCCTCGTCGTAGCCACGACTATCGTAAGAAATCGGCACCTCGACGAATCGACAACCACGACGAGCCAGCTTAGCGGTGATCTCTGGTTCGATGCCAAAACGATTTTGCTTGATCGTGATGCCCTTTAAGACTTCGCGATTGAACGCTTTGTAGCAAGTTTCCATATCGGTCAAGTTCAAGCCAGAAAACAAATTCGACGCACCCGTCAAAACCGCATTGCCGGCCCGGTGGACCCACGATTCATCTTGTTGCGTTTCGCCGATAAATCGCGAACCATAAACCACATCCGCTTCGTCTTTCAACAGCGGTTGGAGCAACTTCGGAATGTCGCTTGGATTGTACTCTAGGTCCGCATCTTGCACCACGACATAGTTACCGGCAGCATGCTCAAAACCAGTCCGCAGCGCCGCGCCCTTACCTTCGTTCTTTTCTTTCAAGATCACCTTCACGCGAGGCAGATCTTTAATTTGGTCTAAGATCTCACGCGTGCCGTCAGTACTAAAGTCGTCGACGATCACCAACTCCAGATTCAACTTCAACGAAGCGACGCGACTGAGAATTCGGCCGATCGTCTTCTTTTCGTTGAACACTGGAATCACCACCGACAACAAATAGTCCGTTCGCTTACTTGGCTCACTACCAAAACTCGCGTTTCGGTATTCTTCCAGTTCCGCGTGCACTAACTCCGTACAGATGTCCAACCGCATTAACAACTCATCGAAATACTGAGTTGGTTGATCGGAGCTCGAATCCTGATTGTTATTAGCTTGATCGCTCATGGTTGGCTGAGAACTGACAACGGGAAAGCCTCCCCCATCGTTAGCCCCCCCATCGTTAGTAAAACTGCTTAAATGGCCGGATGTGCTTCCGCTTGTTGAATTGGCTTGACTCACTGAAGTTCCTCAATCTTATCAAAAAACACGTCGCTAAAGTTTCCTCGCGAACACATTCTATAAACCGCGATGATCTGTACGGTTTATCGGATTAAAAACCACCCGGTCGATAGTTTAATACGAATGACGTAAAATCCCATTAAAAGGCCAATCGCAATGCAACGCCCCTGTTTTTCCCGTCCCAAATGCGACATACACTATAATCGGAGTATTTTTTTTCGATAATTTATTGGCCCCCCCCACCACCATTGAGCAGGTCTAATCCATGCCAGCCTGCGAATTTCTAAAATATTCAAAGGCTAGTTTTTCAGCAAGCAATTCGACCGCCGCGAAAAAAACCTTCAGCGCATCACTCACTACTCGTGACGCAACGCTTCGATCGGATCCATCTGAGCGGCGCGATACGCCGGATACAATCCGAAGAAGACTCCAACCGCCACCGAAATGCAAAACGCCAACGGAATCGAAAACGGCACGATCACCGGCCGCATGTCCGTAATATCTCCCGGCAAACTTGCATACATCTCCGGCGCCGAACTGGCCGTGATCGACTTCAGTAACTCGATCGCCAGCGGACACAACAAGCCCACCAAGATCCCCATGATCCCGCCGATCACCGACAACGAAATCGTCTCCACCAAAAACTGCAACACGATATCGCTCCGCTTGGCACCGAGTGCACGGCGAATGCCAATCTCTCGCGTCCGCTCGGTAACCGTCGCCAGCATAATGTTCATGATCCCGATCCCACCAACCAACAAACTAACCGCGGCAATGAACCCCATGAAAACCATAAACACAATCCGAGTAAACTCAGCTTGTTCCAGCAACTCAAACGGCACCACAATCGCGATATCCTGCCGATCAATCTTGCCGGCTTTCAAAGTCGCTTCGACCAACTTCGCGGTTCGTTTGACGTCGTCGACTTCGGCCACTTGGATTGTAATTTGAGTCAACTCAAAACTCTTCACAACGAACGAACCGTTGCTACGGTTGATTTCAAGATCGCCCATCCGTTGTCGCATCGTAGTGATCGGAATGTACACATCCAACGAAAAATCTTGAGCGGCCAAAGACCCGCCAATCGCCGCGCTTGCGTTACGCGGTTTCAAAACGCCAACGATCTTAAAAAACTCTTTCTTATCCTGCACATAGATCTGCTTGCCCAGCGGATCCTCCGAAGGAAACAGTCGATTCGCCAAATTCGCCGCGATCACACAAACCGACTTCGACCCATTAACTTCAACCGACGATAGGAAACGCCCCCGGTCGACGAACAGCCGAGTGACTTCCGCATAGCCGTTGGTGCAACCGACCAACCGGCCGTCCACGGGCTTTGAATTTGGGTTGCCGTTATAAGCAAACCGTTGCTGGACTTCACGAATGGGCAACACACGACCGATGGTTGGAATCGTCGTCTCAATCAATTCTTTCTCCGCGCGAGTCACCCCAAACGAATCCACCGTCCGCGTGGAAGTCGCTCCGCCAGAATCCGGTGGCTTGATGCTGCGAACGATCACGTTCTCTGCACCCAAGTCCTCAATCCGCGCCTGAGCTTCGCGGCTAATGCCCTCCCCGATCGCCAACAACCAAATCACGCTGACCACGCCAAAGAAAATCCCCAACACGGTCAAGCCCGAACGCATCGGGTGCAGCACGAGGCTTTTCAACCCCAGCTTCCAAGTCCGCGGACGGAAAAAAGCACTAATAGCGGACGCAATGTTCATCGTTGATAACTTTGAATCTGTTCCACGGTGAAGGTTTCTCGGTTCTTAATCGGCTCGTCGACTTGAACCTCCCCGTCGCGCAACCGAATCACGCGTTTGGCATGGGCCGCGACTTCGTCTTCGTGAGTCACCATGATGATCGTTCGGCCTTCGTCGTTAAGCTTTTGGAACATCGCCAAAATTTCGCTGGTCGTGACCGAGTCCAAGTTACCGGTCGCTTCGTCGGCGAGAATAAAGTACGGGTTATTGACCAATGATCGAGCGATCGCGACTCGTTGTTGCTGCCCACCCGAAAGCTGCGTCGGCCGATGATCCAACCGATCTGCCAAACCGACCATCCGAGCCAGGTCGGTACTTCGCTGACGCGAGCTTTTATCCAAGCGACCGGTGTAATACAGCGGCACTTCGATATTTTCGACGACACTTAATTGAGCGATCAAATTGTAGGCCTGAAAAACAAAACCAATCCGCGACGCCCGGATAAACGAAAGCTCGTCGTCGCTCATCGACGCCACATCGTCATCACCCAAAAAGAACGACCCGGTCGTGGGCCGATCAAGACAGCCCAACAAGTTCAGCAGCGTACTCTTGCCCGACCCCGAGGGGCCCATAATGGCAATGTAATCACTTTCGGGCACATCGAACGACACGCCTCGCAACGCCCGCACGGTCTCGCTTTTGAGGACATAATGTTTGGTCAAATCACGGATCGACGCGGCCAATTTTACCCCGCCGTCGATTTGTGTTTCGTTAGCCGCCACGCTCATTGGCTGATCCCACCGGAACGCCCCGCGCCGCCAGGACCACCCTGCCCTGCACCGCCGCTCTTTTTTCGATTGGCCATTCGCTTCAACTGTGCGTCCGCCTCTGCGGCAGTGACGAAACCGTCGGAGTCGGCATCGATACGCGAGAAGAAATTATTAAACGGCGAACCGATTTCTTCAGCAGTAAGCTTTCCATCGCTATCGGCATCTTTGGCGGCGACCAAAGCACTACCACTGGCTGGCAACTTGGGACGCTCGCCACCGAGAGCCTTATTCGGCTTTTCGGCCGTGGCTTTGATTTGGTCGATCTCACCCGCCTTGCCGTCAGGTAATTCGATCCGCGAATCGACCTCAATCTCAGGCAACTTCAACTGGTCTTTATACGCACCGGGGTTCATCACCAGCACGTCGCCCTCTTTCAAACCGTCCTTGATCAACACGCTCTGTGAATTATCGCCGTCGATCTCCAGCTCTCGCGTCTCCCAGTCCTCGCCATTCTGCACCAAGCAAAACTTGCGGCCTTGAACGGCGTAAACGGTTTGAATCGGCGCCAACAACTGGTCAAGCTCTTCACGAACTTGGACCGTCACCGCAGCGTTCATTCCCGGTTTGAGCGATGCCGGCGGATCAAAGATCTTCACGAACACCGCGTACTTGCGGACCGACGAACTCAACCAATACGACGACTCGGCGTACTGGTTCACTCGGGTAACGACGCCTTTGAGCGAACGGTTATTCAACGCATCGACTTTAATATCACAAGCCATGCCAGGCTCGATTTGCGTGATCGATTGCTCGTTGATTAACGTTTTAACTTCCATCTTTTTGGGATTCGGGATTCGAATCAATACTTGGTTTTCGCGAACGGTAGCGCCTTCTTCTAGCTCCCAGTCTTGGCTGCGTCGTGAAGATTCACGAGCGTAAGAGATCTGACCGCTCACGCCCGCTGGCACATCGATGCGACACCTAGAAACCATCATTTCGATTTCGGCTAGTTTCTCTGCCTCGACTGCCGCTGCTTGACGTTCGCTTTCCAGCTTGACCAAAGCAGCCTTGATGTCAGCTTCTAATTGGACAACATTCTTTTCCTTGGTAATCTGCTCCAAGACCTCCAATCGTTTGTCCGCCAGCTTCTTTTGATTGAGCGCATTGTCGACGTCGACCTGAGTTCGATTCACCTCAAACTTCGCAGCCTGTAACGCTTGGCTGGTAATGAAGCCACGAGCCTGCAGCTTGCGGTTGTACTCGTAAGTCTCTTCGGCCTGCTGGCGACGTTGCTTGGCCGTTTCGATATTTCCTTTGGCTGCAAGCTGTTCGTTTTCGATCGTCAGCTGCTCTTGCAAAAACGTACCCTCGGTATACTCTCGCAACGTCGCTTGAGCGGTCGCCAACGTTGATTCCGCTTGAATCACGTCCGTCTTTGCATTAGCCATCGCGATGCGTTGCGCTTCGAGTTCCTTTTCAAAAGAAGTCGAATCTAACTGAATCAAGAAGTCGCCAGGTTCGACGGCGCTGGCTTCGGGGGCCAAACTCAGAACTGTCGTCGTGCCGTTTCTCGAACGAACCTCACAACGGATCTCGACGTTCTCGCTACTTTGAATCTGGCCTTGGTCCAGCACCTGAGAAACAAAATCGCCGCGTTCAACCTTACCCGTGATCGGATCGAAGATCGCAGGCTGGCCATCACTCGTAAAATAACTGACTGCCAAATACCCAGCCAACCCAACGACAGCAATAATCACTCCAACGATCGTCGGCAACGTTGCACCACCACGATCCAATTTGGTACGGCGATGCGATACCAATGGATGCCCCCAAGCCGTTCCGATGAGCGCTTTGGTCGCGGATGAAATTCGCGAGGCGGTTGAGCGGAGGCGAGCAAAGTTTGTCATGATACGTTGGGGCAAGCGAAAGACGTTTTTGAAAGACAGTTCGGCGGTTTTCGGCCACAGCGATTTCGCATCAATGCTAATCAAAAACACAAATTTCCGCTGAGATCTGGAACCACTCGTTATAAACACCACAGCCACCAAAACGTTTCGCCAGTGGTCAAAGCAGTTGAAATAATGCTGCTTTAAATAATGCTGCTTTCCCCCCACCTAAAGACTCGGCTTAGAGGAGTGAAAGACTTTGGAATTCTAGCCTAGCAGTTTCGCCCGGCATTTTGCCGCACTTGGCCGTTATTTGCTTTGGAATCGGTTGAACAAACCACCAAAAGCCGAGTCTGCCGGAACCAATGACTCCGGTGATTCACCAGGAACCGCAGGCGGAATCGTGGCGTTTTGATTGGACGTTGTGGGGTGCACTGATTGTTTTTCGGCGACCCGAGCCAGCAAAGCTGAGCCTGCTTCGGCTTTCATCGGTGGCAACGCATGAACGAGCCGTTCGGGTTGTCGGGCTTCGGACGGGATGACGTCTGCTTTGCCGAGGTTCTGCCGGACACGATCGATTGGCAAGACCGCAGCGGCCTGAAGATTTGCAGTGTCCAGCGTCTGTTCAATCGCCGGCCAAGCCCCAGCGCCATCCACTTTCATCCGCGGCAGCGGTCTAAGAGTCGGTCGCGAACCTACCATCGGCAGCGGCCCTAAGTTCGGCTGAAGCAAAGCTTTCGTCGGTGACGACTTCAAATCCGCAGACACCGATGGTCTTTCGATCGGCCCAACCACCGGCATCAACGAAACGGGTTGCGCAACCGTCTGCGAAGTCGGCAGCAACAAATTCGAATCTGAATCAGGCAACGGCGAAACGGTTTTCAGCTTCGAATTCGAAACGGTTTTCGCCACTGGCTGCAAAGCCCGTAACTTTGGCGCGATCGGATTCACCCGAAGCGGAAACAAATCAGGCACCGGTTGCCGTATCGCAACTGGTTGGCTTAGCTCAGGAGTCAGGTCCACTGGCTCGGGACGCGGACGTGACGGGACTGGAGGATCAACGTGTTCAATCGCTGGTTCTATGTTTTCAACGAAAGGTTCAATTTCCCTAACGACCGGGTTCAGCCCCGAACGAGGCGTTTGCACATCAGGCTGCTCGGAAACTTCCAGCTCACCTGCCTCCACGTCCTTGGGCAATCCAGCTTCCTCAACTTCAGCTTCCTCAACTTCAGCTTCCTCAACTTCCGAACTCTCAACCACAGCCTCCAACGCCTTCCCCCTGACGGCCTGCTCGTAGGCCGTCGCGATGTTTTCGCAGAACTGACAATCGGGTTTCGCCCCCATCATCGCGAGTGCTCGCATCCCGATTTGATCATCGATCGGCCCCGGATCGATCCACTGCCCAAGCGAATCCAACTGCATCGTTCCCATATCAAAATCAATATTGCGGCGGAGCACTTCGTATTGCACCCACGTGCTCAAGTAAGAGTTTTGAGCGTCGTTCAAACCGATAATCGCGTCGGTCAAGTTTCGAGCGGTGGTGGACCCCAAGGACGTATTGGTGGCGGTAATCGGTCGATCGAGCTCTAAGCGGTTAATCTCGACGTTCTCAATTTGGATTTGAACGCTAATTCGGTCCAATTCAAAACGAACTCGGTTTCGCCCCAAGTTCCGCACCAGTTCTCGCAAGTCTCCTTTAATAGAGTCCTCGAACTCGTAGAAGCTTCGCTTGCTTTGCTGATAATCAATCAAGGCAGTTCGATACGCATTGCGTTCGGCTTGCCGCACAATCGGAGCATCAAATCGCAAGCCCGCCTGTAACTGCCCCGTTTCGGTACGAATACTAAATGGGTTGTTGCCATCGTTGCTAATGCTACCTTGAAACACCAAATCGATTCCAGCTTCCAACTGATCGGCCACGAATTCGATATTTCGATACTGGTCCACCAAAGAAGCACGAGCGTTCATCCAGTCGCGTCGCAGACAGCGAGCGATCCGAATCGCGTGTTCGGAGGCAAGCTCCGAATTAACGATCTCGATCGAGTTGGTTCGGGCTTGCGCTTGCAGCAGCGAAAGATCCAATGAAATATTATTCAACTCCGACAACTGCCCAGGAATCGATTGTTGAAAGTTCAACACTAGGTAATCTGAAAGAGCTTCACCGTCAAGCGTTTCGCGAACCTTAGGAAACCCTTCCAGCAAACTCTGAGTTTCCCCAAACACGTCCTCCAACGCATCTAAACGAGTCAGGATCGACGGGAGTTTCAAACCAGCTTCTTTATCTTCTTCTGTTTTCTCTTGCTCATCCTGTTCCGCTTTTTGAGATAACAATTCGCGCAAAGCTTCTGGGTCCGCCATCGTGCTGGGCTTAAACAAATCTGAGCTAATGCTCGAAATGATTCGGCCCTGAGAGACATCGTCGGTCAACTTTTGAAGGTACTCCGTCCGATTGGATCGTTTCTGCTCTAGCTCGTCGAAGTCTCGGTTCAGCTGAGCAAAATCTTCGTCGCGGATCGCTTGGATGATTTCTTTGGCCGATTCGATGACGCCGATTATTTTTGCCAATCGCTGATTGAAATCTGCGGGCAGCTGAGTCCCAGATACTTGATAAGCTTCGATAAAATCGTCCAGTTCGCTCAACTGATCGCCCGCCCGCTGACGGAGCTTGCCAATCACAATCAGCCGACCATTGATCTCGTCACTGATCAAATTAAACCGATCCAGAAACTCATCGTCGATGACAACTTCAAGATCTGGCGGCAAACCTAGCAACGCCTTGAATTCGTCCAGCGACGTTTGGTAACTGGTTTTAGCGTCCAACAATGTTCTTTGTTCAAGATAAAAACTGGTTTCGAACAGCTTCAACTGTACTCGATCCAACAGTCCACTCTCGGCGTACTCTCTGAATTGGCGCAAGACGGTTTCCAATTGGCGGATATTGAATTCTTGGTTCCGAATTTGTTGCTGCTGTTCCAGCAGCCCCAAGTATCCGCCGGCGTTGGTACCACCACTTCCGGGCGTGGCCAAAAAGTTGCCGGTCAGGTTCGGACCTGCACCGGGGTTTCGGCCGATCGCAATCTGCAAATAGAAACCACGCTTGTATCGTTCGAGCTGACGAACATTCGCCAGCAACGTTCGCTCGGATTGCGTTAACGCCTCCATGATTCGAGCGCGACCGGCGTTTTGCAACAGTGGCTGCACCAACGAAAAATCCAGAATCGAGTTTGCGGTTTGCGTGTTATTGCCGGCGAAGTTAAACAAAATCGTATTTGCTAACCCCACCACAAAGTTCGCGCCGGTAACGCCCAAGCGTTCTAGCTGAATGCCTTCGCTGTTGGCCCCCAAGGCGGCGCTTAAGTTTGATTGTGAACCACCGGGGGCGAGTCGTCCTTGGGTGGTGAAAAACGAGTTGAAGCCTGCAAACAATTGGCTGTCAAAACCAAATCGCTCAATGCTGACATCCAACGCCGATTCGTACAGAGTTTCGTATTGGGTTTGCAATTCCGGGGAGTGTAACAATGCGAGTTGGTAAGCTTTGTCCAACGACAGCGGAACCTCGCCTCGCTCGTTAATCGGCAGGTAAGATTTCCACAGCGGGTTTTCGATTTCGGAAATATCGCCGTTACTGTGCCAGTGCGGATACCCTGCCTTCCCATCGACACGTCGCATCAACCGATGCGAGGCGGGATCGTCGGTTGGGATCGGTGGATGGTCTTTGCTAAAGGGATCGTACATCCGCGATTGGGAGTCGATCTCGATGTCGCCTTTGATGGAATTCCACCGCGGGTCGGACGTTTTTTCAGCGACCAAACGGTTGACTTCGACGTCGGCTTGCCGGCGATAATAGCTACGGTGGCACCCCGTAATCGTGGCAAGACTCAGCAAGATGATCGAAATCATCAGCGAGTTGATAACAAATTTCCAACGGGGCAACATCACAACAAGCTCCTAAGCACCCGACGGCAGGGCGGGATCCTGCGGCCGGTGGCGAGACGATCTGGTGTTAAGATTTGCGGGATTTCTTAACTTTACTTACACGGTAAGCTTTGTGACCTATCGGGATTATCCGGATTGCATCTTGAAAGTTTGTTGGATCATTGAATCTGAACGGTTTGCCGGCGGATTTAGCGCGGCCGGTTGGCCGAGCCGACGATATGCAAGGAAAGACAAATTTGCCCGAATTGTTGTTCATTTGTAGCGTTTTTGGACCATAATTACATCAAACATATAACATGCTCCGGACGCAAACCGCCAAGTCTGCCGAATAGGCGGCCCTGGCAGTCCGGGCCGACTTTGCGGGCAAGGCTCGTCGATGTCGGATTATTGCGGCGGCTCGAATGGTATCTGGTCGCCTTTTGAAAAGCCGATTTCGGACTCGGGCTCGAATTGCCGATACAAAGACTTAGTTATTCCCAAATTGATGCAACCAAGGCTGCACGTAGATGACCATCGTAAATTGCACATTACTCGCGGAAGTCGATATGATTTACGCGAGCGTTGTTGGACTGATTGCCCTGATCGTGCTGGTGTTCGCCATCCTTTCAGCCAAAAACTGGCACTGGGTGAACGTTGTGCTATTGATCTTTACCTTGATCGCCAGCATCACTTCGATCGTCGGGATGACCTACGCGTACAAACATCGCCGTGACGGCATGCTGGTTTTTGCACAGCAAGAAAAGCGAGCCTTAACAGCCGAAGCAAAGGTCGAAGAAATCATCTCCGGCGATCCCCTCTCGATTAAGTACGACAGAGGATCACTGCGCGACAGCAACAATCGACTTGCGTTAGTAATGACCGGCCGAGGCCATGCTTGGTCTGGTGGTACAGTTTCGACCGACGGCGAACTTGCCAAATTTACATTGAAAAACGAACGCAACTTTAAAGACGAAGCGGAAAAAAATTCATTGGTTGGAGCGATCTTGTACGCCTTCGCCGAAAATAAGAACGGCATCCCGGCCAACTACATTGGATCCGTTTCAGTGGAAGGCGCAACCCCAGCCGATTTCACCTTGAAGCCAGTCGACTTGATCGATGCAAAGCGTTTTGAAAACCCACAGACACCGTGGACGCTGTTCGAAAAAATGCCGCAAGATAAACGAGGTATTTTTAAAGCGGCACTCATATCTTCGGTGAGCTCACAAAAAGGCCACAGCGATACGCCTGCAGCAAAACAACGTGACGCGTTTGTAAAAATCTTGCAAGAGTCAAAAGAAAACAACAAAGCGTTGATCGAAATCAACATCGCCGAATTCACTAAAATCCTCAAACGAGACTACCTGCCTGCCAATCAACTAGGCTACTCGGCAGACTCCTTGGAGTACGAAAAACTAATTGATCAGTACGCGTTTGATGGACAGTCCATCGGTAAAATCGAAAAGTACATCGAAAGCGCAGCCGGGCGGAAGGACACCGTTTTCGAACCCACGCCAGAAGAGGTCTTCATCAAGTTCTCGTTCACTGCGGATTCTGACAACGCCGTCCGAACCGACTCCAAAGACGACAACGGCAGAACCATCGGTAGTCTGGAGAACGATGGCATCTACAACACCAACGGAGAAACCGTTGTTGGCAAGCTGATGAAAAACCCGGAGGGGGTTACCTTCAAAACCAACGATGTGGTTTTAATCGACGCACCATCTGCTACCACCTTTGAAAACTCACACCAAGGGAAACTGAAGCAAATCGACCGAGTCTACGTTCGACAGCTTCAAGACTTCCCGCTGATGTTCAAAAACATGAGAATCCGAGCCGCTCGGTTTGTAGACGAGTCCATCACGGCCCAAGCAACCACGGCGAAAACAGAGGTCGCTCTTAACGATGCGAAGAAACAAATCGACGTGCGAACCGATCTGATCAGTAAAAGCACCGAAGACGAAGAGCGATTCCAACGAGACGCCGAGAACTTGGTGAGAACCAACCAGACCTTGGAACAACGGTCCGCCGAACTAGAGGAACAAATCAAAAATCGGCAAACAAGAATCGATTGGCAGTACCAGCAAATCCAATCTCAGACATTGGAAAGAGTACGGTCTGCTGTATCCATTAGCCAGTAAAGGCTCTTGGCAAATCGGTCACTTCGCGAATCAGGACGATTCAACAATCCAGCGACCGAAATGAGAACGCCCCGTTGGACTCCGTTCTAAGAACTTATTCCACAGCTGTTTTGAGCGACGCATTTCCTGCTTTGTCGCGAAGATTGGAACAAGCACTAATTCAAACCTCGAACGATTTCAAACCTCGAACGATTTCAAACCTCGAACGATTTGCTCGTCGCTTATCTGCAAGCGCAAAGGATCAGCGGACACAATGGGATACGAAAACCGAGACTACTATCGCGAGGACAGCTATCAAGGCGGCCAATCTGGCTTGCCGAGTTTTCGTTTCAACCAACAATCGGTCGTTTACAGCCTGATCATCATCAACGTGGTGATCTTTTTGCTGGACACCTTCACGCCGACCGTAGCACCAGAAACTCACTGGCTGGGCGATCTGTTAGCTTTGAAGACCAGCCGCATTTGGGCGGTTTGGAATTTTTTGACCTATGGCTTTAGCCATGCTCCCTATGACAGCGAAAGCTCGATCATGCACGTTGGCTTCAACATGCTGGGCCTGTTCATGCTCGGCCGCACCGTCGAACATCGCCTTGGGAAAGCCGAGTTTCTCAAGTTCTACTTGATGGCGATCGTAGTTAGCGGCGTCGGCTGGTTACTGCCCCGATTGCTGTATGCCCAGCCAAGTGGCATCGTCGGCGCTTCGGGAGCCGTCTCGGCCGTGGTGATCTATTTCGTTTTCTTAAACCCGCAAGCCAAGCTATTGATCTGGGGGATCATTCCCACGCCAGCTTGGGTCGTGGGCGCGTTGTTTTTGTTCATGAATCTCAGCACTGCATTCCGATCAACCAGCGTCGCTTGGGAAGCTCACTTAGCCGGCGGTGCCTTTGGCATGCTATACCACAAACTTGGCTGGAACTTTTCTGGTTTGCAACTTCCAAATTTCAAATCCAACGTCCTGAAAATTCACGCCCCCGAAACCAATACCCCTAACGAAAAACTCCAGCTAGAAGCTGACCGTATCCTAAAGAAAATCAGTGAACAAGGCGAAGCGAGCTTGTCACGAGGTGAACGAAAAACGCTCAACAAATACAGCAAATCAATCCGCAAAAACCGACAGTAAAAACGTAATGCAAAGCGCGACGCAAAAAGCAACAGCAGCGACGCTCGGGGGTAAAACGCGAGATGAAACTAGTCATCGAATTCGAATCAAAACGTCTTTTCAATTTCCCGCCCGGTGCCTCCTGGCACACCGACCGCAGAACAGTGTGTTTGCCAGTTTGAAACGGCGGCAACGACCTCCTTCACAAGGCTGGTCGCTTTCGTTTCCTGATCCCACCAACGCTTGCCAGTGCGACAAGACCGTCGTTTCCAACCACCAACGCGGTTCATGCACGGCTGCTGATCGTAGCGGTTAAACGCATCAAACTGGGACATCCAGCAAAACTCGCCCTAACCAACCCAACTTTTTCAATATCTAACCGCCGCCAACGAACAGGCAGCCTAGATACTACTGAACCATCGTTCCGCCAAACCAACCACTAAAACAAAACACCGAGAGCACTCATGTCGCACCGAGACGATCACCGTAGAGGCAACCATCGATCAAACGGATTGCCACAGTTGACGCTGGCCAACATTGGCTTCTACGGCATATTGCTGCTCCTTCTCGTTCTGGCATGGCTGGCATACCAATCAGCCGTGAGCGTGGAAACAGGACACATCGGTATCAAAACTCGATTCGGAAAAGTCATTTCCGAATCGCTTCCCGCTGGCCTGCACTTCCGCATTCCACTGGTGGAAGAAATCGATCAAGTCGAAGTTCGCGAACAAAAAATGGAGATGCAAACCGGTGCTTCCAGCGCTGACCTGCAGACGATTCAATCGAGCATTGCCGTCAACTTCCGCCCCGATCCACAGAACGCTCATCTGTTGTTCGAAGAAGTCGGGAAAGACTACGGCCAGCGAATCCTTAACCCTGCGGTCGAAGAGACCGTCAAAGCGGTTGCCGCCAAGTACACCGCCGAACAATTGATCACACTTCGAACAGAAGTTCGCGACAACATGGAAGCCAAACTTAAAGAACGTGTCGAAGAAAACCACATCTTGATCACGAAATTCAACATCGTAAACTTTGAATTTTCACAATCTTTCAACAACGCGATCGAAGAAAAACAAACCGCCGAACAGGAAGCTCTCCGAGCAACGAACATTCTACGTCGGATGAAAGTCGAAGCCGATCAAAAGATCGAAACCGCACGCGGTGCCGCCGAATCGGTCAAACTGGCCGCCCAAGCCGAAGCCGAAGCGATCACGTTAAAAGCAACCGCCGAAGCTGGCGCTCAAAAAATGTTGTCCGAGGTCATCAACCGCGACGTGATCCAACTGAGAGCCATCGAAAAATGGGACGGGAAACTGCCCAAGCTTACCGGTGAATCCGTGCCCTTCATCACCGTCGACGACCCAACGGAATAGCCAACAACGGAATCGCCAACAACGGGGCTTTAACGCCCCACCTGGCACGGCTACTTGCACCAGCGTCACTACACCTGAAAGCGAAGTCAAGCAAGACTTTCGACCACCGACTCGGCCACTCGCTTGCTATAGCCGTGCATTTTCCAGTGACCGGGCGACCAACCGGCCAGGAAACGATAGAAATCCGCCCAAGCAATCGGATACATCGCTCGCCATTCTGTCTCGATCGCCGCAAATAGATCTGGATCGAGATCCGATCGAGCAGCCAATGCCTGCTTCAGTCGACCAAAATAACTGCCCAAAAGTTCTTGTTCGCGTGCCTCGCATTCGGTATCGCTAAAGCAACTACTGATAAGGTACGCGACGTCTTTCATACCGCATCCGCCGCCAACATATTGAAAGTCAACCGCGGCCACTCGATCGTCCGTTGCAAAACAAAAATTTGCCAGTTTGGCGTCGCCGTGCACGAGCGTTTGAAAACGAGCCTCGTTCAACGTCGCATCAATCTTGGCCGCGGCTTGCTTGAGCGGTCCGTCTTCCATGACCGCCAGCTCGTCAGGACGAGTTTTCAAATGCCAGTAAGTTCCAATCGGCCACAACTGGAATCGCTCCACCGGCAACACCACATTCGCCTCGGCCGAATCGAAAAGAAAGGCGGCATGAAAGTTGGCCAGCCAATCGAGACAAGCGTCCAGCTGAGCATCGTTCACGCTACCCCGTCGAAGATGAAATCCGGACGCGTCTAAATCCTCCAGCACCAACAACCAATTCGGGCGAGCCTCACTGCCACTCGCATCCGCCCCGATCAATTGAGGCACACGACAGGCGTCGCTACATTGCTGGCTTGCGTTGCGATACCAGCGAGCTTCATTTTCGTACGAAAGCAATTTCCGCTGATGCGACACGTCGCCCGACCAGCCATATTTGTGGTCGCGACTATCCGGCGGATCAACATGCTTTACGATCGCTGAATTTACTTTCGTTGGATCTGAATCGGACCCGCTCCCCCTTTGTAACTCCACCCGCACGATCTGTCCGTAACCGCTCCACAACGACTGAATGGTTTCAATCCGCGCTGCAGCACGCGCGTTAGTGACCTTCGCGATACGCTCAAGTGGCAAAGAAACTTCCATGAATACTACGATTTTTTAAAAAAGGAAAAAACGACAAACAGCGACAGTTCCGTTAGGTTCAGATGAGTTTTAGAATTCATTTTGGCTCGTTGGTAAAGTCGTCCAGAATGTACCGAGCCTCACCAAACCCCTATCCTTTGGCAATCGAGCTATTTTCGTGCCCACCGTTGGCTATCCCGAGATAGCCTCGCCTAAAACACCAGCCCCAAGCTGACCACCACCAGCCGCCCCTTCTTTTCGCCTGCAAATGCTAGTTCGAGTTATTCTGTCTGTGACCATTGTAGGGCCTAGCTATCTGCCCTAATTCAGCAGTTACTTGATCGCTTTCAAAATCAACTTTAAAAGTTTGACCGAGGAAGTTTTTAGGGGTATTCATTACCTACCGCTTTGCCCTAAAAATATCCGGATCAAAGGCCTCGCTTCCAACCTCCCCAGCACCACCAACCTTCCGCTGCCGGATCCCCAGATTGATCCAAGTGCAGGTGCACCGCTAACGTTTACAGCCAAAAATAGAACATGCAATTCTTCAAACACCTGAATCCTTCTCGCTTCTTTCAGCCTTGCCGCAAACCATTGCGTGCATCCCAATCAAAAAACAGCCAAAGCTATGAAGCTCTCGAGGGCCGCCGAGTGTTGGCGTCGATCTTCCTTAACCCAACTTCGGGCGAGCTTTTCATCTCCGGTGGCACGGGCAACGATGTGGGTACATTGGTTGCATCGGGAGATCAAGTTGAAGCCAGCATTACAGGTGCGGCGAGCCAGGTCTTTAACGCCAGCGACATCACTCAAGCATTTTTCATCGGCGACGCGGGCAATGATACGTTCACAAACGAAACGAACATCGTTTCATCTTTCTTCGGCGGCAGTGGCAACGACACCCTGACTGGCGGAACCAATAACGACAACATCAACGGGGGCAGCGGAACAGATACGATCCGTGGCAACGGCGGCAACGACCGACTCGTCGGTGGTTTCGGTGACGACAACATCTTCGGCGGCGACGGCGATGACACGATCTTCGGATCGGCCGACCAGAACACGATCCATGGCGACGCTGGGAATGACATCATCTTTGGTGGCGACGACATTGACAGAATCTTTGGCGGTGACGACATTGACCAAATCTTCGGCTTGGCCGGTGATGACTTTCTTGATGCCGGTGACGGTGGTGTCGCGGGAACAACTGGTATCGACCAAGCGGATTTGATCTTGGGCCTTGATGGCAACGATACGATTGTTGCTGGCAATGGCTTGAACGTGCTGTGGGGCGGAGCAGGCAACGACATCATCACCGGTGGTGGTGATGCAGAAAATCGATTGCACGGCCAAACAGGCAACGACACGCTCACCGGCGGCGATCGCAGCGATTTCATCCGTGGTCTCGAAGGCGAGAACACAATCGCTGGCGGAGCTGGCAGTGATTTCATCATCGCTGGACAAGGCGACGAAGACTTCGATGGCGGAGCTGGCAACGATACGATTCGTTTTACCGGCAACTACGCTAGCTACCGTATCAATGAAAACACAACCGATGTCCTAACCGTACGTGACTTGCGAGATGCAGACCCACAGGGAGACAACGACACGGCCAACGTTGAACGATTTGAGTTTGCTGACGAAAGCAGAGACGCCGCGATATCGTCGCTGTTCGAATTAGTGGTGCGTCCGATCGTGGTCTCTAACAACGACGGCAGCGACACCGCTACTTACTTTGGCGACGCCGTTACGCAGCTGGAAATTGAAAACCTGATCGATGACATTTTTGCTCAAGCCAACGTAGACATTATCTGGGAAAACGTCGTTTCTTACGACAACAGCTTCGCCAACAACGGTAACGATGGCACGCGACCGTTCTCAGATTTGAATACGATTGTTGACGATGGTGATGACGACGGAGTCGGAAGCCCCAACTCGAACGTGATCGATGCGTACTTTGTTCAACGGTCAGCAGGTTTTGGTAACGTCACCGACAATACTGCAAACGGCCTTGCATTTGTCAATGCAAGCGGCACCACGATTCACGTCGGTGACAATTTGCTGCGCTTCCAAAATGGCTTAGATGTCATCGCGGGGGTCGTCGCCCATGAACTTGGCCACAACCTTGGCTTAAATCATGTTGAAGCAGCATCGAACTTGCTTAACAGCGGTTCCACGATCGCCTCCAATGGCAACAACTTTATTACGACCCGCCAAATCTCTACGATCCACAACAGCTCAATAACGGTTGGGATTGGTGGCGCTGCAGGATCGGCGACGTTGGTTCGCGATGCTAACACCGCGACAGCTGGTTTGATCGCGACCGTCGGAGCAGACGGTTCGGTCTACATCGACGAATTCCATGATCACGGAAACGGCAGTCACAATCACACCCACGACGACAACTGTACTTGCCCAAATTGCTGCTAACGACGGCAACCGGCCGCCAGCGACACTGACGTTGCTGGCACCCTCGGTAAATCATAGAAATCACGTTCTAGTCGGCCAAAACTGGCACCGCACACGGCAGCCCCCCGAAACAAAAATTGGCTTCCATTCTTAGGTAAGGTTTCCGTACGTCCTACGTCGTACCATTGCTGGAATCGCATTTACCAACGCCACACCGGTGCGCAAATCCGACCACAAACAATCGCTAAACTCTCCAATCACTCGTTGGGGCTGGTCGAGTTGAACGTTTCATGATCGCAGTAGTGCCCCGCAACCTTAAGTTTCCGCGCGATTTTGATGGGCCTACCGTTAACTCGTCGCCTAACGCTTCGGTAAAACCGCTCAGCATGATACCTTATGCCAATAAAGACTGCCTAAGAGCTTATCTCACAACCTTTTTGAACGACGCATTTTTCTGCTTTGTCGCGAAGTGTTGCGACAAGTTCTAAGCACCCCCGTTTTTCCTTTTGAAATCCAAGGCTAATCGTGACCTCTTCCTCGACCATGCAAACCGTTTCCTGCTCCGGACGCACCGCTTCTCTGATCACCCGGACTCCGTTACTAGACTCTGGTGACGTCGAAACAAAACGACAAGAAATCCTCGACTACTTTCACAACTCATTCACGCTTTACGAGAGTCTATTTGACTGCTTGGCGTCCGATGAAGCGTTCTACAAACGAGCCAACCGTTTGCGTCAACCATTGATCTTTTACTACGGTCATACATCGGTTTTTTACCTGAACAAACTAAACGTCGCGAACCTGATCAACCAACGCGTCGACGAAAAAATCGAGTCGATGCTGGCCGTGGGTGTCGACGAAATGTCCTGGGATGACCTCAACGACAACCACTACGATTGGCCCACCCCAGCCGAAGTCAAAGCCCACCGCGATGCGACTCGGCAAATCGTCGACAAGTTCATCCGCGAATGTGATTTCTCAATGCCGATTCAATGGGATAGTCCCATGTGGATCATTTTGATGGGCATCGAGCACGAGCGAATCCACCTTGAAACGTCTTCGATTTTGATTCGCGAATTACCGCTGAACATGGTCAAGCATCATCCGGTGTGGAGCAAAATCTGTACTGAATCCGGAGCCGCACCGAAAAACGAACTGTTGCCCTTCGCAGGCGGGCCCGTCGAATTGGGCAAGTCCCGCACCAACCAGGTCTACGGCTGGGACAACGAGTACGGCTACCACCAAGAAGAAGTGGCCGATTTCAAAGCATCAAAGTACCTAGTTTCGAACGACGAGTTTTTAGAATTCATCAAAGCCGGCGGTTACCAAACCGAAAAGTATTGGACCGAAGAGGGCTGGAACTGGATCGCTTTCAGCGGAGCCGAATACCCGGTCTATTGGGTCGAGCAAGACAATCAAAGCTATCAGTTGCGATTGATGACCGAAGTCATTGACCTGCCCATGAACTGGCCGGCGGAAATCAACTACTTAGAAGCGAAGGCATTTTGCAATTGGAAATCGGAGACCACTGGCACGCATGTTCGCATGCCGACCGAAGCCGAATGGCATCGCATGCGTGAGCCGTTAGCCACCGATCAACCTTATTGGAAGTCCGCCCCCGGTAACATCAACCTCGAATGCTCGATGTCGCCCTGCCCCGTCGATCGACACGAATTCGAAGGCGGCCTGTTCGATTTGATCGGCAACGTGTGGCAGTGGACCGAGACGCCGATCGACGGCTTCAACGGCTTTGAAATCCACCCGACTTACGATGATTTCTCGACGCCAACCTTTGACGGAAAACACAACCTGTTCAAAGGCGGCTGCTGGATATCGACCGGAAATTACGCGATCAAAGATTCTCGCTACGCTTTCCGTCGCCATTTCTTCCAGTACTCGGGCCTGCGGTACATTGTTGCCGCCCCCCTGCCGCAACCAGAAGTCAACTTGTACGAAACCGATCAAATGGTTTCGCGGTACATCGACTTCCACTACGGCCTGCCGGTAAATTCGTCGATGGTGAAAGAGAACTTTGCGGTCGCCTGCATTGACACTATCCAGCCTCACCTAAAAGGACGTGCCACAGGCAAGGCCTTGGACATCGGTTGTGGCGCGGCTCGGTCTTCTTACGAGTTGGCCAAAGTGTTTGATTCTGTTCAGGCGTTAGATTTATCCGTTCGAGCCATCGAGGCCCCGGCCAATTTACAAGCCACAGGACGGCAGCGTTACATTTGCCAAGACGAAGGCGAACTGAAATTATTCAGAGAAGTTCTGCTTTCGAACTTTGAGGGCTACGAGGAAGTGAAAAACAAAATTGCTTTCATGCAAGGTGATGCTTGCAACTTGGTTCCCAAGTACGACGGCTACGATTTAGTCTTCGCTGGCAACCTCTTGGACCGCTTGTACGACCCGCAACGATTCCTCGAAGAGATTCAGGCTCGGATCAATTCCGGCGGATTACTAGTGCTGGCTTCGCCGTACACATGGAGCGAAGACCACACGCCACGTGATAAATGGCTAGGCGGCTTCAAAGCTGGCACCGGCGAAAGCTTTACTACGCTCGACGGAATTCGCACGATCATGGAGCCGGACTTTAAAATGATCGGCGATGCAGTCGATATTCCGTTCTTAATGCGAGAGACCTCGCGGAAGTTCCAACACGGCGTCTCCGAGCTTACCGTTTGGGAAAAACTCAGCTAACGTTCCGCAGGCAAAAGTATAATGGTCAAGGCTACGAGTCCTGAAGCTCAGGACCACCTGAAGGACTCGTAGTTGGGATGACGACAAGACCTTACAATCTCTATTTTTTCTTCCATGCTTTTGGGGCAGTGGAAAACTTCTCGACCACGGATGAACACAGATAGACGCGGATGTCCGATTGACAATCCGTGTTTATTCGCGTCCATCGGTGGTTGATTTCCTGATGCTCGGACACAACATCCCCTTTTTAAAATGCCAGATCGCTCCTCGCCAACCAACGTCCGATTGCTATCGGAGCTATACGCCGTCGACGCCGCCGACAGTGTGCTGTTGACCGAATACCCGTCGTCCAACAGCAGCGAAACCCGCTTTCAAAACGATCGCGAATTTCAAATCCACGATCCGTTCCCGCCACCAAGACGCGAACTGCTCAAGTACCTCGGCCCTCACCACCTAATGTGCGGCTGGGGAAACTCGCTGCCAGTCACGTCAGAGATTGCGCCGCAGCCAATTCTGTTGGATCATTGGCGACAAACCTTTGGCGCGGCAGGCGTCCCGACTTGGCAATCGCTTGAAGCAACCTGCGATACGTCAACCACCACTGCCTGCGTAACGCTGTTTCCGCACCAGTCGCTGACACCCGACCAACAAGTCATCGCCCCAGCGGTATACTACGACTTACATTCCAAGCAGGCGATCGAAAAAATCGATTGCCCGCAAGCAGCTGTTTTGGACAAAGCCAGTTACCCTTGCATTGCAAAGCTGACTCATGGTTACGCCGGGCTCGGCAACTTCTTCTTAAACAACGCCGACGACGAAGCGGCGATGCAGGCAGCGCAAAAAAAACACTGGCCAGCCGCGTCCATCGTGATCAATTCAATCATCCCCGATATCACCGGGGACTACGGCATCCAGTTTTATCTACACCGCGACGGTTCCACCGTGTGGCTAGGACTCACCGAACAACACTTCAACGAAAACGATCGCTGGTGCGGCGGCAGCTACGATGCGCAGCAGCAACAAGACCTATTCGAACCCATGATGCCCTTTGTCCGAGCAATCGCTGACTACCTGCACGCCAATCAATACTTTGGCGTGGTTGGATTCGATGTTTTGAAAACGGGCAGCGGCGAATTCTTTTTGGTCGACTTGAACCCCAGACTCACCGGCATCACGCCGTTCTTGATGGCTTCACGAATTTTTAATTCAGAGCTTGGCCACCCCACTGGCGTTTACCAAGCCAGCTGCAAATTCGACGGCGGGCTGGAACAGCTGATCAACACGGCGAACGCTGCTTCGGACTGCAAAGTATTAGTGCTGAGCGCCTTCGAAGAAACCGTCGCCGGCAAGCCAACGACCACCTGCCACCTATCGGCGTCCGGAAAGAATCAGAGCGATTGCCTTACGACGCTCAACCGAATCACGGTTTCTAGTTAGCCGCGTTGGCGATGACGCTTCGGACAGATCCATCTGGGTTGATTGTGGGTTATTTAATCAGCAGACATTTGGTCCCCATGTAACTTCACCGAATGAGGGAGCCTTGTTTACGCGACCAGAAAGAGACTAATTCGCGAAGGTTCTTCCGGTAATTTAGTGGGCGGGTATGAGCTGACAGCATTTAGACAGCCTGCCTCAATGCTAGGGTGGGTGCCATGTTTACGCGGTTCAAAATGGCCTGACTCTACAAGGCCCCGCAAAAACATGCTCACGAGACTTCTCCAAGAGCACATCGCACGCGTAAGCATGCCGGCTATCGGGAGACACCCTTGCCCTCAAAGCCATGAAGCATGGCACCCAACACATGACAAAACGTTTCGCACAACTATCTGAGCCACAATAAACCCAGATGGCCCCTGAAAAAGCACTCGAAACAACGGGGCTACCATTCAACAAAAAAACCGAACTCAGACGAGCTCGGTTCAAGTGTTCAAATTCTTCGATCAGCCGTTTACTGATTTCGCAAACAACACGCTTTGTATTTCTTACCGCTGCCGCACGAACAAGGATCGTTGCGACCGATCTTCTTTTCACGATTTCGAATCGTTTCAACACGTCGCTTTTTACCAGCACGATCCGCAGCGTCCTGACGAGATTCGTCTTGAGACTGCTCGCCACCGCCACCTTGCTGTTGCTCTTGAGGTGGAACGGTAACCTGAGCGTGATCCTCATGAATCGCGGTTGTTTCAGTCAGCGTGTGACTTACAAACGACTCATTCAATTGCTCCATGCGGAACACCAAGTCCGTGACACGTTCACCGATTGTAGTCCACAGGCCATCGAACATACGCATGCCTTCGCGTTTGTATTCGACCTTCGGATCCAATTGAGCCATTCCGCGTTGACCAACTGCTGAACGCAAATAATCCATCGCCAGCAAGTGATCTTTCCACGCCGAATCAACGATCTCCAGCAACACCAATCGCTCCATACGACGGAACTCAGGATGATAATGATTCTCAACCACTGCCTCGAGTGCCGGTTCCAACTCATCGCGATCGAGCATTTCGACTTTATCCAACACCAAGTCATACTCTAACTTGGATTTGAACCAATCACCCAACTCACTGACTTGACCATTAGCATTCACCAACGGCAGCAAGCCTTTTTCGTCGAAAGCCGCCAACTTCGTTCGCAACTCTTCCAACGCAACATTCGCCGCGCCTTGATTGTCGCGGCTCTTGGCCATCAACAAATCGCGGATGTCTTCGCGTTGCTTGTTACGGAAATCTTCAACACCGATTTCGGTCTTGAAACGGCGACTAGCCCATTGGCTCAAACCTTCTCGGTTGATGGTCCCTTGCGCACCACCCGCGCCTGCCCCGACGAACTGGTAGAAACCAGCCATCACTGGGTAGATCGCTTCGCGTTGTACGTAGGCGTCGATCGCAAACTTTTCGACGATATCACCTGCTTGAGCAACTGATTTTTCTTTGAATCCTTCCGGCTCGATTTCCAGCCCAAACTTCGCTGCCACCCAAGCCGAAACGGTTCGGATGCTGTAATCGTCGGCCAACATCACGTCGGCTCCCTCGATCGTCACCTTCTGGATCGCTTGACGAGCCTTATTAACCAACAGTTCATCGACTCGATCACGACCGGATTGCTTAAGGTCCTTTTCGCGAACACCGATGTTGTATCGGCTATTGGCGAAGTGGGCCAACGACTCCCAGTTCCACTCGGACTCTTCTTCGGTCGCCGGCAAGCACTCTTCAATCTGCTGCAAGATATCAAACTCCGCCTGGCGTTCGGCTTCATCCAAACAAACTGCCACGGCTTCCTCGGGCCCCAACTTCCGGAACAGCTTGGAATCCATGGTGATCCCCAACTGATTACCGGCATGCGAGGCAAAGGTTTCGCAACCAAAGTTGTCGTCCATGAACGTCGATACGTTCGATTCGATTTGGTCACGGACCATATCTTGAACGATCTCGCGGCAACTCTGCCCGTCCAAGATTCGCTGGCGGAATCGATAGATCCGCTTACGCTGCTCATCCATCACTTCGTCGTACTCGAGCAATGACTTGCGAATCTCAAAGTTGTATTCTTCACGTTTCTTTTGAGCCGCACCGATACGGCGAGACACCATCTTGCTCTCGATCGGCACGTCGTCTTTGAAACCACCCATTTCAAGCATTCGCTTAACAACCGGACCGGCGAAAATCCGCATCAAGTCATCGTCCAAGCTCAAGAAGAACCGGCTACTACCTGGGTCACCTTGGCGACCACAACGGCCGCGAAGCTGAAGGTCAATACGGCGAGCATCGTGGCGTTCGGTGCCGATCACGTGCAAGCCCCCCATCTTTTTCACATCAACGCCCATCTCGGACATCCCGTGCTCTTTATCAATCGACTCGACCAACGTATCCCATTCCTTCGTCGGCACGTCCAAACGAGTCGGATAAGTATCTTGCAAACGAGCCCACGCCATCGTCTCGGGGTTACCGCCCATGATAATGTCGGTACCACGTCCGGCCATGTTCGTCGCGATCGTGACCGCACCAAAACGACCGGCTTGCGAAACGATGTCCGCTTCACGCTTGTGATTCTTGGCATTCAATACCTCGTGCTTGACGCCGCGTTTATCAAGTAACCGCGACAGCCGCTCACTCTTTTCGATCGAAACCGTACCCACCAAAATCGGGCGGCCGCGATACTGCACCTTGGAAACTTTATCGCGTGAGAACGAATGCTTTTCGCCATCGTCTTTATCGGTGATCACCACGGCCGAATCATCAACGCTCTCGACAGTACCAACACAGAAATCGGTATTCTTCAAAAACACCATGTCCCAGCGGTTGTAGCTTTCAACTTCGTCCGCGATCGCTTGCCATTTGAATTCTTCGTTACTGTAGATCACGTCCGGATAGGCAATCCGCTGGAGCTCTCGGTTGGTCGGAATCTCAACCACGTCCAATTCGTAAATTTTGTAGAATTCTTCTGCTTCGGTCATCGCGGTACCAGTCATCCCGCAAATCTTTTCGTACAGCTTGAAGTAGTTCTGCAACGTCACCGTCGCCAACGTCTGCGTCTCTTCCTTGATCTTCACGCCTTCTTTGGCTTCGACCGCTTGATGCAAGCCATCGCTCCACTGTCGGCCTTCCATCAGACGACCGGTGAATTCGTCAACGATCACGATCTGACCGTCTTTAACTACGTAGTTCACGTCTTTTTTGTACAAACCATGAGCCTTGAGCGAACTATCGATCAAGTGCGGCCAATCCATGTTACCAGCGGTGTAGAAGCTCTCGACGCCGGCTAGTTTTTCAGCAAAGCGAACCCCTTCGTCGGTCAGCGTCGCGGTGTGATCTTTTTCGTTGACCTGGTAGTGAACTTCTTTTTGAAGCTGAGTCGCGATGCGGTTGGCTTCGACGTAGCGGCCCGGGTTATTGTGAGCCGGGCCAGAAATAATCAACGGCGTACGGGCTTCGTCGATCAGGATATTGTCAACTTCGTCAATGATCGCGAACGCAAGTGGTCCTTGCGATTGCTGGCGAGGTTTTGGAAAGTTGTCATCGCCACGAGCTGCTGGACGCATGTTGTCGCGCAGGTAATCAAAACCGAACTCGTTGTTGGTTCCGTAAGTGATGTCTTTGTCGTAAGCCTCTTGGCGTTTAGCAGCTGGCATTCCACTTTGAATCGCACCAACGGACAAGCCCAAGCCCATGTACAGTGGAGCCATCCACTCCATGTCGCGACGAGCCAAATAGTCGTTGACGGTGATGACATGAACGCCACGATCTTCGAGAGCGTTCAAATAAGTCGGCAACGTTGCGACCAACGTTTTACCTTCACCGGTTACCATTTCCGCAACCGCACCCGAATGCAACACCATGCCGCCGATCATCTGCACGTCGTAGTGACGCATGCTGAGGAATCGTTTGCCGCCTTCACGACAAATCGCGAACGCCTCGATCATGATGTCGTCAGTGGTTTCGCCTTTTCGAAGCCGCTGTTTGAACTCTTCCGTTTTCTCACGCAGCTGGTCTTCGCTGAACGCGGTGTAGGTTTCTTCAAGCGCATTGATCGCGTCAACTTTTGACTGGAGCTTTTTCACGATCCGCGCGTTGGATGAACCGAACAGGCCGGTGACGAGTTTGCCAAAGCCGTTGACCAATCCGCCAAAGAAGTCGGAGGTTACGTCCCAGAGATTTTCCAATGATGGCATGGTGGTTTTCCGAAAATTGGGTTCTTAGACCCTTATATTTATATCAGCCTTGAATCCTTCCAAGGCTCTGTTGTTTTGAACGGTCAGCTGCGGTCGCCCAACGACGTCCGCTTCCGAGCTCGGCCAAGTGATTTCTAGGCGTTGATCGGGTCGATGAAATTTTGTCAGGTCACTTGCTTGAAGCGTCTTTAAGATCGCTATCAAGCAAAATTCAGACCATGAAAATTCCCAAACCGAAAAAGCAGCCGAATTTGACCCAAATCTGTGTCAAACTAGGCAAAAAACCCCTTCAAAAATTTATGCAAGCTTGAGCAGCATTCTAGAAGCCTGCCTGCCATCTCCACAGCCCTATCTGACGTCTGAACTTGGGAAAATCTTCGAATTTTGGCATTTTCAGCCGACTCAGTGCCCGCTATCCAAAGCGCCGAGCCCCTACGAGTACGATACAGAGATGCGGCAAACGAGGGCAACGAGTTCTGCGAGGGGTTGTGCTTCACAGTTCGTGGCCCGATCTACTACGGCCAAGCCACCCCAAACCGGTTTTCAAGAACTTATCCCGCAACCTTTTTGAGCGACGTATTTCCTGCGCTGTCGCCAAGTGCTGCATTAAACGCTATATCAACGACACCAAATCAACAATCCCCACAACAAGAATCATCCCACCAGCGGCGATTGCCTTTGCTAGAATCACAAATTACAACGTCTGCAACTCCCCCATACATCTGCTCAGCCAAAGCCACCTGTGAGAAAACAACCACGCACCACCGACATCTCAGGAAAACTAATTCTACTTGGCACCGGCACCAGCGTAGGGGTCCCTGCTTTGGGATGCGGTTGCGACGTCTGCACCAGTGACAACCCCAAAAACCACCGCACCCGATCCAGCGCGATCTTCGGTCTGCCCCAAGGCAACCTTTTGGTCGACACCTCCCCCGACCTCCGCACGCAATTGCTGCGTGAAAAAATCGGCATCGTCCACTCAGTGATTTACACCCACGAGCACAGCGATCATGTGATGGGTTTTGACGATCTACGACTGTTTCAGTTTTACCTAGGCACGCCAGTTCCAGTTTACTGCCGGAAGATCGTCGAGCAACGATTGCGAAAAGCATTCGACTACGCCTTCGACGATCACCCAACGACTCACCAAGGAGCAACACCGTCGATCGACCTTCACACGATCGATTGCGATCCGGTCGAGATCTTAGGCGAAACCGTCACACCGATTCCGTTAAAACACGGTCCACGATTTGACGTTTTAGGATTCCGAGTTGGCAACGTCGCCTACTGCACCGACGTGAACGAAATCCCGGACGAGAGCATGGACTTACTGCAAGGCTTGGACACCTTGATCCTAGACGGCCTACGTTACGAACCTCATGCGACTCACCTATCGGTCCCGCAAGCGACCGAAATCGCTCAGCACTTAGCACCGCGACAAACGTACCTCACTCACTGCGCCTGCAAAATGGATTACGACGAAGTCAACGCTGCGCTACCCGATGGCATCGACCTTAGTTACGACGGCTTGCAGATTGATTTGGTTTGAGAGGTGCCACCGTTCCTACCAAACTCTAAGGTGTAGGCTTACCGATGCGCGGTTCTGGCGATTCTTTTTGACCAGCGTGCAGTGAACTTTCTTCGCTACCGCCCTGCTGCTCGGGATCCACCACCACGTCCCCCATGAATGCCTCGGTTTCGGGCAAATACTCCAGACCAACTTCGCCCAATCCAAAACACGCTTCACCCGGCGCAACCTCGCCATCCAACGGCTCTCCTTGTTCGTAATCACAACCCGGCAACAACGTCACTCCCAAAACTCCAGCCACCACCTTGGCAACGGTTTGCAACCAAGATCGTCTCGCGATCGGTTCACCAGCATCTCGCCCCGTCAGAATCCGACCATCGGCATCTTTGCGAATACGCATGCACAGATTTTCGCCGTCCTGAACTCGCCGTAATAAATCACTCGCATCTTGGACAGGCGTTGCCTCCAGATTAAAGACATCCTTCTGGCAGTGCCCGCAATACCGCCGGGCAGCGTTGCCATCCATTTCATCCCAACGCTTCGGGCATGGCGAGTCAATCTTGACATTCGGCAGCACCGGCAACACCCCAGCTAGGTTCGAAGCAACAGGTTTCACAACTAGATCGCTTTTAGCGGTTTGCTTCATTTGTCTGCCTTGGATGGGTCTGCCTTGGGCTGAGGAATACAACAACTCAACGCAATCACAACCAATTCATTAGCAAATTCTTGGGGATTCCCCACAGAAACTTTCGCCGCTCGAATTCCCACCCCCAGATGGCTGCAACCAATGACAACTCACCGAGGCTTACTACCTCTCGGGAATTGCCACCCCCATCGCACCAAACGCTAACAATCCCGCAATCGACACCGAAACAAAAACAGCCAAGCAAACCATCGGTTTGCTTGGCTGAAAATTTAAATTCTAAACTCAACGAGCTTACTTAACCAAATTCATGTAATCCGAAGTAATGCTAAGCACCTCGTCCAAGTAAAAATCTCGCTCGATCCCTTCTTTGGTATCAAGCTGATCTTCAATCAAACTCTTATCTTCTTCATCAGCATTCAACTCTTCGCGGCGAGCCTTGTATTTTTCTTCGTTCAACGAAACAGTCTTGAATTTCTTTTGCTCGACGTACTTGGTGATTTTCCTGTTCAGTTTGACGAAGTCTTCCGAGGCAGCAATCCGCCCCACCGACTTGGCTTGCAACTGGCTGATCATTCCGTCGTTGACCATCGTTACTGGCGAAAACGCAGCTCGACGAATTTGGTCGAACGCAACGGGGTAATCCAAATCCGCTTCCGCGATGCCTTCCATATTGTCAGTGATCGAAGGCAACACCAAATCCGACAACACACCTCGCTTTTGAGTACTATCACCATTGGGACGATAGAACTGCTGGGTCGTGATCTTCAATGCTCCGTGCTTGCTCGGCACGCCAGCCCTGTTGCTCAAAATCTCGCTTAAGTTCCGCAAGCTTTGCACGGTGCCTTTCCCGTGAGTCGTCGTATCGCCAACCACAAGCCCACGGCCGTAATCTTGAATCGCCCCAGCAAGAATCTCGCTGGCACTGGCACTGAACTTACTTGTCAACACAACCAACGGCTTCTTCCAAGCCATTCCCGCTGCGTCATCCGACAGTTCTTCGATTTCTCCGAGTGGATTTTTAACCTGAACCACTGGCCCAAGGTCGATGAACAAACCCGTCAAATCGATTGCTTCGGGCAAGCTTCCGCCACCATTCATTCGCAGATCCAACACCAAACCATCTACTCCCTTGGCATTGAAACCGTCAATAATTTTACGCACGTCGCGAGTGGTACTACGTCCGTTTCCACCTGAGAAATCAGCGTAGAAACTTGGCAGTTCAATCACACCCACCTTGCGAGGCGAACCGTCGGGATTCGTACCGTGCTCAAACACCTCACCGCGAGCGGCTTGATCATCCAACGCGATCTTTTCTCGCACGATGTTCACCGTATGCAAATCGCCATCTTCGGACATCACTGACAACCGAACCGTCGTACCCGCTTTTCCGCGAATCATTCCGACGACATCATCTAGTTTCATGAATGAAACATCCACAAAGTCCGTACCGTGCTTGGCCACCAAGTCGGCATCCAGTTTGCTACCGTCCTCTTCGCCTTGTCCTACGGCGTGAATTTTGTCTTCGACTTTTAGCTCACCTTGCTTGAAAGCGGCTCCGCCTTTGACAACGTTCTTGATCGTCGTGTAGCCGTCGTCGGTTCCCTGCAACGTTGCGCCAATGCCCTCCAACTCCAATCCGATCTGAATCAAAAAGTTCTCGTAGGTACTCTTTGACATGTAAGACGTATGCGGATCAAAGCTAGTGGTGATCGCCGAGATATATCGTTCGATGACGTCTTCGGTATCCATCTGATGCATCCGGCGATTGAATGCTCGGTATCGCTTTCGCAAAACTTCTTCCGGAGCATCAGGCTTTTTGGCAACCTTCGGCTTGTCTTTGGTATCACTACCGTCCGCTTTAGCTTTGGCTTCTTTTTCTTTTTTCTTTTTCTCGTTAGCCTCTTCAGCCGACCGCAGCACCAACAAACTGTACTTAATACGCTTACGCCATTTGTTACGGACTTCTTCGTCTGTTTTGGCAAAGGTCAAAACATCTGGATCGGTGGCGAGCGTTTCGTCGGTCGTAAAATCGTGGGGATACTCGATCATCTCCAACGCTAAATCAGTGCGTTGATCAACTCGTTCAATGAACCGTCTAAAAATCTTAATCGCGATGTCAAAGTTGCCCGCTTGGATCCTATCGTCAATCTGTTTTTCAAAGACAGAAAACTCATTGATGTCCGCTTGAACAAAATAATCTTTCAACGGGTCCAAAGCTTTAACGTACTGATCAAACGCTCGCTCGGAGATTGTGTCGTCCAAAGGCAACTTTGACAGGTGCAGACGCTCCATCATTGTCGATACTAAACGAGCCGCCCAAACGTTTTCCATCGTTGGCTTGGTAAGCTGCGAAGTCGCTTTGGCCTGTTCTTGCTGAGCCTGGCTATCGGCAGTCGTAACAAACAGCCCAAAAACGACTGCTCCAACGACGACCCAAGACGCCTTGATGACCCCAGACGCCTTAAAACGTCTGTAAGCCACTGTGCGATTTGATGAAAAAGCCAACATTCTGTCTCCTATATTGAAAGATGCCCATTCTTGTCCAATTCAGTGTAAAACACAAAATTGCCAGCGGACAGCGTGGAATCGTAGGTACTGGTATCATGCGGGGCAATACTGATCCAAAAAGGACGCCCGCCGCTGAACCGCTCGCCCCCCCTGCCCGCAGACGGACCAAGGAACGAAAATCCAGCCAGCCAAACAACCCGATTTGCTACTAAACGCAATCAAGCTTAAATTATAGCTACTGCTTTAAACAAAAGTGCAGCCCAAAAGTTCCTTTCTCGAATTTGCAATGACCACGAAATCCGTTCCAGCCTTTCTTGTGATGAATACCGGCGCCAGTGCTGGCGCCCGTTTCGAGTTGCTGCCAACCCAAGAAAACATGCTCGGCCGCGACTGGGAATGCAAAATCGTTCTAAATGATCCCCAGTGCTCCCGCATGCACGCCTGCGTCACGCGAGACGAAGACGGCTGGTGGGTCCGCGACAACGGCAGCAGCAATGGAACTTTTGTAAACGGACAAACCGTCAACGAAGCTCGCTTGGTCGACGGTTCAGAAGTCCGCATTGGCAACAGTGTGTTTACCTTCACGGAAAAAGTTAAACCCCAAACAACTCCCGCTGTCGATGAACGACTGTCAACCGATACAGGTCCAGCCACCTCAGGCATCACCGTCATCCTAGACCGCGAATTGGACCCCAAAGACACCGGCCACTACACGCTCGACTTCCTCAAAGGACACAACTGGGGAAAAGATTTCTTTTTCTTGTTTCAACTTAGCGTCAAACTGCTGTCGGTTTCCGATCCCGAATCGGTCGTCCAAATTAGCATGGAGCGACTTTGTGACCGCACCGAATCCACCGCCGCCGGTTTCCTCTGGCTCTCCGAAGACGGCAACCTGACGCCGAAAAAAGTCTTCCCCGCCGACAAAGCCGAAAAGGTCCAGCTCGACCCCGAACTCACCAACCGAGTCGTCAAACAAAAGAACGCCATCCGCGTCGAACATGAAACCAATGACAAGTGGGCCGACTCGATCTGCGTCCCGCTGGTCAATCTCGACAACGAGGTCACCGGTGCGATTCACTTGTACCGCGACACCGACCCGTTTCACAATTCACATTTTCAACTCGCCAGTGCGACCGCCAACATCATCCAACGGGCACTCGCCAACGCAAACCGATTTTCATCGCTGCAAGCAGAACACAATCGCCTGGTCGAAAAATCAGCGACCTTTGACGAACTCAAAGGCGACAGCGAAGAAATGCTGGAGCTAAAATCTCGTATCACCCGCGTCTCCAAAGCCTCCGGCAGCGTCCTGGTCCGCGGCGAAAGCGGCGCCGGTAAAGAACTCGTCGCCCGAGCAATCCACCGAAATAGCCCACGATCCAATCAGCCGATGCTGAGCGTTAACTGTGCAGCGATGCCCCGTGATTTGATGGAGAGTCAATTATTCGGTCACGTCAAAGGCTCCTTCACCGGCGCCGATCGCGACCACGTGGGCTGGTTCCAGCAAGCGGATTTGGGGACGCTATTCCTAGACGAAGTCGGCGAACTGACACTCGAAGGCCAAGCCAAACTCCTGCGAACGCTCGAAGGCCACCCCTTTTTACCAGTCGGCGGCACCAAAGAAATCAGCGTCGACGTCCGCGTGATCTGTGCGACCAACCGAGACCTGAAGGAATTCGTTGCCGACAAAAAATTCCGCGAGGATTTGTTTTATCGGCTGAGCGTTTACGAGCTTTATATCCCACCACTTCGTGACCGTGGCAGCGACATTCAAATGCTGATCGACTTTTTCCTAGATCACTTTAAAGTCCAACACGGCAAACCCGAAACCAAACTTTCCGAAAGTGCCAACTCGCGACTATTGGAATATCAATGGCCCGGCAACGTGCGACAACTTCGCAACGTGATCGACAGCGCGATCGTGATGTCCGAAGCTGACATGATCGAACTATCAGACTTGGGCATCCGCGACGTCGGCGACGGCGAACTGGACACCCTTCGCATCGACCACTGGGAGCAAAAGCTAATTCGCGACGCCCTCAAACGAACCAAGAACAGCGTCCCCAAAGCGGCGAAACTTCTCGGCATCAGCCGAGCGACGCTGTATCGGAAAATCGACGAATACGATATCGAGCGATAGCTAATCACAACTCAAGGCAGTAATAACGCCCCGACGCATCAGCAGGAAAACGACCGAATCTAGCAACCGAATAGGTGGCGAGAAGGTCACAAGGAGGTCGCGTCGGAGCTTCCAACCTGTCATGCACGCAGCCAGGCGGGAATCGCTGTCGCCACATTTCTCCAGCATCGCTACGCCGCCGCAGGCGGTTGCAAGTCCGTCAAATTCTTGATGTAAAGATCCTGCTGCGGGAACGCGATCTCGATTCCCTTCTGACGAAACGCTTCATCGACCGCCATGTGCAACTCGTGCGTGACTTTGAAAAACATGTCCCGTGTCGGAATCACCACCCGCAACTCAAAGTCCAGCGTGCTGTTTCCAAACCCGCAAAACGCCGCTCTAGGCTCGGGTTCGCGAACCACCAACGGATGCCGCGACGCCACCTTCATCAGCGTGTTCTGCACTAGCGAAGTGTCAGAACCATAAGCCACCCCAACTTTGATCACCAACCGCGACTTGTTATCCGACAACGTCCAGTTCATCACATCCTCGGTGATAAACTTTTTGTTGGGCACAATCAACTCGCGATAGTCATGATCCAAAATCGTCGTCGCTCGCAACGCCATCTTCGTCACCGTCCCGGTCGTCCCACTAACGGTCACCACATCACCGACACGAACCGGGCGTTCAATCAAAATAATAATCCCGGAAACCAAGTTCGCAAAAATCTCTTGCAAACCAAAACCCAAACCCACTGTCAAACCAGCGGCTAACCACTGTACGCGGTTCCAAGCGAACCCCAACAACCGACTCGCCAGGAAGATACCGATCACCAGCACCAAATACTTCACCACAAAGGAAACCGCGTAACGGCCACCGCGGTCCAAATTCAATCGATCCAGCAACGTAACCTCTAGCAAGCCCGGCAAGTTAGCACTCAACACGAACGCCAGCACCAAAAAACCGATCGCCATCAGCAGTTCACGCAATGAAATCATTGGCGTGATCCCGCCAATTTCACTCGGCACTCCAGGCCACAATTCGACAGTGTCCAAATATCCGATCGCCGGCAAAACCGCTTCCCAAATCTGCCAGCCGACCAACACCACGCCGACCAAGGCCGTCGCTCGAATCAACCGATTCAATTGACCTGTGATCGCACCAATATCAATTGTGGCTTCGCGACTAATCTGCCCGTCTTCATTCCGCTCTAGCTCGCGCAATTTGATGCCAAACTGAGCACTCAACAGCAATCGGCTAAACAGCCCCGCGGCAAGCGCGATGGTGACCATTGCCAACACTGTCCAAATCGCTCGCGTGCTCAACTCTTCCGCGGTGAAATAATACCCAAACGCTGCCATCACACCCAAAGTAAGCGGAGCAGCAGGCAGCATGTACAACATCAATGTTCGAAACGATTGATACCACGGCGGCTTGCCCTCACACTCGACACACCATTTCTTGATGCGTCGCTGAGTCCAATAAAGACCGACGGCAAAGCCGACCATCGCCAACAAAAACACAGCTCGCCCGAGCGAATCGTGCCACACGCCGTCCTCGTAAGTTTCCAACGCAACATAGACTAACCGCAGCGGCAACACACAATACAAAATCGCAGCCAGCGCCGCCTTCAACGCTCGACAAAGCGAGACCGACCAGCCCAAATGCTTTCTCGCCAAGCCTTTGGCCACCAGTGCTCGCGAGAGAGCTCCGGCAAACAGCAGCGGCAACACGATACTCGTGATCCCGCTATGCAACGCCCCCTGCAACTCGCTCAACTCATAGGCCGGGCTCAATTGATAAATCACAAAATACAACAATGCCGGAACGAAAATCGCACCGATCAAAGTGTAGCCCACACTCGCAAACACCGGCGAGTAATACGAATACATTTCGATGTGGCGTTTAAGCGTATCGTTGGGGCCATCATCATCATCGTCAGATTCTTCGATCTTACGAATCTGCTCAGCCACCTCTTCCTGCGAGGGCTTCTCACTTCCATCAAAATCCGCTGCCGAACCGTCCGCGATCGGCGGCTTAACTGAACCGACCTCCTCAGGCACAACAGGAACGTTCTGCAGTTGCGATTCGGGTTCATTTGGTCCGGGCATGTTATTTGGATCGCTACTCATGGCTCCACCTCAAACGACGTCGGACAACCAGCAGGCTTCCAATCACCAACGCCAACAGCCCAGCGTGGTACTGATGTTTATTAAAATTCGCGGCAGCTTGCTCAACCATGCTCGGCCATTGATCGCTGGCCAACAACGTTTGCAAACCAGCCTGAGCCCGCTTTAAATCGCTGAGCTCGATCGGTTTAGAACTGCGCACCCACAACGCATTCTTATCGCTGAACGCTTTTACTTCTTGGACTTTTTCGATTAGATCCTTGTGAGCTGATTCGAGCAGAGACAACAGGTCGATATTTTTATCGAACACCTTCTTTAAATCGGTTGCATACTTCTTTTGAGTTTCCAGCAAATGGTCTGCCACGTCGACGGCCATCTCCCTTTCACTTTCCTGAAACTGCTTGGCTACGTCGACCGTCACCTGCTGTTCCACCGCGGCCAAGGCCTCTAACTTAAAACTATCGCCCAAAACCAACTGTTCCAACCGCTCCTTCAGCAACAGTTTTCGAGTCTGCTTGAATTGCAAACTTTCAGCCAACTCCAACAGACGATTCTGACTTTTACCCGTTGAAATCAAACTACGACGGTGCTCAACCAAACGAATCCCAGAAGCCGTTGGCCCCAAAGTCTCGATCTGTTCCTTGATGCGTTCATGACTTTCGTCCAGTTCCTGCTGCAGCTGCCGCACGTTAATCAATTCCTTTTCAAGCTCGTCGCTTTTCTCCGCCAAGCTTGTTTGCTGGAACGCTAAATTTTTGTTGTACTCCGCAAGTTCTTTTAACTTCGGCGTGGACAAAATCAATCGATTTTTGAGTGTTTTGTTAGCAGCGATAAGTCGTTCTTTAATTTCATGATCGCGATATCTATCACTGCGCTCACTCCAAATCGCCAAATCATGCTCCGTTAACTTAATCTTTAACGTGAGTTCTTCGAGTCGAAGAGGTAATAACTGGCCGAGTTGTTCGTGACGGATGTCTTCGAGCTTCAACAATTCCTCGGTTATTTCCAGCGACAACAACTTGGCATCAAACTGCAACTTCTGCAGCGACCCGCGCAAGTCCTCTTCCGCCTTCCCCTTCAATTCCTCGACTTGCTTTTTCGTTTCGGCTTTTTCTTTGGCGTTTTTCCGAAGCAGCTCCGGAAGGGCGGTAGCCCGGCGATCTTGATCTGTGATTTCATCGCGGACTTCGTTGTGGATTTCAATATCGGCCTGCAACGATACCTGCCCCTCTTTCAACTTTTTCTGAACCTTGTCGATCGCTTCGCGGAGATCGACCGGAAACGGCTCTGGCTTGATCGGTTGCTTCAACTCCGCCGCTTTCTTTTCAGCTTCGGCAGCCTGTCGTTTTTCTTTCTCTAAAGCGGCAACCTTGCCTTTCTGAACAACCAAATCTTTCTTTTGCTTCTCAAGCTCGCCTTGCTTGCCTTCAAATGCTTTCTTCTTTTCAGTATCAATGTCGAACTTCTCCAAATCGGAGGCAGCTTTGCTAGTCCACTCATCCGCCAAACTCGACAGCGTATTGAACTCGTCCTTGCTGCCATCGGCTTCGCCAGACTCGTCCGCAGCACGCTGTTTCTTTTTGGCTTCCAAACGAGCTTTGATCTCACCCAATCTCATCTTGTAGTCATCGATCTGCTGCTCGGACCAAGTCGGCTCTCCCACTACAGCGGACGTAAAACTAGCCGTACGAACCTGCGATTGCGAATCGCTTGGCCAAGAATTAATCCGTGCCGCTGGCCGATGCTCTCCTCGGCTTGGAACCGATCGCATCCACTGCTTCAACTGCTTCTCGGAGACCAAGGAATTATGCAAATCAGAATTCAACCAAACCACCACGACCGGCGGTTGGTCTTGCTCAAAAAACGAACGATCCAGATCCCCTGCAGGTCGCTCCGCCAAACGCGGCGACAAAGAGGGCGTTAATGGATTCGGGGAACGCTCAAAATGCGTTGGCGATGACTGCTCAACGCTTGGTTCGATCTGGATAAAACGCAAATCCGGCAACGGCGTCGGCCGCAGCGGATTCGAGTGATCAACTCGTTTAACAGCCTGATTCATTTCCAAATGCCCCAGGCGATCATCACGCCCGCCCCCTTGCTGCCCAGCGGCGCATAGCCCCCAACTAGCCATCGCGATAAACGCAAAAACTAACAACGCAAATAAATTTCGAATGGAAAAAGGCATGGTCTACACTGAAGCCGCAAGATTGAGTCTGGATACTAGGAGCCTCAAATATCTGATTCAAGGTCAACGCGGCGACAAAAAACCGTCCAAAACTACCCTCGGGGGTCATAAAATCCACTAAAACCGCCTAGCCCCCAGTTCACTCAAAGCCCTCACTCGCCAAATAAGCTTCCCGACCTTGGTTCAACTAACCGAAATTAATCGATAAACTGTTGGCCGCGGCTCGGAGAGCCGTGCCCGATCCTTAACGAGCTTCTCAGCCAGCAAAGCATGCCTACTGAAAGCACTAGGGTGAATCAGTTTTACCAATCAGGAACGCCCATACAGCTGGTAGCCCGACTTCAAAAACTGAATCAGCCTGCTGGAAGCACAACCAAACACGCACAACAATGGCGTAAAACAAACCAGTCACCAAAACCAATTTGGACCCAATACGATGCCACGTAACCAAACCTTTGACAACGCAGTCGCCGCGGTTGGCGATACCCCCATGATCAAGATCAACCGCTTGATCCCGGCCGACCACGCCACCGTCTTTGCCAAGTGCGAATTCTACTCACCGCTCAACAGCGTCAAAGACCGAATCGGCTCCGCGATGATCGAAGCTGGCGAACGCGATGGTTTGGTCACCGCCAACACTCACGTCGTCGAACCGACCAGCGGCAACACCGGCATTGCGTTGGCGTTTGTTTGTGCCGCCAAAGGTTACAAGCTGACCCTAACCATGCCCGATTCAATGTCCATCGAACGCCGCACTCTGCTCAAGCAACTCGGCGCGAACTTGGTTTTGACGCCTGCCGCCGAAGGCATCCCAGGCTCCATCCGCCGCGCGACCGAAATCGTGGGAGCCGACCCCAACGGTTGGATGCCACAACAATTTGAAAACCCAGCCAACCCAGCGGTCCACGAAGCCACTACTGGCCCCGAGATCTGGGAGGACAGCGGTCAAAACATCGACGCGATCGTTGCAGGAGTTGGAACCGGCGGCACGATCACCGGCTCTTCCCGGTTTCTGAAAAAAATGAACCCCAACTTTAAAGCCTACGCCGTTGAACCAACCACCTCGCCGGTCATCAGTGGCGGCGAACCAGGCAAGCACAAGATCCAAGGCATCGGTGCGGGCTTCGTTCCAAAAAACCTGGACACTTCGATCGTCGATGAAGTAATCACCGTCTCCAGCGAAGAAGCATTCGAGTGGGGCAAGAAACTGGCCGCCCAAGAAGGCATCGTCGCCGGTATCAGCAGCGGAGCCAACCTCTGCGCCGCCGCCAAACTTGCCGCTCGCCCCGAAATGAAGGGCAAACGAATCGTCACCATCATGTGCAGCTTAGGCGAACGCTACTTGTCGACTCCTCTCTTCGGCGACGAAGCGTAACTCACACGGCTGATAGACATTTCAAAAAGTGGCACAATGCATCGATCTTGTGCCGCTTTCCTTGTACCCAAACGCAGCGTTTAAGATTAAATCAAAATTCGCGGGGTTTCGGTTACACTCCCATTTTTCAATACACACCACTCCCAGCTTTAATCATGAAACGCAGTTCCCTTTGTTTTCTTGCCTTGGCCGCAACGTTCATCAGCTTTCTTGGGTGTGAAAAACCAAACACCGCTGACGGCGAGGGTGGACAACGCCAATTCATCACCCTAGGTACGGCGCCTCTCGGCGGAGCCTTTGTTCCAGTTGGCAATGCGATCGCGACCACCGTCGACACGAACAAAGGTGACCTTAACTGGGTAGTCAGCTCAAAAGCCACCAAAGGCACCCAAGAAAACATCCGCAACCTCGAATCAGGCGAACTACAAGTTGCAATGGCCAACGCGGCGATCAGTTACTTTGCCGTTCGCGGCGAAGGAGCCTGGAAAACTAAACGCGAAATCCGCGCGATCGCGACGATTGCCCCGAACGTAGGCATGTTCGTAACCACCAAAGGCACCGGCATCAAATCGATTGCCGACCTCAAGGGAAAACGAGTCGTGCTCGGCCCAGCAGGAGCCGGATTCAACTACTTTCTTGAACCGCTATTGGAAGCCCACGGTATCAAGTACAGCGACATGACGGTTTTAAACGGCAACTATCTATCAGCCTCGAACATGATCGCAGATGGCAAAGCCGATGCAGCGTTCATGGGAGGAGCACACCCAGTTAGCGCCGCGAGCCAACTTTGCAGTTCGCAGGACGTCGAGTTCCTTCAATTCGACGAAACCGCGGTTGAAAAACTAAAAGCGTATCCTTTCTACTTCAATGTTCCCATTCCCGCAGAAAAGTACAGCGACTTGAACGAGGCCTTGATGGGGATCAATGTTGGTAACATGCAATTGCTTTCGCACGCAAATGTTTCAGAGGACGTCATCTACAACTTCACCAAAGTGATGTACGAAAACCGCGGCGGCATCGCCGAGCAACACCCCGCGGGCAAAGCACTCAACCCAAAAAACATCATCCGTGACACCGGCACCCCATTCCACCCTGGCGCGATCAAGTACTACAAAGAAATTGGCCTCTGGGCAGATGACACGGCAGAAACAACCGAAAGCGGCGCCGAAGAAAAAACAGAAGCCATGGCGAAGTAACCGCCCTGCCTATCGTTCGCTTCGAAAAAGCATTAGGCTGCTACCATGCGTTGGTTGTTCAACTTTCTCTATCTAGCATTTTTCCTGATCGCCAGCCCATGGATGCTATGGCGAATCATTCAAGGAAAAAGTCGCCGCGGTTGGCTGCAGAAATTCTTTGGGCTCGCCCCTGGCCGCACGCAAATCGGGCCCTGTATCTGGATGCACGCGGTCAGCGTCGGCGAAGTTAACCTACTGCAACCAGTCATCAACGAACTCCTCAGCCAACAACCCGATCTGCAGATCGCGATTTCCACATCCACCGAAACCGGATTCGATCTCGCCAGCCAAAAGTACGCCCTCCATCAAGTTTTCTTTTGCCCGTATGACTTTTCGTGGGCCATCAAAAATGTTCTCAAACGAATAAAGCCCGACGCCATCATTTTGGCCGAGCTTGAACTTTGGCCCAATCTAATTGGCGTGGCCAGCAAACGAGAAGTTCCCGTGATCGTGATCAACGGTCGGATCAGCGAAAATAGTCATCGCGGTTACAAACGTTTCAGAACCCTCACCGCACCGATGTTCCAGCGGCTTTCGCTGATCCTGACGCAGACCAAAACCTACGCCGACCGCTTTATCGATCTTGGCTGCGACGCCAACCGTGTTTCGACATCCGGCAGCGTCAAATTCGACGGCGTCACCACCAACCCAAACAACCCTCAGACTAAACGGCTCGCCGACGAGGCCGGTTTCACACAAGACGATTTTGTTTTCGTAGCCGGCAGCACCCAGCTAGAAGAAGACACGATCGCCGCCGACGTTTTTCAACGACTCGTGCCCCAGTTCCCCAATCTAAAACTCGTCTTGGTTCCTCGGCACCCCAAACGCTGCCCTCAACTAAAACAACAACTCCAACGAGCGTCGATCGAGATCGACCTACGCACCGAACTCACAACCGCCCGCAATTCATCCCGCCCGCTGGTAGTCAACGTGATCGGCGAACTTGGCCATTGGTGGGGGCGAGCCAACGCGGCATACGTGGGCGGTAGCATGGGCAGCCGGGAGGGCCAAAACATGATCGAACCAAGCGCCTATGCGGTGCCGACCTCTTTCGGGCCACGCACCAAAAACTTTCGCGACGTCGTCAACCAGTTGTTAGCACAAGAGGCCGCCGTGGTCGTCAACAACGCAAACGAGCTGGAGCGATTCCTGCTCGACTGCCTGACTTCGCCTCAAACCATGAAAGCCATGGGGGATCGAGCCCAAACGGTCGTCAACCAGAACGTCGGCGCGGCCGCAAAAACAGCGACTCAAGTCTTAGGCTTGATTGCAGAGCGTTCACCTTCGACTGGCCGGAATTAACTGCCAAATTCCTTGGTAATCTTGGCGAATGCCTTCCATTTCACTCGTTGAGAGTTTGGGAAGACTCCGGTACAATCTCATGTTCAAAATCAAAAGGAGCCCGCCCTTAGAGGCTTCTACATACAACGTAAATCCCCATTGATGTTTTAGGAGAGTGCCGTGGCCTCTGGTAATTATTTGTTTACAAGTGAATCGGTCAGCATGGGTCACCCCGACAAACTGGCGGACCAAATTTCTGACAGCATCCTTGATGCACTGCTCGCCCAAGACCCCGCCAGCCGCGTGGCCTGCGAAACCATGGTCACCACCGGTTTGGCCGTTATCGCTGGCGAGATCACTTCTAAAGCAGACGTGGACATCGAAAAGATCGTCCGTGATACCATCCGCAAAGTTGGCTACACCAGCGACGAAATCGGTATCGGTGCCGACACCTGCAAAGTCATGGTCCAACTTGACCAACAAAGCCCCGACATCGCGATGGGCGTGGATGCCGACGGCGCTGGCGACCAAGGCCTGATGTTTGGCTTTGCTTGTGACGATACCGAGGAATTGATGCCTCTACCAATCGCACTGTCGCACAAAATCCTAGCTCGCTTGAACAAAGCTCGCTTCGAAGGCGAAGTCAATTGGCTACGCCCGGACAGCAAGTCTCAAGTAACTGTCGAGTACGACGGATTCACTCCCGTTCGCATCGACACCGTTGTCGTTTCAACTCAACACAACGAAGACGTCACCAACGAAGAAATCCAAAGCTTCATCCAGAACACCATCGTCGAACCGCTACTACCAGCGGAACTGAACAAAGGCGATGTCACTTACCACATCAACCCAACTGGCAAGTTCGTCATCGGTGGCCCTCACGGCGACTGTGGTTTGACCGGTCGTAAAATCATCGTTGACACTTACGGTGGCTGGGGCCGTCACGGTGGTGGTGCTTTCAGCGGTAAAGACTCAACCAAAGTCGACCGCAGTGCCGCTTACATGGCTCGCCACGTTGCCAAAAACATCGTCGCCTCAAAACTTGCCAAGCGTTGCGAAGTTCAATTGGCTTACGCGATCGGTGTTGCCGATCCAGTTAGCGTTCACGTTGACACGCAAGGTACCGGCTCAATTGACGACGCACAGATCTGCGAAATCGTCAAAGAGATCTTCCCGCTGTCTACGCAGGGAATCATCGAGTACTTGAAGCTTCAGCGTCCAGTGTTCAGCAAGACAGCCGAAGGCGGTCACTTCGGTCGCAACGACCCTGACTTCACTTGGGAGTGTACTGCAGTTGCAGCCAAGATCGCAGAAAAAGCTTCTGCCACAGCCAGCTAAAACAGCTCAGCTTGCTAAACAAAACAAAAGCCGGTCGATTTCGTCGACCGGCTTTTTTTGTGTACGTTGGTTCTCTCGCAGAGCCTAACCTACTTTTCCTGCGTTTGCTTATTCTGGCCCTGCTTTTTCTTGCCCTGTTTTTTTGACTTCCAGTCTTTCTGTGGCAGCAAGTAATCAAACCGCGGATTCTCGGGAGCAACCCGAATACCTTCTAGCAGCACCCGCATCTCACTAACGATCTCTGGGTTCGCAGTTGACACGTCCAACACCTCAGACTCATCAGTGCTTAGATCGTACAATTCCATAGGCGCATTCGGTTTAGCCGCAGCGTTGTATCGAACGGCCTTCCACTTACCCATCCGCACGGCAACCCGCCCGCCCCTTGCTGGAAACTCCCAGTACAAATACTTGTGCGGCTTCTGACCTTCTGCCCCCAACAAAGTCGGCAACATCGAGACACCATCCGTTGGCACGCTTAACGGTTGCTCAACCAAATCAGCCATCGTCGGCAGGAAATCCCAAAACGCGGAAAGATGATCGGACTTCGAACCGGCCTTGATCTTTCCTGGCCAATTGGCGATCAACGGAACCCGTGTTCCACCTTCGTACAAATCACGCTTGTAACCGCGATTGACTCCGTTGGAATTAAAGTATTTAGGATCATGCCCGCCTTCAACATGAGGACCATTGTCCGACGAAAAAATCACCAACGTGTTATCGGCGATCCCTTGAGCCTCCAGCTCTTTCATAATATCGCCAACATAACTGTCCAAAATCTCAACCATCGCCCCAAACGCTGCGCGTGGTTCTTTCTGAGCACGATAACTGCCACCTCGGAATACCCGTTCCTTGCCGTACTTGCCGCGATGCTTCTTCATGATTGCCTCAGGCGCCACCATGTCAGCATGCGGCTGTACCGCAGCGTAGTAACAGAAAAACGGCTGATCTTTGTTTTCACGAATAAACTTCAACGCCTGCTCGTGAATTAACCCCGGAGCGTAGTCCTTTTCCTGCTTGTCAGCATTTCCGGCAAGCATCTCACGCTGATCGTCGCTCCATAAATGAGGAGGATAATAGCAATGGGCAATCCGCTGGCAGTTGTATCCATAGAATCGATCAAAGCCCATCTTCAGCGGTTCACTGACGCTACCCGGCCCCCCCAAACCCCACTTGCCAAACAGAGCTGTTTTGTAACCCGCCTCTTGCATGAATTTCGCGACAGTATAAGTATCGGCCGGCATTGGCTGCTGGCCTTCTGGCTTCAGTTCTGCGTTTCCGCGAACCGGACAATGCCCGGTATGCAAACCAGTCAATAAAGCACAGCGAGACGGAGCACAAACCGTGCTGCCCGAGTAGTGCTGACTGAACTGTATGCCTTGCTTAGCCAACGTATCAATATGCGGCGTTTCAAATTTCTCTTGCCCGTAGCAACTCAAGTCGCCGTAGCCCAAGTCGTCGGCGAGGATATAAATCACATTTGGCCGTTTAGCCTTATCGACCGCCTGACCTGTAACCTGAGCGACGGTAGTCTGAGCAAAACAAACCGACAAGAATGCAACCAACAAACTGGCTTGCACTTTTTGTGTGACGAAGATGCTTTTCAAGCGACCTCTCCAAATTAAATTTCCTGAATTCAAATAGTTTTTAAGAGCTTATTCCCAATCTTTTGAGCGATGCAACTTCTGCCTTGTCGCGAAGCATTGGAATGAGCCCCAAGAGTTAAGATAAACCCTCTACCAAGCAATATCGACTGCTTTAAAACTCGACTTGCACCCAAATACTTATTAAAACTAGCCCGTAACGACCTTTCAGCCAGTCATCCACTGCTCAACCTGGAACCTCAATGTCCAACGACCACCAAAACCCTTTCGCCGCCCCACCCGGTCGACCCCCGCAATACCCAATGGCGATCACGAACACTGGCGGACGCAAACCGGGTGCTGGATACGTCAAGCAAATCCCGATCCTTGCCGTTATGACAATCGTCCAAGGCGTCCTACTCTTGCTGATGGCTGGCGGGTGCATCGCCTACGGTTGTCTTTTCATGTTCATGCCCGCAATGATGCCACCAGAGGAACAGGCTCGAATGCAAGCTCAAGCTGGACCAGTGTTTGAAATCGCAGGCTGGATTTTTATCGGCATCGGAATTTTCGTGTTACTGGTTTCGATTTTACACTTTGTTGCTGGCTTCCGCAGTTTAAGGTACCGCGGGCGGACATTCATGATTGTCACGTGGTTCCTTGGCCTGCTCGCATCCTTCACTATTTACTGTGCTCCAACCTGCATCGGCTTGGCCATCTGGGGCATGATCGTATTCTTCAATCCCGCTACCGCACAGGCTTTTAAAATGGTCGACGAAGGCGTGGACGCAAAAGAAATCCAACACCACTTTTATTAACCGCTAGACACCCAAACAGCACCAACCGTCCAAGCAGAAAACACGTCGCTCAAAAAAATTGCCGATCAAGCCCTCAGTGCTTGCTCCGACATTCAAAAAAGATAAGCCACAAGCTCTTAGCAACCGACGATTTCTAACAACTCAATCGCTGGCTTGCCGTCACAATGAATGATCGCCGTCCGCCCGAAGCACACATCGCCAACGTTGCACCCAAACGCCTCAGCCAACTCGCCGCCGCACTCAATCCGGTACAAACTTAACAACTGTACCTCTCGCAACACATTGTGATTGATCAACACGCGGCCCAGCGGAATTTTGCGCGACTCGATTTCTTCGCGCACCAAATCGCTGACTGCCGTCAAATGCAACCTCACGATCCCGTACATCACAACGCAATTGTCAGACTGACGCCGCAACAAAATTTTTCGCGAATAATGATCGCCATCGGTGCGATGCTCCAGCACGTCAACATCGACATTGCAACCATGATACTGTTCGACAGCCACGGTCATGTGCGAGTTGTGATTCAGCAACTCTTTGCCCAGAGCGACAACCTGATCCGCTTCGACTTTTGAAAACTTCCCCAGCAATTGGGGATCGTCAAAAAACAAAGCTTGCAACGAATCGAGATCGACGAGAGTAGAATCAGCTGACATCAATTGACTTCCGGAAAACGGTTCTTCGTTGGCCTCTACAAGAAACCGCACTACAGCGAAACCCAACCTGTAAGATTTCATTTCGACCCAAACATGCCAACCACTTATTTCAGTGGTTCGGCCACAGTTGCTTTGATCACCGGCAAACCCGACGCTGGCCGCATCTGCTGAGTACTAGCAGCCCCCTGGCCGTTAACGATCGGCATCACTTCATCGAACGTCAAATGCTGGATATCGATCGTGGGCTTCACTTCCGCCGTTCGATCCAACACCGTATCGACGACATAATACATTAGCCGCCGGAGCTCTTCGTTCTCAATTTGATCGGCAATTTCTTCGGCCTTTTGCTGATGCTTGTCGACCAACTTGCAGGCTTTTTCGAAAACACCAGCTTCGAAGTACAGATGCCGAGCCCGCAAGATCCGCTTTTCGTCAGACATGCTTTGTCCAGGCTGAATCAAAGCCAGCAGTTCTTCTGCCAACGCTGGCGACAATCCCTCCAACGCCAATGCCAACAACAACGTCGGACGACCGCCCAACAAGTCAGCACCGATCGACTTTTTGTTTTCCTCGTCACGCTCCCAATCTTTCAGGTCATTCAAGATCTGAAACGCCACGCCCAAGTTTCTAGAAAACGCTTTGACTGGCTTGTTGAACTCTTCGCAAGGCCCAGCCAAACGCAGTCCGCAATAAAACGCCGCCTCAAACGCCGGTGCAGTTTTCAACGCATAGATCTTCAACGCGTCAATCGGCTTCAACGCCCGATCGCCGCCGTCTCGCCACATTAACTCAGCCCCCTGCCCTTCAGCAAGCCGCTGATGCGACGAAGCCAAACACTCAAGAATGTCAGCCGCCGCTTCTGCGCCTAACTCTTTACGAGCACCACTGACCATCCGGTAGCCCAGCCCGACCAGGTAATCGCCGACGTTGATGCCCGTTGGCACGCCATACTTTACATGCAGCGTCTCGGCGCCATAGCGGTACTGATCGTTGTCTTCAATGTCGTCGTGGATCAACGATGCCTTATGAAACGTCTCGATCGACATCGCGGTACGTCGCACATGGTCCGGGTACTCCGCCACCACATCGGCGCCACTGGCAAACGTTGCTTCCCCACCAATGATCGCATCGTAAACCGCCAGCGTGATGAACGGTCGTGAATGCTTCCCGCCGGCCGAAAGAAAATCATAAGCCAACGCCTCCGTTGCCGCGATCGGATCCTGCTTGACCAGCTTGTCCAAACTCAGCCCCGCATGCTCTTCCTTCACGCGAGCCTTCGGCATTAAACGCTCGAGCGAATCAGCATCGAACAAATGTGATGCCTCACGCAACAAATGCAAATAGCTACGAGTCACTTGGTTCGATTCATCGTGCGGCACTCGCACCATCTGCTCGACCCAATCTTCGTCAACACTCGTGTTACGACAATCGCTCGACAACAACGGCACGGCCATGCAAGGAATACCGGCCAGCATGATTTTGTCGATCGCTTTTTCCAACACATTCAAACAAGCCACCCCGACGATCGCATCGACGTGCCCACTCACAATGATTTTCAAAACGATCGGCGACCCCTCGGCGACCAACACCTTATAGCCCAGCTCTTCAGCGGCACCACGGAAGTCAGCAATGCTGCACGCACCGCAAGTCTTACACGCCAAACCAAATTCATCGTAGTCAGCAGGGCAACCTTCAGCGTGCTTCAAACAATGCGGCAACAAGAACAACCGCCGCTCGTGAGGAATCGACTTGATCTGCTCTTCCCAAAAGCAGCTCGACAGCACCACCATGATCCAACCCAGAAACCCTTCCGGCTGGCCAGCGTCTTCCAGCAACTTTCGCGAGATCGCCTCTAACTGATCTTTGGATGGCGGCACGTTGCGGTCGAGCGTATCGGCAATCTGCTGGCAAGTCGCCCGTAGCGATTCGCGCAATTCCTTTGTCGCAGGCACCATTTTAAGATGAGCCGTTTTACGACGGCGCGAACGGCGCTTTGGCTTGGCCGTTTTTTCTTCGGCAGGCGTTTGGCTAACAAGTTGATCTGTTTTCGTTGACACCAACGTCACACCTCTCAAAAGTTATTTTTTGCTTTCGCCAAAGCGGCGGTCGCGAAAATCAACGGGTACGATTTTTCAAAGTACCACAGCTTGGCGAAATAAAATCCAATCGGGCTGCACTGCTGCAAACACCCAGCCTCACTGGCTCGAACCAACCACTCAACCCCACGCCAAGCCGCTTGAGCATGAAGTGGATCTTTGGAGTCCAGCAAAACTTCACAACACAACGCGGTCTCTTCCACCGAATTCTGCCCCAGCGAATCTTCAGGTCCACGAATCGTTGATCCGTCACGAATCGCAGATCCGTCACGGATCGCTGCCCCGCCTCCCCAACCTCCGCTGGTGCTTTGATTTTCTACTAACCAGTTTAACCCAAACCGAGCCTCTTGGGTATCGAAACGCCCGGCATCTCGATAAGCAGCTAACACTTTGGCCGTTCCGTAAAATGGATTTTCTTCGTCATCCCAGTCTTGATTGCCAAACCACAACGGATTCCAACTCCCGTCATCGTTTTGCTGCCGCTGCAAATAACCAAAACCCCTATCAATCGCTCGGTCTACATCTTTTGGTGTAAAACTGTTTTGTTCGAATTGATCGACACGTTCTCGCCACGCCAACAAGCCACGAATCACGTGAGCGGTAATGTCAGCCCCACTACGGTCAAACGGAAACTTCCCCCAACCTCGACAAAACGTCGGCCAACCTTGGTCGCGGTTCTGCAACTTCAACAACCAACCCATTCCGTTTTCGGCTGCCGATAAAATTTCGTTCTTTTGATTTTCAAATTGCCCGGTAGCTAACAATTTGTTCAAAGCGAGCATCGCTCCCGGCGTATCGTCCGCATCAGGCACCGCGCCCGGCAAATCCGTCCAACCCCAACCGCCCGGCGGCGAACCCGTAAACGGATGCACGGTTTGGTTTTGACAACTCAAAATCCAGTCGACACAATCCGACCAACGTTTCGGTTCTTCTTGAATGCTCGACTTCAAACCATCCGCGTTATTGGCCAACGCGTTCACCGACAGCGTCGTACTCCACGTCGCCAAGTTCGTATCGATCGGCCAGCTACCTTGCGGCTGACCGTCGTTCGCTTCCACGCAAAACGAATCGATCAAAAACTGCATCCCCTGCTTCACCACCGGATGATTCACCTTGCCAGTTTTGATCAACCCCATCGCAACAAAACTGGTCAGCGGCACGGCTTCCAAAAACCCACCACTGGACGGCTGCATTTTTTCCAGCACATTCAAACTACAACCGACCGCCCAACGTCGAATCGACTTCCGCACCGGATCCCACGGCGGGTCGAAGTGAAACTTCGCTTGCCCGATCGCCACCAACGCCGGAATCGCGTAGCTCACCACCGGCAACTGCATCAGGTGATAAAACCGCTGCGGCACACAAGCGGCCTCAAACGGAAGCGCGGAGACTTCCTTCCAAGGCACGACACCCGCCATCGCACAGTTGGCCAAAATCGGCACCGCGAACGTTTTGTCTTTTCCATACCGCCGACGAAGACCAGGAATCGACCCCTGCGACTCGACATAAGCGTTGGCCGCATCCAGCATTTTTTGATTGGCGTCCACTCGCCCGGCCGCGTGAGTCGCAGCCACCACCAACATCGAAGTCGCAATGTTCGAGTAATTCAGCGGCGTGTCACCAAAGCCACCGTCTTCGTTCTGCTGGCCCACCAGCCAGCCAAAGCCCGCTTCGATCTGCCGGCGAATCTCGATTTGATGATCCGCGGTTCCTCCACCAGCGTCCAGATAAAACGACATCGCACTGATCGCCGTGGCGGTCGACAACGCCGACGCCGACAGTTCCCCCACCCAATGGCCAGAAGAGCCTTGCCGAGACGCCAGCAACGCGTCCGCGATCTGCTTGTACGCAGCCTCCAATTGTGCCGCAGAAACATCCGTCGCAGGCCGAGCTTGAGTAAAGTTGGTAGAAATTTTAACAGCCCTTTTTCAAATGGCAGCGTCGGTGGTCTAATCGGGACATCCGGACAACTGATTCGACAGCCAACCGAGCGTTAGTTTTAAAGAAGCTTCCCTCACCCGTCGAAAACCAACGTTGTTCTCGCTTATTTCATCGTCGATCATCATCAGGAACATCATGGGATTTCTTTCGGGTAGTTTAACCTTTGCACGCTTCGAAATCACTAAGGACGACTCGGGAGAGTTCGGAGATTCGCACTTAAAAACGCTCGCCAAACGACAAATCGGCAGCAAAAAAGTCGACTTGCTAGAAGAACCGTCGGTCGGCTTCACCGGCGGCACCCACGTTTTCGACACCGATTTTACCGCAGAAAAAAACATCATCGGCCAAGCGTTGCATTTCGGCGTTCGAATCGACACATTCTCCGTTCCCGGCAACATCAAGCGTGCATGGATGTCGATGGAACTGCAAGGCATCATGGCCGACAACGCCGGCGGTCGGCCGACCAAGGCTCAACGTGAAGAAGCCAACCAAGCGGTCGAACAACGCTGTGCTGACGAAGCCGCCAAAGGCAATTTCAAACGCATGAACGTGACCTCCGTTTTGTGGGACGCCGCCACCGAAACGATGTTCATCGCCAGCAACAGCGAAAAGAACAACGAATCCGTTTTGGGTTTGATCGAGTCCGCCTTTGGCATCGAAGTCAGCCCGATCACGCCGACACGTTTGGCGTTGAACTACTGCGAAGACGACGCCGACGCCTACGCAGCCCTAACTCACATCGACGCCACCAACTTCGTCGAAGACGCCCCCATGAACGTCACTTGGTGGAACGGGATGAGCGAAAACTTTGATTACTTGGGCAACGAGTTCCTGATGTGGCTCTGGTGGAAGTGGGAAACCGATTCGACCGTGATGGACCTCGCCGACGAATCAGAAGTCTCCGGCATGTTCGCTCGCACTTTGGCTTTGGACTGCCCTGAAGCCGAATCCGGCAAAGAATCCATCAGCGCCGAATCGCCTGTAGCACTCCCCGAAGCCAACCTTGCCATCCGCATGGGCAAGCTTCCTCGCAAAGCGGGCCTGACCTTAGTGCGAAACGCTCAACAATTTGACCTAACGCTGATCGCCGAATCGTTCGGCGTCGGCGGTTGCAAAATCAGCTTCCCAGGCGAAACCAACAGCCTCGACCGCGAAGATCGCATCGAATCAGTACGACAAACCGGAGAGACTCTAGACCTGTTGTTCGAAGCTTTCCTCGATCAACGTATCGGCAAAAAATGGAAGGCCGAAACCAAAAAGATGCGCGAGTGGCTCTCCAAGGAAACAACCACTCGCCGCCAAGCCAAGGCCGCGTAGCCATAAAGTGCGACCAGCGTAACACCCAATGGAAGCCCGGCGCGTCAGCAAGGAACTGAGCGTCAGCGAATGTCACCCTTCACTCCGAGGGCGTGTTTTCAACGTGATTTTTAGGCGGAATCTACCAGAAGTGAATTAACTTAATCCCTTCTAAGCCCCGAAGGGACGGCATGTTTTAGCCACGAGTGAAAACCCGTGGTTGCTAGAACCTGCCAATCCACGGCATCGCCTTAAACGCCCACTAATACAAATCCATGTTCGCGTGAATGCAAGCCAGCTGCTCGGCAAGCGATTGCCACTCAGACTTCGAGATCGACACCGCAACGTCCTCCCGCGACAACCTATCGACTGCTCAGCTCATGTACCGCATCGACCAACGCGATCGCGTTATCAACAGGAGTCATCGGCAAAATCCCGTGCCCAAGATTAAAGATATGCCCCGGACGACCACCGGCTTGATCTAAAACAATCTGAGCTTGGCGGCGAATCTCTTTTGGATCGGTCAACAAAACCGTCGGGTCCAAGTTCCCCTGCACCGCTCGATCGTGACCAACGGTTTCCCAAGCCACGTCCAACCGGACTCGCCAATCAATCCCAACCACCGAAGCAGCCGTATCCGCCAGCAACGGCAACAACGCCGGGTTCCCCGTCGCGAAGTTAATCACCGGCACCGAAGAAGGCACCGAAGCGATGATCGACTTCACGTACGGATGCACGTACTTTTTGTAGTCTTCGTAGCTCAAGCAACCCGCCCAAGAATCGAACAACTGAATGCACTGCGCCCCAGCTTCAACCTGACCGGCGACGTACAACGAAATCGAATCCGTCAGTTTTTGCATGATCACCTGCCATGCCGCAGGATCGCCGTACATGATCTTTTTAGTATTGTGATAGTTCCGGCTCGAACCACCCTCGATCATATAACTGGCCAACGTAAACGGGGCGCCCGAGAAACCGATCAAAGGCATATCCGCCGGTAAATCATTTCGCGTTTGGCGAACGGTGTCCATCACGAACTGCAACGGCTCGTTCGATTCGAGCACCTTGATGCGATCGATGTCCGCACTGGTCCGAACAGGATTATGAATCACCGGCCCATCGCCTTTGACGAACTCCAAGTCGGAACCCATCGGCACCAAAATCGGCAACAGATCTGAAAAGATAATCGCGGCGTCAACGCCCAAACGATTCACCGCCGTACACATCACTTCGCTGCACAACTGCGGATTGGCACACAGGTCCAAAAACGAAATTTTGCTACGCACATCTCGGTACTCTTGCATGTACCGACCGGCTTGCCGCATCATCCAGATCGGAGTCACATCCGTGGGCTCACCACGGCAGGCTTTCATAAACGGGTTGTTGTACCAAGGAGCCTGAGGATCGGCGGGGCTTGTTGCGGGACCAGACATATTGATTCGTATAAGGTGTTTTTGTTTTTGAATTGATCCTAGATTGTCGCCGATTTCCGCCACGACTGCGACGGGGGCAACCGCGTTCAGGACGTAATCCGGCATAAATCCATGGTCTTGTAAAATCTCGGCCGCATCCACGTTTTGGCAAATCACCAGATGGTCGTCCAGCAAATGGCTCGTCAACCGCACACGGCCAAACTGCTTCGCTAAATTAACAAACCTTGCCGTGGTCGCAGCGTCTGAAAAAATCACCCCGTGATACTCGCCAACGTCAATTCGCTCAAACAAATCGACCGCGGCCGAAGCTTCACTTGGCACCCCGATCATAAAGGGAGCCAATAGAGTCAACCTCGCCCCTCGTGATTCAAGCCCGCTAATCAAACTCGATTGATCCGCGGTTTTCTCCAACGCGATGTTTTGATTAACGCTCGACCCTTGTCGATCTACGGCAATCAAAATTTGACGCCACATCGCCAGCTCGGCTGGATCGTCTCCGTTGCCAGATTTTGCCAACTTCTCAACCACTTCAACCGTTGGTTGAATTTCGAAGCCTTGCAGCACTTCGGTCGCCGCAGCTGAACCAGAGACGGTTCGAATATCCGCCAACCCATCCAAGAACCGCTGCCTGGGCGCGGTCTGCAAAGCTGATTCAATGAGCGCTCGCGCCCCTGCTCCAGTCACAAACACAACCGTATCGATATCGCCAGTCAACACACGATTCGCGAAATCCGCATGCTCACGGCTGGGCCGAATCGCTAGATTCAGCTCGCCGCCAAAATCGCAGACACTCAAACAGCCACCAGCCGCAGTAAAGGCAGATTCAAGCTCCGCCGAACCGGGACCGGCGAGCGTTACGAATCGAAAGTCTTTGATTTCCATGCTCAACCGCGGGTCTACTTGCTTGATGAATATTTAGCCGTTTGATCGATAGCCAACAAAACAGGGTGAATCAGTTTTGCCAATCACGAAGGCTCTACCAATGGCAGCCCGCCGCGTGAGCAAGGATTCCCACAGCTTCAAAACCTAATCCACCCTAACCAACAAAATTACTCGCCGAACTCAGCCTTCAGCACTTTACGGACGTGCTCCAAAACTTGCTTTTGCACCGTTTCAAAATCATCGCTTTCGATAAACGCACCAGCCGCCGCTTTGTGACCACCACCCGCGAACTCGGCCGCAACCACGTTCGCATGTGAATCACAACGACTACGGAAACTCAACTTATAACCACCGTCAATTTGACCAACCAAGATCACCGCAAACCGAGTACCCTCGATCTCCAAAGCCAAGTTAATCAAGTCCTCCGTGTCAGTTTGCTCCGCACCGGTATTAGCAAAATCTTCGGGCTTGATGTAAGTATGAGCAAACCGGCCACCGATCTCAGTCTGCACACGAGCCAAAACGGTCCCCCGCAAACGAACTCGGCCAACGGTTTCACGCTCGTACAAATGACCATAAATCGCCGCTGGATTCGCTCCACCAACAACCAACTTGGCCGCGGTGTTGTAAGTCGTTTCCTTGACAGACGGAAAACGGAACCAACCCGTGTCCGTCGAAAGTGCAGCAAACAGCGGAGTCGAAATTTCCGGTGTCAGCTCAACGCCCAAATGCTCGGCCGCTTCCACGCACATCCGGCCGACGGCCTCCGCGGTCGTGTTTTTAAATAGCTCCGCATCGATATCGTCTTCGCCAACGTGATGATCAAAAATGATTTTCTTATAGGACGACGCCTTAATCACATCGGCCATGGGGCCAAGTTGCACCCAAGCACTGGTGTCCAAAATCATGTGCAGATCCGCGTCATCCAAATCAGCGGGCTGGATATCTTCGTTGATGCACATGATCCGCTTATCGGGATCAATGAATGCCAAGTTTGGTGGAACGGCTTGACCGCAGACGATACGAACCTTTTTGCCCAACGCCTCCAAGATACCGGCCATTCCCAAGCAACTACCCAACGCATCACAATCAGGGCGGATATGGCTGGTCAAAATAATATTTTCAGCCGCGCTCACAACTTCGCAAAACCGGGTCCAGTCAACATTCATGGGTTACTCAATCTGTTTCTAAGTGCTTTAGGTATCACAACTGCCCGTCAAAATTTCGTGCAATCTCACGCGTCGAATCGACATCGAATTTTAGTTGCTGAACTAACATTTCAGGAGATTCGAATTGGCGAATATCCCGAAGTCGGCTAACAAAATCAACCTCGATCGACTTTCCGTAGATCGAAGCCTCAAAATTTAACAAATGAGATTCGACTTTACGATGAGATTCACCAAAAGTTGGATTGGGGCCGATATGGATCGCCGACCAATACGAGCCCCCATCGACATAGGTCCGGCCTGCATAAACACCCATCGCCGGGACCAGCGTATCAATCGCATCCAAATTCGCCGTCGGAAAACCAATCGTGGCTCCCCGTGCCGCTCCGTGCGTAACCAGCCCGCGAATTCGATACGGCTGAGTCAACATGGTCACTGCCGAATCCACATCGCCGGCCTGAATTAATCGCCGCACACGACTACTGGAAATCAACTCGCCTTCGTCTTCCCGCGGCACCACAATCTTCAGCCGAACTTCGTTCGCATCGCAAAGCTCCTGCAAGCGGTCCGTGTTGCCTTCACGATTTCGGCCAAAGAAAAAGTTAGGGCCTTCCACCATCGCCTTGGCACCAAGCGCATCGATCACGATTTGCTGATAGAAATCCTGATAACTCAAACCCAACAACTCTTTGTTGGTCGGATAAGCCACCACGGCATCGACGCCCAACTCCGCCAACAAATCCGCTTTACGATTCGTCCATGTCAGCGGCGGCGGCGTTTCTTCGGGACGTAAAATTCGCACCGGATGCGGATCAAAGGTAAACACCACCGCAGCGCCACCAAGCTCACTGGCAAACGACTTCAATTGATCGATCAGAACCCCGTGCCCACGATGCACCCCATCGAAGTTCCCGATCGCCACCGCGCAGCCTCGCAAAGATTCCGGGAAGTCAGCAAGCTGGCGAATAAGTTTCATGAGCGGAAAGATTGATCAAAGGAATGTGAAAAGTAGGATTCAGCCAAAATACTGCCCAAACACTACCAAGCGAATGACAGCCGTTTTTTCAGGCACAACTACAACCGTTTGGGCACCGGGAACTCGATCGTAAACTGGGTTCCTTGTTCCACTTCGGACTGCACGTTGATCCGAGCCCCATGCGCCTCAATGATTTTTTGGGCGGTCGGCAACCCCAGGCCCGTCCCGCCTTCTTTGGTCGTATAGAATTCTTTGAAAACGGCAATCAACCTGGATGGTTCCATCCCACAGCCTGTGTCGATCAAATCTAAGGCGACTCCGGTTCGCGTAATCCGTGTACGAGCCAAAAGCTGGCCGCCGTGCGGCATCGATTCAATCGCGTTTTTAACAAGATTGGACAATGCCGCGTAAAGCGTCTGAGGGTCAAGGTTGATGCTGGGCAACTCCATGTCCAAGTGCCGAACGACCTCGATGTTTTGTTCCTTGGCTTGGATCGCGAAGAAATCCAACACCTGAATGACCTGCGAGTTCAAACTACCCGCATGAAGCTCCAAACTGCCCAGCCGTGTAAATTTCAAAAAGTCATTCGACAGGGTTTCCACCCGCGTGCAATTCTTTTTTACCGTCTCGATTCGAGCCAGTGATCGTCGAGCGATCGGGCCATCCATTTCTTCGAGGTCTTCTTCTAGCAAACCGATGTGCATTAAAATGATCGACAGCGGGTTCTTAATTTCGTGCGCGAACGAACCGGCCAGCGAAGCGATTTCGTGGTTTTTGCGACGTAGGTCTTCGAGAGGATCTTTGGACGGCAAGGGCTCGGTAGCCAGAAAAGAAATTCAGTTTGGATTTATCAAACAACCAGTTTAGCTCAGATCAGATCCCTCGTCGACGACATCAGCTATTTGACCTTTGTTGGGGGCAAACCCAAGAGTTACCTAACAGCTTCTTCCACCATTGAAAACTGAGACTCAGGTAAGACACCCAGCTTTTTAATTAGCTTAACAGTCGGGTAAGTCCCGATTCCCTGAGCGTCAAATACGCCTGAATCTATAAGACCCCGTAAAAAACATGCTCACGAGACTTCTTCAAAACCACATCGCACGCGTAAGCATGCCGGCACTCATTGGATACCCTTACCCTCCAAGCCGTGTAGCATGGCACCCACTCGCTTAGCAAAACACCTGAAACAACTGGGCCAGCCACTAAAACCCTGGAAGCACCAACAAAAAAAGCCCGCTGCAGAAACAGCGGGCTTTCGTTTTATCAATCGATCAAACCAACGATTTAGCGACGTGAGCGTCCGCCGCCACCGCCACCGCTGCGACCACCGCGATCTCCACCGCCACTGCCACTGCCACC
>JALZWN010000008.1 GCA_023300235.1 Mariniblastus sp.
GCTTACCAACGACGACGATGGGGCGGGTGTTGATTCGGTAACGGTCAATAATATTCCAGATCCAGCGACAGAAGGTACGCTGACTTACTTGGATGCCGCCGGCAACCCGGTCACAGTGGTACCTGGTGACGTTCTGACTCCAGAACAAACCGCCACGTTAGAGTTCACTCCTGCTGAAGACTTCAACGGCACCGTTCCACCGATCAACTACACGTTGACCGATATCAACGGCGAGACATCAGAAGCCGACATCCTAATCGAAGTCGTTCCGACTCCAGATGCGGTTGGCGATTCACTCTTTGTGCCAGCGGACACTCCAGTCCAACTGAATCCGTTATCTAATGATGACGACGGAGCGGAAGTGGCTTTGGTAACCTTGAACAGCGTGCCGGACCCAGCAACCCAGGGCACATTGACCTACATCGATAGCAGCGGAACTCTTGTGGTTGCAGCGACAGGCGATGCCTTAACACCAGAAGAAGCTGCCACTCTAACCTATGCTCCAACTGAACATCTCAGCGCATCAACGATATTCATCGACTACACACTCGAAGACGTCAATGGTGCAACATCGGATGCCACCATTACAGTCGACATCGTTGATGTCGGTGTTGCCAAGCAAGCTGGCGATGCAGTTCCAAATGGCAACAACTTTGACGTGACTTTCACGTTAATCTTCGCTAACACAGGAACCACGACGCTGAATGACTTGAGTCTGACTGACGACATTATGGCCGAGTTTGGAAACGCGTTTGTTGCAACGACTGGCCCGTCCATCGGTGGCTTAACGGGATCGGGCACGCTTCCAACGGCCAGTGGTACTTGGTCGGCCGACACGTCTGCCAATCTACTAGTTGGTGGTTCGCTTGACGCTGGTTCTTCGTTCGAAGTCCAATTTACCGTGACGATCGACCCTGATGGAATCGACAGCGTTTCTCAGCCCTTGACCAGCCAAGCCGAGGCTGGCGGAACTGGTGTTGATGCCAATGGAGCACCGTTGACGGATGCCTCCGGCAACCCTGTCCTAACAACCGACAGCAGCGACAACGGGACAGCCCCCGAGGGCGAAAACGGTGAAGCCACCACTGACGATGGAATTAGCAATAACGATCCAACCCCAATTCTGATTGCAGATCTAGCGATCGCCAATGATATTGTTGGCGAGCCAGTTCTCACCGAGATTGGCAACTTCGTCGTAACTTTCCAAGCCGTTGTGGAAAACACGGGAACTGTAGACTTGGCAGAGCTAAGCTTGCTGGAAGACCTTTCTGCTCAGTTCGGATCGGCTTTCGTTGACGCTGGCAACTTGACTTTGGTCAGTGATGTAAGCGATCCTGCCAGCAGCATTTCTCTCAACTCGGCTGACTGGAATGGTAGTTCTTCGACTGAAATAATTGATGGATCAACTGCGACATTGTTGCGTACGGGCGACTCGTTTACGATCCAATTCGATGTTGAGATTGATCCGAGAGAGGTCACTGATCCGCTGCAGAATCAACTCGCAGGATCTGGAGTCGCCGTCGACCCCAATGGTGATCCGATCTTGAATCCAGCCAATGCTCCTGTGATTGGCAGAGACTTAAGTGACAGTGGAACCGATCCGGGAACCAGCAACCCTAACGCGGCAGATGATCAAGGGACTTTCGAGGACCCAACGTTGTTCGATCCACCGGAAGTGCCGCTCGGCTCGATTTCTGGAACCGTATTTCAAGATGACAACAATGATGGATTCCAGCAGTTAGGTGAAGGCGGAATTGCAGGGGTCACCATGATCCTGACGGGAACAGATGTGTTCGGAAATGAGGTAAACCGTCAACTTACCTCCGATGCCCTCGGAGAATATACGTTCGAGGGGCTTAATGCTGGAATTTACTCGATAACTCAGATTCAGCCAGAAGAGTTCGATGACGGCATTGATCGCCGCTCCGATGACTTGGTAACACAGAACAACGACGTGTGGGCTAATATAAATTTAGCCTTTGGGGAATCGCTACAAGGTGGCACGTTTGGCGAACGAGTTCGAGGTGCTACGGGCAACCCACCGCAATTCTCACCGCTTGGGCCTATCGGCACGACCCCGATTGGCAACCTAGTCAATAACTTTACCAGTTCGCGAAGCACAATTTACTCAGGCATCCCCATTAACGGAAATGCGAATCCGCTGTCGCTCGATAGCGGTCGAGCAATCGCGGGTGGGTACGTTTCAAATGAAGAATTTGATGACGACTGCTGTGAGACAATCGACGCCTGTGAAAACGCGATTCCGATCGAGCAGATCATCGATGAGGGTTGTGGTTGTGGCCCGGTCAGTCCGCAAGGCCAGATACTTCACGAAGAATACTCAGCTGAAGGATTCGAAGAATTCCCAAGCGAAGAAGCCGAGTCGCTTCTGGAAGCCACTGCCGTCGAGGGCGGCGATGACGAGGGTGACCTAGCTGAGCCAATCGATGCCCTGCGTTCAGAAGAGATGGCCGCAGCAGAAGAGACGCTTCGCAAACCATCTTTCCTTAAGCGGTTCCTGCGTTGGCTGGACGCCTAGAGCGTCGATTTTACTTCGCATCGACTGGTGAAAAACACTCGACGACACCACTCATGCCTTGAAGGGCTCGCAACTCGAAGAGTTGGGCTACCTAGCTCAACTCTTCGGGACGCGTCCTCTTCGGCAGGCCGGTCTCGCAGTGAATCACACCTTGCGAACAAACTCTGACTTCAGCCCCATCGCGCCGATGCCGTCGATCTTGCAGTCGATGTTATGATCGCC
>JALZWN010000009.1 GCA_023300235.1 Mariniblastus sp.
GTTTCTTTTTCGAAGGCACGAATGTTTCGGCCTTCGCGACCGATGATCCGGCCTTTCATGTCATCGCTGGGAATGTCGACCGTACTGGTGGTATGGTCGGAAGTGTGCGACGCCGCGAATCGCTGCGTGGTCATCAAGATCAACTCGCGGGACTTCTCTTCGCAGATCTCTTTCATTTTCTTTTCATGATCGAGAATCCTGCCGCCGACTTCTGATTCGAGTTCGTCTTCGAGCAACTTCAACAGCCGAGACGTGGCTTCTTCTTCACTCAAGCCCGTCATCTTGCGCAGTTCGTCTCGTTGCTTCATGAGTATTTCGTTCAGATCTTTTTCGGTCTGAGTGACTTGCTCAAGTTTGACTTTGATTCGATTCTGAGTCGATTCGATAAACTGTTCTTGCTTTCTCAAATCCTCGAAGTGCTGATCAATTCCGCTTTGACGACGGTCGAGATCACGCTCGCGTTGATGAATTTTCTCACGAGATTTACCAAGTTCACGTTCGGCTTTCGCCTCTAGCTTGAGCGTTTTTTCTTTGATACCGATTTCGGCATCTTTAAGCTTATCTTTGGCCGACCGCTCGGCTTCTTTAAGAATCTCTGACGCTTTGGCTTTGGCTCCTTTGCCAATCGCGAGGGTGTACAGCAGCATCGTGCCGACACCTGCGATCAGACCTCCTACTCCGTAGACTATTTCCATCCCAATCACCTTTTATTTTGGCGAGCGGGTTGCCTCGGAACGCAATTGAATTGATCAGTTGTGAAAACATCTCTGCTGAGCTTAATCAGCTCGATGTTCGTAGTCACGCAGTTCTTCCGCCGGTTTCGGCTTCAGGTGATGCGGCTTTCGTTTTTCCAGCGCTTGCGGTTCGTCCCACCGAGGCCTCGGCATTCGGCGAATCTGATAGACTCGCCAATTCAGCCAGATAGAGCTTGGCATGAGACGTACTGAAATAGTAAACCATCCGGCGAACGGCAACCACATTGCCCATTGCTGGGAATCTCGGCGAGACCTGTTCGTAGAGGCCGAACAGGAAAGTGGAAACGCAGTCTGAAACAGACGAATATAGATGCTCAGGATGATGTAGATCAAATCCATGGCCGGCGTTTACTAAATCTGGAAACTAATGAACGGGTGTTACAACTGAACTCAATTTTTCTTTGCGTTCACGACAGGTCGCTTCCTAAACCGCTCTTAAAATCAAATAATTGAGACCCGAGCGGATCAGTTTGACGGCAACGTCGCTCTTCATACAGTTAAAATTAAAATTCGACGGACGACTATCGTTTGAGTCTTTTAGGCCCCCCGTCTCCCATACCTTAACCGCGGCAGCTAAAAACATCAACTTTGGACAAACCCAACTCCTACGTCTGTTTTTACTCTGAACTCCTCGTTCTTGTGCCTGAAACAGTCAAAGATCACCCCACAGGCCCCTGGGAAGCTTTTCACAAAAACATGGATCAGCGCCCTTACAAACGTTCCAACCCAATACTCCGGTCTTGGTTTTCGGTATCCACCGGACACTTCGGCGGATCGTTTCCGATTTTCAATTTTGTTTTTAGAAAAGTGATGCCGTGCCGAGCGAATTAGGCAACGTGGTCGAACAAGCGTTTTCAGCGATTCACTGGCGAAACTTTCGCACGTTGGTTGCCGTCTCTGGCGGCCCCGACAGCGTGGCGTTGCTGCGGTTAATGGTCGCCAATGCGGATTCCAAAACGAAACCAAACCTGATCGTCGCTCACATCAACCACGGCACCCGCGGCGAACAATCCGACGCCGATGCGAAATTCGTCCAAGCATTGGCGCAACAGCAACAACTTGAATTCTGCTTGGATTCAATCCCGGCGCAACAAACTAAAACCGATCCGCTCGTTGCCCCTAGTGAGGAATCATTGCGGAACGCCCGATACGAACGACTCGTCAGTATGGCGGGGCGACTCGGTTGCCGTTACTTAGTAACCGGCCACCATCAAGACGACCAAATTGAAACGGTACTGTTTCGAATCTTTCGTGGCACCGGGATCGCTGGCTTGCAAGGGATTCCTCAGCGAAGAGTCGTCAACGATGCGCTGACGATTGTTCGTCCGTTGCTAGAAATCCGCTCAAGCGATCTCAAAGAATACTTACGCTCGATCGGTCAAGACTTCCGCACCGACCCGTCGAATGCAGAAAGTGCCTACACGCGAAACTTTCTCCGCAACGAGATTTTACCTTCGCTAGAACAACGCTTCGGCAACGTCGCTGCAGCAGTGTCAAGGCTCAGCCAACATGCGAAGCAAACCGAAGCATTCCTAGACGCTTCCGTCGAACCACTCCTCACAGCGATCAACCTGCAAACCGATCAAGAAGTCCGACTCGACCGCCGCCAGTTAATCGACCAACCGGATATCCTAGTACAAAAACTATTACTAAAAATCTGGGCCCAACAACAATGGCCGCTGCAATCGATGTCAGCCGATTGGTGGCAGCGGTTGACTAAGGCTATCAAAAAACAGCAAGCCGAAGCTCAAACGCTCAACGTCCCGGGCTCGATTTGTTTTGTAATCGAAAAGCATCAAGTAACGCTGACACGGTAATGGCTCCGATCGATGCATTGCTCACCGCCGACAAGCCCCGCAAGCCATCCCGGCACAGGATCGTGTCAGGCAAGCCAGAGAAAGCTTGCGGTCACTTCACCGACCAAAACCTAGGACTTACAAGGTTTATCTGCGCATTGGGTTGAGTTATACTCGTGCCTCCAACTGGTTGCAGCACCTGGTAGCTAATCGAGCTACCATCCCGCTCCAATTCATTTCCCTTCAATACAAACCTCAATAAATGGCAAACCATGACTTCGAACGATTCAACTAGAAACAAACTCATGTGGGCTAGTTTTTTGACACTAGTCGCTTCAGGAGTTGGATTTGCGGTACGAACTGCGATGGCTTCCGATTGGGGCCAGCAGTTCAACATTGATGGCCAACAGTTTGGACAAATCATGGGAGCCGGGTTCCTCGGCTTTGGAGCCATGATCTTCTTTGGTGGTATCCTTGTCGAAGCACTCGGTTACAAAAAGCTGTTGATCCTGGCGTTTCTATTGCACCTAGTCAGCGGCGCCTTGCTGTTCGTCCCTAGCAACGCTCCCGACAACGCGTTCACGATACTTTACTGGAGCGTCTTCCTATTCTCGATCGCGCAAGGCTTGTACGAGGCAGTCATCAATCCTTTGATTGCTCAACTCTATCCCGACAACAAAACGCACTACCTGAACATCCTGCATGCAGGCTGGCCCGGCGGTATGATCATCGGTGGTCTGATCGCAGCTTGTTTTGTTGGCTCGAATGCATGGATCACCCAAATTCAAATGTGGGAAATTCCTTTGGCGAGCTTTACTATCCTGCTATTAGTTTACGCAGCTTTGGCGTTCCCACAGAAGTTCCCGCCAACGGTTGGTGAAGCAAAAGCTGACTGGGTAAAAATGTTCTCTTGTTTCATTTCGCCGATCTTCCTGTTGTTGCTAGTTCTTCACGCGTGCATTGGTTACGTAGAATTGGGTGTTGACTCATGGACCACAAAGCTGATGGAAAACTTGCTTCCTAACTCAGTTTTGATTTTGGTTTACACTTCGTTCCTGATGTTTATCCTGCGTTTCTTCGCCGGACCGATCGTCCACAAAATCAATCCAATCGGGCTGCTGTTCATCAGCTCGATCATTGCTTGCTTGGGTTTGCTGTGGTTGGGATCTGACATTTCCAGCGTTGCGATTATCTTTGCAGCGGCGACGTTTTACAGTTTGGGCAAAGCGTTCTTCTGGCCGACCATGCTTGGCGTCGTTGGCGAACGGTACCCTCAGAGCGGTTCGGTTGCGATGGGAGCCCTCGGAGCGGTTGGCATGCTGACCGTTGGTTTGTTGGCTGGTGAAGGAATCGGCTACAAGCAAGCTTCGAACATGTCGAAGCACCTTGAAGAAAATGCACCCGCTACTTTTGAGCGTTATTCTTCTGGCGACCAAAAGAACTTCGCGCCTTTTAAAATCGACATGGGACTGCCAGCGTACACAGGCCTCGCAGCGAACCGAATTGAATTCGCTAAGAAGTCCCCTGAAGACGCCGCCATGGCCATTTCGGAACTCAAAGACGCCGACGACGCGACCAAACAAGCGTTGAAAGAAAACTTGGCCGCTGACAAGGAAGCCATCAAAACTGCTGACATTTACGGGGGCCGCCGAGCACTAACATTGACGGCGATGGTTCCCGCGGCAATGGCCGTTGGTTTTTTGCTGCTGCTGATCTACTTCAAAGCAATCGGCGGCTACAAGCCGATCGAGTTGGACTTGGGAGATGCCGCGTAAAGCTTTGACTCCATTGCCGACCTTTAAAAGACCTGGCAATTAAAAATTGAATACCAACTAAAGGCCCGCCAGATTTTAATTCGGCGGGCTTTTTTTTGGTTCTTCCGGGGCTTTAGTGGCCGACCCAAGTATTTCGACTGCCTTGCCTTTCGAGCGGGTGCCATGCTTCACGGCTTTGAGGGGAAGAGGATCGCATGAGTGCTGGCATGCTTGCGCGAGCGATGTGGTTCTTAGATCGTCCCGTGAGCATGTTGTTTCGAGGCCTTCTAAAGTAAATCAAAGTGAAGTCATTTTTAATCGCATAAACATGGCCTCCCCACTGGCCAAAGCCAAGTCGATATCTCATTGGAACTTACCGCCCAAAGCCTGCCCGCTTGCCGCATCCCACCCAACCCGCCAGCCTCGCCCATCCCCAAACCACCCAAACTTTAACCAAACTCCACCAACCCAATTCGTATAGGGAAAAAAGCACAAAACACGTACCATTCGCCGTTCAATTCTGCCTTCATTTTCTTAGCAACAACGGCCTCCCTCCCCGTGAGTTCCCTGCGGTACTCAATTCGATCTCCGGCTCCTCGGCGCCGGCTTTTTAGCTTGGGCGGTGTCGTCAAACTATTGCTTTTTCTTGCCGTTATTTGCGTGGCTGGTTGGCTCATCTTTGAGCAGACCGTCCATCAAAAACTCCGCGGCGCGATCCAAGAAAAAATCACCCAGCAAATCGCTCCACTGGGCATGGGCATCCAGATCGGCGACGCTCACTTCACCGAAGGCCAAGGCCTCTCGCTAGACGACGTGGATCTGCATTTAACGGCCAACCAATACAGCTCACCCGCGACACGATCAAACCTGCAAATCGCCAAAATCCAAATCCACTCGCACTCAACCCTGACCGACTTGGCCACCGGAGCTCTCAAACCAGAAGCGATTGAAGTTCACCGAGCCAACTTGCAAGTGGTCCGGCGGATGGACGGGCGATTCGATTTCACTCCCATCATCGATCAGCTATCCCAACTGTCGCCCGGTCAAACCGAGTTCGCGCCGGTGATGCTTCGAGACAGCGAAATCAAGATCGTGAGCCTAGACAACAACTTGCCGACGGTCACGTTAGGCGACGTCAACTTCACCGTTTCGCCAATCCAACACCAAGGCCATTCGCTGCTGCACGTCCAAGGTAAATTCGGAACCGATGCCGTTTCGCAGATCCAAATCAGTCTATTCTTCAACCAACAAACAAAAACTTGGAACACGCAATTGAGTTGTGAAGGAGCCACGATTTCTCGAGACGTGGCCAACTCCTTGCCCCCGAACATCGCTTCCCAATTCGCTCAAATCCAACGCTTAACTGGACGGCTCAGCTTCAACGCAACCGCTAGTGGAAACGATCAACTCGACCAACTACCAACCTTTGAACTCAACGGCAGACTCGACGACTTTTCCATCGACGACCCTCGGCTGCCCGTCGCCGTTGCTGGGCTTTCAACAACGTTTCTAGTCAACAATGACGGAATCGTTGTCCAGAACCTGCAGGGCCAGCTAGATCAACAAACAGCGATCAACTTGTCGTACACTCAGTTTGGACTCTACCCGCGAAAAGCCTGGCGCTGCGTCGGCACGGTGAATCAATTCCTGTTGAACGACCGGGCTCGCCTAACGGCATGGCTACCCCCATCCGGCCACAAGTTCCTGAACGACTTTGCCCCCAACGGCACTGGAGACATCGCCTTTGACCTCTCCGATGACGGCAACCAATCGTCGCGAAATGTCAAAGGCAAGCTGACCGACATGTCCTTTTCGTTTATCAAAATGCCGTACCAAGTTGACCATTGCACCGGCATGCTCGAACTGAACGACTCACATCTTGAAATTTCCATCGACTCCACCATCAACCGCCAACCGGTCAACTTAACCGGTTTCGCAGACAACATTGGCATTGGCAGTCCTAGCTACCGCATCAACTTAAATGTTCCCGGCAGCGTCCCGGTCGATGAAAAACTACTGGCTTCGACCGACGCCAACCCAACGCTCTCGCGAATCGTTCGCAGCTTCAACCCGGACGGTTTTGTGAACGGCCGAGGCATCATCGAGCGACGTGTTCCAGACGGTCCGATCGACAAAAGGTTTGACATACGCATCAACGAGTGCAACATTCGCCACCAAAACTTCCCCTACCCATTTCACCACGTTAACGGCCAGATCCTTGTTAACAACTCGGACTATCAATTTAAAAACCTGTCCGGCACCAACAATAGCGGAACGGTAAAGTGCGAAGGCAATTGGGATCCAACCAACGGTTTGGACCTAGCATTCCGCAGCCACAAGGTGCCCTTGGATGCTCAGCTTCGACAAGCCTTGCAGCCAGAGATTCAAGCAATCTGGGATGGTTTCAGACCGCGCGGATCGATCGAGCAATTGGACGTATCGATGCGGTTGCCAGTTGGCGCGGCGGAACTAGACCTTCAAGTCGAAGCAATATTCCCTGAGTCGGACCAGGCGGCCGCGAACTACGTTTCGATTTACCCGAGTTGGTTCCCTTACCAAATCAACCACCTGACCGGGAAACTCGTCGTAGGCAAAGGACGAATCGAATTGATCGATGCCAGCGGACGTCACCACAAAACGCGTTTTGCCTGCGAAGGGCAGGGTAGGTACACGGACACCGACTGGACATTACGCCTGAAAAATTTGTTAGTCACCGCCTTGCCCGTCGACGCGGACTTGCTGGCTGCGGTGCCACAATCGTTAGCCAGCCCTTTGGCACAACTACGTTTTGAAGGCCTGGCAAATGTTAACGGCGAAATCACGTTAGCAGGTGCAAAGATCCACAATGAATTCTCTCCGACGCCTGACTTACAGCGTCCATCCAACAACCAAGCTTCCCCCAACGGTCGCGTTACACAAGCCAGCCATTCGACACCTACTTACCACCCGCCTGAATCCAGTATGGCCTGGGACGTACGCATCAACACGAATCAAGCCAACATGCTAGTCGGACTGCCGTTGAAAAACGTCTTCGGCGGAGTTCGCTTGACCGGCCTCTACGACGGCAAGAACATTGACTGCGACGGGCATCTCGACCTGGACTCCATGACCGTCTACGACCACCAGATCACTCAAATCACCGGCCCCTTTCGAATCAACAACCAACGCGTCACCGCCGGAACGTTCGTAGAAAAGTTTTCTCAAAACACGGGATCACTCAAGTCCTTGCAAACCATTGACGCCGTTCCCGCTGAATCACTATCGGGAATTTTATACAAAGGCGTGGTTCGTTTGGATGCACACATGAACACGTCCGGCAAAAATGATTTCTACGTCCAAACAACCATGGCCGACGGCTGTATCGCATCCGCCTGCCAAGAAATTGCGCCAGAACTCAGAAACGTTACCGGGCACAGCTTCGCCGCCTTTAAAATGACCGGCGACTACACGGGCACTCACTCTCATCGAGGATCCGGCAGCATCAAACTTCGCGACGCCAAAATTTACGAACTCCCTGTGTTTCTTTCATTGCTAAAAATCTTAAACGTTCGGCAGCTTACTCGCACCGCGTTTGATTCAGGCAACATCGACTTCAAACTTCTGGGCGAACGAATTATTTTCGAGCGGATGGAGTTTATCGGCGACGCAATTTCGTTGCTGGGAGACGGCGAGATGAATTTGGATTGGGACATCGATCTTAACTTCTACTCTGTCATAGGTCGAAACCGGTTGAACATTCCTTTGATCAGCCAGCTCTATCGTGCCGGTAGTCAACGAACGTTGGCCATCAAAGTCGATGGAAAACTAGACAACCCAAAAACGCATAGCTCCGTGCTGCCGGAGTTCAATGAGAACGTCAGACAACTGTTCAACCCTGACAATGCAGTCGCCAATCGTTTTTCTACTCCAGCGGGACAGCCGTCGATCAAAATTCGTCCATCCGCCGTCGGTCAAAGTTTCTTTCAGCAGGCCAACCAGCAACCGGTTCGTTTAGGTGATACGCTCAAACGATAAGCGTTCCGTGTTGCCCCAAAAGAGTACGATCGCTTCATGCATTTGTTTAGGATCTGAACAGCCTGCTGAATGCATTCTAGAGAGATCAGTACCTTTTCAAGCCCACCGGCCTCGGCGGAACTTCTGGCGAAAATCCACGCAACTCTTTCTCGCCGATGCGGAAGCTGCTCAAGGCGGTTATCCCCCCAAGCCCCCCAAGCACTTCAAAACAGCAATCCCAACGCACCCATAGTCACTTTTGCAGCACCCAGGCCATCGCCCCCCGAACTTCTAGAAAAACGGTCATCAAACCAAACCGAATCGCTAAAAATCTGTCATTTTCTTACATTTCCACCGGCCTTGAACGGGTTAAAACAATGATTAACACAGTGTTGACAGCCAGCAAATCACTCTAGGGAACAAGATGAAACTCACGCCAGCGATCTTGCTGATCCTCGCCGCGGCAAACCACTGCTGGGCTCAGGAACCCGCCCAAATGCAGCTCACCAAGAGCATCAAGCCGCTAATCACCAAATACTGCTTGGAGTGCCACAGCGCGGACGATCCAAGCGGCGACGTCCAACTGGACCAACTAAGCGAAAAATTGTCAAAAGGCGAAGACGCCGAGGCATGGCATGCGGCTTTGGACGTGATCAACGCCGGCGACATGCCTCCCGAAGACGCCGACCAACCCACCCAAGAAGAACGCGAGCGGATCGTCAGCTGGATCACTTCCTCTTTGGCCAAAGCCGCTGACGCAAAAAAGCAAACACAGAAAGCTTCTGTCCGCCGTTTGACTCGCAGCCAATACACCAACTCGCTGCAAGATTTACTGGGCATCAAAGTCGACTTCGGCAAAGCTCTTCCGGCAGACAGTAAGTCGGAGATGGGATTCACCAACAATGGCGAGATCCTGCAAACATCTTCGCTACATCTAGATTACTACGAAAAAATCGCCCGCGCGGCACTGGGCAAAGCCATCGTCACTGGCGACCGCCCAGAATCAGTGCACTACCGCGTCACCTTTGGCTCTAGGATCGACCCCACGACCGGCACCGAGATCGACGGCTTCCAATCCAAAGCAATCCGCAAGACTGACTTCATTGTCCAAAATATGGCCAAGCCGCTCAGCCAACTTAAAAAAACCGAGCCTTCCGGACGCAAAAATTCCAACACCAAGAAGAACAAGCGGAAGCAGTCAATAAACCAGACAAACAAACAACAACCCACAATTGTCGATGGCGACCGCACGACAGCCATTGGGGTGGGCATGCGAGGATCCGACGCTGATCGCTTTCAGGTAACCGATGACGGCTTGTTGCTTTTTTCTGCAGTACCACATGTCGAAACCTCGCCCAAATCTTGGCAGGGCCCTTCACCTAACGCAAAACTGTTGTTTCAAAACAGCTTTCCCAAAGAAGGCGACATCGTCGTTCGTGTCAAAGCCGCTCGCAGCAACAACTGGGCTTCCAACCGTAGAGGTTTTATCGGCCTGCGTAAAAAAGTTGCCGCCGTCCCAACCAAAAAATCAATTCACCTCAAAGCAGCCGATTGCAAAACCGTCGAAGAACTGGTTCTGAAAGACGAGCAGTGGCTCATCCCTGAAGCCGTCGCCAACAATGCTGTCGCTGAGTTCAATGTCGATGTGGCCGAGGCTGGCGTATACCAATTCGACCTTATCCATCCCTACGTTGACGCCAACTCAATGCCATCGCTACGCTTGGTCGTCGACGGAAAGAAACAGCAAGACCGTCTGAAAATAAAGAAATCGCTCAAAGACGAAGCTGAGATCACTCACCCGATCACGTTAGCCTACTTAGACAAAGGTGAACATAAAATCTCCATTGGAGGTCACTTTTTTGTAGGCTTTAAAGAGCTTGTGATTACGCCGCAACAAGACATTGCCCAAGACCTTGGCAACGAAGTTGGCAGCAACCGGGCTGCCTACGAATCTCAGCGCCCGTCCCTGCGTGTCTTTGCCGGAACACGAACCGACGATGGCATGGACTATCGCACCTTCGACACCTCAAAAGTAATCGAAGGCGACAACGGAGAAATGCAGACCATCGAGTTCAAAGGCCGCTTGGAGAACCTTCCGCTGCCGTTCTTTGACAACGTTTCCACCGACAAGCTTGGCAAGATCACCATCATCGGTTTATGGAATGACTACCTTGTCAAAAGCCGCCGCAACTCTGGACCGCCCGTTATTGTCGAGTCCATCGAAGTCGAAGCTCCGTACATTCCGCAATGGCCTCCTCAAGCCCATCAACAAATTTTCTTCAAACCCGAAAACCCAAAAACCGAATACGGCAGTGACGCTTACACCCGTCAAGTGCTGGCGCGTTTTACAAACCGAGCCTTCCGAACTCAACTGCCTGCCAGCGAACTTGATCGCTACTTTCAGTTTTGGAACTCGATCAAAACTGACCATCCAACTTACGAACAAAGCGTCAAAGAAGTCCTCGTGGCAATCCTGTGTTCGCCAAAGTTTCTGTACTTGATCGAACCAGCCGAGACTCAGAACCAGAACCAATTTCAACTCGCCTCGCGACTCTCTTACTTCCTTTGGAACTCACCGCCAGACGAAAAAACCCTAGAACTTGCCGCGTCCGGTTCGCTACAAAAATCTCTACGAAACGAAGTTCGACGCCTAGTCAATGCTGACAATACTCGCAACATGATCGAGTCCTTCGCCTACGATTGGCTTCGCATCGATCGCCACGAGACCATGCAAGTTAACGTCGACCGCTACCCGAAGTTTACTCGCTTCGTCAAAGACGACATGCCGCAAGAAACTTATCACTTCTTAGACCACCTGCTGAAAAACAACCTAAGCATCGACAACATGATCGATTCGGATTTCGCGATGCTCAACCAAAACCTCGCCGAGTTTTACTCGATCAAGGGCGTAAAGGGGAATCATTTCCGTCCAGTGAAAGTTGCCCCGTCCGCCAACCGAGGCGGACTGTTATCACAAGGAGCATTCTTGACCGGCCACTCCGACGGCACCGATGCTCACCCGATCAAACGTGCGGTTTGGGTAAAAGAAAAAATCCTTGGCGACCCTCCGCCACCACCACCACCCAACGTTCCTGAACTTGATCCAGACACGCCTGGTTTTGACAAACTTACCCTCAAGCAAAAACTAGAACTTCACCGCGACAAGGACTCGTGCCGCAGTTGCCACCAAAAAATCGACCCCTACGGTGTGGTATTCGAAGGCTTCGATGCGACCGGTCGTTTCAAGCCGATTCGCAAAGGCAAGCCGATCGACGTGAGCTCAACCTTGCCCGACGGTACAGCAATCAATGGCGTGGCCGAAATCAAAAACTACATTTTAAAACGCCAACGCAACGAGTTCGCGACAGCGTTTGTAGAACACTTGTTCGCCTACGCACTCGGACGTGACGTCACTTACGCCGACGAAGCAGAAATCGCAGGCATCGTCGATCGCGCCCAAAAGCGTGGCAACGGCCTTCGAACCGTCGTAGAAGAAATTGTGCTTAGCCCTTCGTTTTCCGGCAAACAATAAGCCCCCAACCTAGCAATCCTTTTCCAACTTTGAGTGATTTCATGAAGAAAAAACCTTGGCAGCTAGACCGCCGAACCTTTTTGCGTGGCGTTGGCGTCGCTTGTGCTTTGCCGTATCTCGAATGCATGACGTCAACCGCGAGTGCTGCAATCATTACCGAACCGCCCAAACGGATGTGCTTCCTGTACACACCCAACGGCGTCGGCCTCCCACCGGTCGATAGTGAACACCACCAAGACTGGAACTGGTTCCCACACGGCCAAGGACGCGACTTCAAGTTCACCAAAACATTGGCATCGCTAGAACCGCACCGTGATCGCCTTTCGGTTATCGGAGGACTCAGCCACCCCAAAAGCCGTGAACTTCTTGGGCACCTTGCCGGCGACACTTGGCTTACCGGCGGCGATGTTCGCGGCAGCAAGTATCTGAACACAATTTCGGTCGACCAACGAGCCGCCCAAAATATCGGCAAGCAAACCCGTTTCTCATCGCTGTCTTTATCAACCGACGGCGGCATCGGATACAAGTCGCGAATTTCAACACTGTCCTTTGACGCCAACGGAAATCCCGTACCGTCAGAACATCGCCAGCGCGAGATCTTTGAACGTTACTTTTCGCCCAACGGTGGCTCCACTACGGACGAACGCCGTAAGAGCTTAGAGCGTCGCAAGAAGATCGTCGATCTGATCCACTCCGAAGGAAAACGCATGCAACGCGCCGTCGGCAAAGCGGATTCGAACAAAATCGACGAGTACCTTGAATCGCTGAATTCGATTGAAGAACAAGTCCGCCGCAACAAACAGTGGTTGGACATTCCGATGAAGGAGTTTGACGCCGACAGTTTGAACTTCGACGTCGATGTAAAACTCGATCCAGAGTCCTACGTGCGATCCACAATCGACTTGATGGTGCTTGGCTTCCAAACCGACATGACTCGCGTGATGACCTACATGATGGCCCGCGAGGATGGCATGGGCTTTGGCGAGAACTTCCCCAAACTCGCTCTTGGACTCCGGAAGGGTCACCACTCGATCTCTCACGACAAAAGCAAAGGTCACTGGAAACAGTGGGGCAGTTACGACGCATGGCTGGCGAGTCATTTCGCGTACTTCGTGAAAAAGATGAGCGAAACCAGCGACGAGTTCGGTCCGTTGCTGGACAATACGATGATGCTCTACGGCAGTGCCTGTAGTTCGACCCACAACGCTCGGAACTATCCGTTGATCTTGGCCGGGGGCGAAAAGATGGGGCTCAAACACGGCAGCTATCACGTCTACGACCAAAAAGAAACGCCGATGTCGAACCTGTTCGTCAGCATGCTCAACGCCGCCAACGTGCCAACGGAAACCTTCTCCGACAGCACAGGCCCACTGCCGCATGGGATTTTCTCGTAGAATCGGCAGGTCGAGCCAAGGGGCTATGGGTTTTCCAAACAAAGCCTTTTTGG
>JALZWN010000010.1 GCA_023300235.1 Mariniblastus sp.
GTTTTGGTTTCTGTGCCTGCTGTCTTCGCGACGATGATGTTGCTGAGTTTTTTCAGCTGTAATTCTGCGGTCTTGGAGGTCGGTTTTATTTGGGCCTTGGGTGGCTGGGTTACTTTGATTTTTATCACGGGTTTGAATGTGGTGATTCGTTTCTTTTCGAAAGAGCCCGTAACTTGAGTTTTGCATTTCGTTGTGGTTGCATTCGAAATCTACGCTACTAATTTCTAAGGTGCTTCCGGGAAGAACCTTTTTTTAAGACTACGATTGAGTTCTTGGTTCGCGATTGAGTTTGGTAGGTGAGACGAATGGCAGATCTCAATCCATCTGAAAGAGCCAGAGGTTGGTGATCAACGACGTCCAAATCGCCGCACGAGACGAAAGAACGTTTCTTGCTCAAGCCGCTACTCCGATTTTTCTTTCTTGCCGCCGAACAGATTGCCGAAGCCTTCGAACACGTTGAACGACGGTAGCTGGGTAGCTTGTTCGGATCGCTCGATGTCTAAAAACCCGTGCACTGAAAACTGGGTTTCCGCTTTGGAGACTTCCAGCTCGAAACCGCGGAACCATGTCAGAAACGGAGCGACGTGATTCGGAGGCAGCATCGGGTTCAAAAACGATGGCCATTTGGAAGAAACCCAAATCGCCCGGCCCGATGGCGTCTTCGCCAGTTGGTACTCGCCGCCCAACGAACAAACGAGCTCCGCGTCCAACATCCGTTGCATCACCAAACGGGCGTCCTCGGGTGAGATGCGAAATTGTTGGACCGCCAGATTCAACATCTGTATGTTCGACACCGATGTCTGCCACGCTCGACGGTAGTTCACTGTATTGGCCCAATCCTTTAGCGCCGATTGAGAAAGGTCTTCCACCTTCAACCGAATCTGAGCCCGCCGCTGGGTGTCGACCAAAGTCAAGTGCGGCTTCAGGTTCTCTAGGCGTTGTTGGTCAAACGCTAGAATCGAAAACGAATTCCATTGCAGTCGCCAGAGCTTTAGCAAGCGACTGTAGGTGTATCCCAACGCGTCTGGTTGCCCGCCCAGCGCCGGCATCCAGTTTGTATAACCGGGGCCCGGCCACGATCCGAGGTAACCTGGGATTTCTTTGAGCGTACGAAACAAACCCATCCGCGAAGAAGGGTTCATGTCGATCGACGGATTGATGTAATCTTGCACTCCCGCAAAAACTTGATGCGGCGGGATCTGCGGATTCATGTTTCCGCCTTTCATGCTCGCCTGAAAAGAAGCGATGTCGCCCGGTGGCGTTTTGACTTGCTTTTCTAACGGCGGGCCTAGCATCGACATCAGCCAGCCATATTTTTCGGCACCAAAGGGAGCCAGCCGAGCATCAAACACGACGCGTTCGACGTTGTCTTTTAATTCAAAACGTTTTAGCACCACCAGCATCGGATCCAGCGACTGAATCGAATTTGCAAAAAACGCGGCTCGCTCGTTAAACCATTGGACCTCGTCCGCCGTAACCTTCTCGAGAGGCAGATCTGGGATCGGAGCAAAAAATCCGCGCAGCCCGCGAATCGAGTCTCTCCATTGGTCACCTTCGATTTTAAAATCGCCTCCATCGGGCCGATAGCCAAAGCCTTGCGGCAAGTAGCCCGATCGAACCATGTCGTCGATCGACATCGTTCGGTGGCCTTCATTGTTGGCGGCGAGCTTTCCGAGTTCTAGCAAAATCATGTCCGTCGCGATTCGATTGCGACGACGAAGTTCGATTTGGTATTGCGGAGTCAGTAGGTTTTGAAAAAAACGAGTCGACACGAACACGAAAATCGTATCGTCTCTTTCGAGCGGCATGTTGAACCGAGCAAACCGGAACTCTTCGGTTTTGGCGAGACTGCCTTTGTCCTCGCTGGATTCCAAAAAACGTTTGGCGATCGTTAGCGACGTCGTGAACAAATGACAGTCTTTGGCGACGACGTAGAACGAGCGATATCGGTTGTCAGGCGTGGAGAGAAATTCAATCGAATGCTCGCCGAATTTGATTGTTTGGATGGTCGCGCCCATCTTTGTGTGGCGTTTTGCGAAAGCGGCTCGTTTGGCTCGCAGTCTGATGTCGAGTGTCTTGCTGGCTTTGGCGTGCAACATCACTCCGATTGCCGAACCGGTATCAAAGTAGGTATCCATTCCAATGACGGCCACGTCGTCGATCAAACGACCACCGAACAGGTCATCAAAGCCTGAGTTTTCTAACGCGAGTTGGTCCAAGAATTTAGATTGAATACGGTAGCGGAAACCACGAGCCTGAATCATGCGGCTCAGGTCGCCACCGAACTCTTCCATCAATCGCTTCAACCACAGTTGGTGTCCCCAAGTACCGAAGCGTAGATAAAAACATTCTTCAGGCACGCACTGTGCCATCGGTTCGATTTTGATCGCCGGCGGGAGGTTGTCGACTTTCACAGGCGTCCAGTTGATCGGTGCGGGCAGAGGTTGGTCAACGGGTTGGGTTTGAACGCCGCGGGTCATCAGGTCGTTGATGGTGTCCAGTCGTAACGATTCGACGTCGAACATCAATTGGAAAGTTTGCGTCAGCGGGTCAAGATTTTTTTTGCGATTGTCGGTGGCGTTCAAACCAAAACGCTTGCCGATCAAGTTCTTGAGGTACACGTGCAAAATCGGCGGGTAGTCGCCTGACGCGATTTGTTCGTCGACGACTCGATTAAAAGACTGCCACCATTGTTTTACTCGACGGTCAAATTGACGCGGTCGGACGAATTCGACAGGAACGTTGATCGCGGTTTGCTGCGAACCAAAAACCGAGATCGTTAACGGTGCTTCACCTTGGAAAAGAAACCAGACGGTGTGCACGTCCGTCGGTTCGTTGTTTCGTCTACCGACAAGGTTTTCGACAAATGCTTTGAACGCGGACGTCGACACAACTGGATACAGAATCCGCTGCTGAACATCGTCGATCAAAATCGCTCCGGTGCGATCCAGCATCTTGTCGCTGGCGCTTAGTCGAAACGTGACTTTGCCAACGCCGTAAGGCTGGCCGGCGTAGGCTTCTGCTTTTAAAACCATCGGCTGGCTGTTGGCCAGCTCGGTCACGGCGACGGGTTGCTGGTCGGTCGGAGCGTCGATCGTTGTCCCGACCGCGGGTTGGCCGGTGTAGCTAGGCGCGGAGGGTTGCTGGGTTGGGGGTTTCTGGGTTGCCGGGTTGGCTGGCGTGGGGGGCGGAGGCAGAGGTGGTACGTAGCGGTTGCCTTGAGCCAAACAACTAGTGCCCCAGTTAAGTGCTGTGATAAAAAGCACAGTGCAGACCAAGATGTTCAAGGTCGTGAAGATTTTGTTTGATTGGGAGAATCGGTTCATGTGTACCACCAAAATCCCAAGCGGGAATTGAGTTTTGTTTGTTAGCTACAAACGAAAATCTTCGCTGCCGCGCACATTCGTCGTCTGCTTCATCGTAACGTATTTTATCACTCGAACTAGAGCTGGCGAAGGTGCCCAAGTGAAAACGCAGCGTGAATCAGTTTCACGAACTACGAAGTACCTATCAATGGTAGCCCGACGCGTTGGCGAGGATTTTCACAGCTCCCTCGATAGCGTGACGTGCTATTAGAACACCCAGACCCGTAACGGATTTGCCCATCGCGAAAACGTTTTCGGCCTTTCTATGAGGAAAGACTGTTTAGCAAGCTAACCGAAAATCAATTGTGTTTTTAATTATAGAGCCTAATCTCGTCGTAGTGCAGTTTGTGTTCCAGTGCGGATTGGTCGTGAGCCTTACGGTCGCCACCCACTTTGTTTTTTTATCGAAGAGACGTCATGGTGTCTATCAGAACGCTTGCTCTAGCATTCACTTGGCTGTTGTTTGGGCTGACCTGCACCGCACTAGCGCAGCATGCTGACAGTCCTATCGTCGATCGCAGCCCCGATTCTATTCGGGAAAGCGCCCAGCGTAACGGTTTGCATGTCAACCCTGTGGCAGCTTATGCGTTAGTCGGCGCGGTGGTGCATCGCTCGCCAACCGCGGATCCGCAAGTAGAAACGGTGCTGGTCGCTAACGGTAGGGTCGTCGCCATCGGCCAAGACATTCCGATCCCCGCGGGGACTCGACGTGATTGCAAAGCACTTGTACGCGGGTTTTACCGATGCGTTCACCGAGACTGAAATTTTTTTTAGCGCCAACGACGGCACGGCTTACTGGAACGAGAATATCCGGTCGCAAGTTTCTGTCGCTGGAGAATTGGATTATTCAAAGTTAAACGCCGACTCGATGCGAACCGCAGGCTTCACGGCGGCCTTGGTTACTCCCAGCAGGGAATCGTCAAAGGAAATTCGGCGTTACTGTTGTTTGGAGACGGCGGCAGCAATCACGCAATCATCAAAACCGATGTCGCTCAACATTTTCAGTTTACAATCTCCCGCAGTAGCGGCGGATCTCCAAATTTCCCGATGGGAGCCTACGCACTTGCGCGGCAAGCGATTTACGACGCGCAGTGGGATCGCGATGCCAATCAGGTTGCCAAAACTAACACGACGGTCCAACGCCGCGAAAGTAATCAAGCGTTTGAGGCGTTGCAATCGTCGATCGATGGTGATCAGCCGGTAGTGTTTGAAACATCGGACGAGTTGTTGGCGTTGCGGTCGGTGCGTTTCGCAAACGAGTTTGGGTTGAGATCGGTTTTGCTTGGCAGCGGCAACGAGTATCGCCGTATTGACGAAATCAAAGCGACCGGGCGTTCAGGGATTCTGCCGTTGAATTTCCCAGCGGCTCCTGACGTATCGTCGCCCGAGCTGGCTCGTGACGTGGACTTAGAATCGTTGATGCATTGGGGCCATACGCCCAGTAATCCAGCAGTGGTTGAGGCGAACGGAGATGGGTTCAAAAACAAAAAGGATGTGCTGAAGAATGTTCGCAAAGCGGTCAAACGGGGTTTGTCAAAAACTGTGGCGTTGCACGCGTTGACCTTGGGACCGGCGAAGCTGTTCGAAGTGGATGATCAACTGGGAACCGTTCAACCCAACATGATCGCGAACTTTACTTTGCTCGACGGCGACCTCAATTGCTTTGCGAATTGCATTTTGATTGGTGGTAACGATCGACGCCGAACAATTGGCGTCGGTAGATTTTGCTGCTTGCGTTAGAATCTCGTTTTTGCCGGTCGGGCCTGATTAGTGTTCGGCGGCTTCGATGATTTTAGGTGTTTCCACCGCAACTGCATTTCATGGCCAACAAAAAGAAAAACAAACCCAAACCGCCCACCCACCCGCATGCGACTCGGCGGCATCGGTTCATGAAGTGGTTGTTGACCAGACGCGAACACGGTCCCGATCGGGCTCATCAACTGGCGTTGATGCTCGCGTGTATCATTGCGGGGATATTAGCGTTGATTAATACTGACCGATCGTTGCATACCGCTTCGTCGGAAACCATCGGACCGAATGTTAGTCAGCACGGTTGGCCGATGGTGTATTTGACGCGGGAAGGCGGAGCCCCGCTGCCGATGCTTCGGAAGGAGCCGGGTTACGATTGGCCGTATCCCAACGTGGAAGGCGAAGTGCGGACGCCGTCTTGGCTGGCAGTTGCGGTTGATTTGCTGGTGGCGCTGGCCATCGTGGTCGCGGTCTATTGGTGCGCCCGGCGGTTGGCTGGGAGTGCGGCAAACGTGACCGTCGAAGCGGAGTCGTTGCTTGAGGCTTGAGTTA
>JALZWN010000011.1 GCA_023300235.1 Mariniblastus sp.
TGTACGCTTCGGTGACATCACTTGGTTTGCCACGCCGCGGACACCGCCTCTTTGGCAATGTGGTTTCTTTTTGGTAAGCTGATTGGTGTTGCGACGCTTGTTGGCTTCGGTGAGAAGCGGTGTCGTAAAAACCTTCCGTTATGTGCCACAGGTAATCGGTGATCCGATGGTTTACACTGGCCCAATCGACCTAGACGCATTGGTTGACCTCGACTCGCTCGCGGATCGTGGCGCATCGCACTGGACGTTTCTCGCGTTCCCATCGCATGCCGTTAACAAACACGGCGTTCCGTCCGATCCTGACGCCCAACGCTACGTTGCTGCGATTCAATCTGCCGGTGTGCCCGTGGGTATCTGGCGTAATTCGCCCGTCGATGGCACCGCCTATGCTGCCGTTGCGCACGACGTGATCCCGCTACTTCACGCCGCGACCGAAAACCTATCGCAGTACTCTGACACTTTCGCCGCGGATTTGACCGAACGATTGTTCAACGAGTCCAGCGCGGGTGGCACATAACATGGTTTTTACGCAAGGCCGCGGCTTTGTCGTTGGAGAGTCCTTTGGTTTGCCGTATCGTTCGCTTCGATGCTGCCCTTTGGTTTGCGACGCCCCGGACACCGCCTCTTTGGCAACGCTTGTTCTTTTTGGTAAACTTACTGGTGTTGCGATCCTTTTTGACTTCGGAGAGAAGTGGTGTCGTATATACCTTCCGTTATGTGACCTAACCAATGGTTGATTCCGACCTTCGCCAAGCACTATCGCAGGACGTTCGGCGGCTCGTAACTGGGCGCATGACGAACGACGACTTCGATGACGCATACTACGATCGCTACGACTCGGCGGATGATCGTGCGATACGCAAAATCTCCGGCTTCTGCTATTCCCTGTATTCGTCCGACTTGCTGTTGCCGATGCGTCTACGCGGTCGCCACGCACTTGACGCCGAAACCAAATGCACCTGTACTCGCGCTGTATTGTTTCTCCGCTCCGGCCTTGAGTATGAATGGCCGGCCTTCCCAGACGACCCCGGCATACGAATGCTCTCCGGTCTTGCTTACTTGGGAATTCCCGCCGGAATTGCGTTGCTTATCGTTGGATCACCGCTGGCGCTGTCTGGCGATATGCAAATTGGTGCACCCCTCTTCGTTGGTGGCTTATTGACCTTACTTGGCTCAATTTGGTTTTGGCGGTCATGGCCAAAAATGCTCGAACCCCAATGGGAGTCTTTCCGCGAATCTGGCGACTACGACGTCTGGCCATTTCGCCGGCAGGCCGACTTCGATCACGCCAAAGAAACCTGCCACCTCTTGGGGCGGACGGTCACATAAAATGGTTTTTACGCTAGGCCGCGGCTTCGTCGTTGGAGAATCGTGTTGGTTTGCCACGTTGTTCGCTTCGGTGGTATTGCTTGGTTTTCCACGACGCGGACACCGCCTCTTTGGCAACGCATGCTCTTTTTGGTAAACTGTTTGGTGTTGCGATGCTTTTTGACTTAAGAGAGAAGCGGTGTCGTAAAAACCTTCCGTTACACGCCTTCACTGCCCTTTGAACTACGATGGAAACCGTTTTTTCAATTATCGCCGCCATCACAGGCATCTGCTTCGTCGTTTGGCTGGCGGTCACAATTCTCCGATTTGTCGATCGCTTGACGGTTGGTAAGCCCCTCACCCCGGAGGAGCGAGAGAGGCAACAGCGAGAATTCGAGGCACGACTTACCCGCCCACAATGGAATCAGCTCACTAGCCATTTCGGCCGCGACATTCCGCAGTCGCTTAGGAAACTCTATGCAGATATTGACTGTTTACGTCGCGAATCGTTCTATGTCATTCCACCTGATGCGGACGATGAGTCAGAGCACCGTTTTGTAGCTCGATTTGAACCAGCAGATTTAACCGCAGTCAGCCTGGCATGCCTCCCAAGCGGCAGAACCAGATTTCCATTTGCTAGCGACGATTTTGGCAACTATTACTTTGTCGATCTCGCAGACCAAGGCCTTTGTGTAAACTACATCGACCATGATGGTGGAGACGTATCGCGAGTGGCTGACCAGTTGGACACGTTTCTGAACTGGAAAACGTACTCAAATGCAGGGCGTCTAACATAGATTTTATGCAGAGGCCCTACGGGCACACCTTCGTTTTTTGCTGCTGAATCGGTGGCTATCTCAGTTCTACGCAGTTCAAGGTACTCTCGGTGTCATCCGTGTTTCCCGCAAACAGGTGGCGCGTATAAAAACTGCCAAAGGCCTAACACAAAGAGGCTCTTCCGGTAATTCAGTGGCAAGATCTCGTATGGTGAGATTTACGAATGCAGCACGCCCCGGATGCGGCCGTCCTAGGTAGCTGGGGAAGGAAGCCCCGAGCTAACGAAGTCGACCTCATCCGGGGGGAAACAACCACTAAATTCCGTGAAGAGCCATAAATACTAGCCAGACGCGTTAGCAAGAAAATGTGGTGATGATGCTTCTAGCCTGTCATGCGCGCAGACTGGCTGGAAGCACCACCACCACATTTCTCCAGCTTCGCTGAAGCATCTTCAATCAACAGGCTCTCACTTCGTCGGGCTACCAGAACACAAAGATTCGAAAACTGATTCCCCCTGACGTTTGCATCTTTGTGATTCAACGACTCAGTTGCAAAACTTCGCAACTTCAAATCGAAAAACCGTCCTCCTTCAAGACTCCAAACCGTTCCCACCGCATCGGCGATTTCGACAAAGCCTGTGATATTGGCACCCGAAACGAAGCCAACGCTTCCGTTCGCCAGATCTGAGCCGACACCACACTGTCGCCAGAGATCACGCCCGAGCGTGTCAGCTTCTAGCCCTTAGCCTTCGGCCAACTCGCCAAGACAGTCATCGTACGCTTTCTCTGCAAGTCCGGCCCCTTTTCCCGTCGCGATGCCTTCATCATTGCCATAGAATGCACCGACAGTCTTTTAACAACCTGAAACTCCCATCGTTCAATACTTTGACATTCGTGAACCTGGAAAGCGTATAGCGTTAGAAGACGTAACTCTTGCTGATCCTTTTTTTCGGTCTCGCCAGACCGTAGTCGTTCTGAAATTCAGGCAACGCTTTTCGAGAAATTCATGAACTCGCACATTAAATCTCGCATTGATTCACACCGTCAATCCGATCGCTCGACCAGTCAATTGAAACCAATCGGGATTTGGGAATGGGATTTGAGCTCCAATTCGGTTCACTGCTCCCCCGAATGGAAGAGGTTCCGCGGTTGCAGTGCCAAAGAAGTTTGGCGGGCAGCTGGCCAAGTCAGACAGTTTATTCACCCAAGCGATCGGCTGAATCGTGAAAAGATACATGCACGGTTGCGGGCTGGTGAATTGGAGCTGATTGAGTCCGAGTATCGCGTAGAAAAAAGTGATGGCTCGTGGGCGACGGTTCTGGGACGTACCCATTCGATTTGCAACGACCAGGGACAACCCATTCGACTTGTTGGTTGTGAATTCGAAGTTTCGATCCCGCAGCAAGAACATCTATCGGGGATTGAGGAGTTGAGGGAACTCAACACGCGATTGCACAAATTACTGGAAGCCAGCTCCATTGGAATCTGGGAGTGGTTTTTTGAGGATGAACGTCTCGTGTGGGACGAAAAAATGCACGAGATTTACGGAATTGAAGCCCAAGACTTTCACGGCACCTACAAAGATTGGTCCGATCGGATTCATCCTGATGACTTGGAACAAGTCATCAGCGAAGACCAATCTCGTAAAGAAAAAAGCCAGCAGATTGCACAGGAATTTCGCATTGTCCGCCCCAGTGGAAAAGTGCGACACATCCACGCCAACGCATACAAGGAACTGGACAAAAACGGCAAACTGGTGCGGGCGATCGGAGTCAACCTCGATATTACGAAGCGTCGCGAAGCTGAGTTTGCTTTGGTTGAAAGTGAAAGCCACCTGCAGCGGATCGCGGATCATCTTCCCGGCATGGTCTTTCGTTATTACCTCAAACCTGACGGCACGAGCGGCTGGAGCTACCTTAGCTCACAATCACGTGAACTGTTTGGAATCGAATCCTCTGATCTTATGGCGGACAAAGAACTTCTTTGGCAGCGAATTGAATCAGGCGATTTGGAGCGGATGACAACAAAGATGTTTGAATCGGCGAATGAGCTTACGCGGTTTGTGGCAGAGTTTCGCACCACTACTCCTGACCACGACGCAAGATGGTTTCTGATAAATAGTCAGCCACAGAGATCCGAAAATGGCGATGTCGTTTGGGATGGAGTTATTCTTGAAGTAACCGATCGGAAAGAAGTTGAGCTGGCCAATGATGTTTTGGCAAAAGCAACCAAGACCAAAGATGAATTTTTGGCGAACATGAGTCACGAGCTTCGCACCCCACTGACTGCGATCCTCGCGATGACTGACGGAATGCAACAAGGAGTGTTTGGCGACACATCGTCCAGGCAATTGGATTGCTTGAAGATTGTTGAGCAAAGCAGTATGCATCTTTTGGATCTGATCAACGAGGTTCTCGACTTAGCCAAAATTGAATCTGGTAAATCAGAATTAGATCTTACAGCCATTCAGGTATCCAAGCTTTGCGAATCTTGCCTGAGTCTTGTTACCCCTCAGGCGGAACAAAAACAGATCGAGCTGTCGTTGGAAGCTTCGTGCGATTTACCAAGACTTGACGCTGATGCAAAAAGATTCAGGCAAGTCCTGATTAACCTGCTAAGCAATGCTGTAAAGTTCACGCCTGAGCGCGGCAAGGTAAAACTAGCGGTCGAAACTTTGCCGGCGAGCACATCCGGGTTTACTTCGGAAGCGTTGCGATTTTCGGTTTCCGACACAGGCATCGGCATCAAAGATGACCAATTGGACGCGATGTTTGATCCATTTGTTCAAGTGGACAGTTCGCTGACTCGCCGGCATGGCGGTACCGGGCTTGGGCTTTCATTGGTCAAGCGTTTGGTTGAGCTTCACGGAGGAAAAGTGGGCGTCACCAGCAAGGTAAATCTCGGTAGCTGCTTCACCGTCGACCTGCCTATTGGTTCGAAACGCTTGGAATTGGCTACGAAACCGAATGCCAATTTGCCGACTCGTTCAAGCAAGGGCTCAGAGCTAGCCGTTCAGATCAGTGATGGCAATGGCTCACCGTTGATTTTGTTAGCCGAAGACAATGACATGGTCGCACAGACGATGATTCCGCTGTTGGAATTTTGCAATTTTCGAGTTTTGCGTGCAGCCAATGGAAAATTAGCGGTTGAAATGGCGCGGGAACACTTGCCTGATTTGATCCTAATGGACATTCAGATGCCTGAGATGGATGGGCTTGAAGCGGCTCGGAAAATTCGTGGGATTGCCGAAATAGCCGATTTGCCAATCATCGCGGTGTCCGGATTTGCCAGCCCCGCAGACTCTAAGCGCGCCATTGACGCCGGAATGAATTCATTCATGGCCAAGCCTGTGCGGATACAGGAGCTGGCGGCCAATATCAACAGCACTCTGTCAAAGAACGCAAAAATGATCGATCGATAAACAGCGGAGGCAATGCACGTGATGTAACAACCTGAACGCTGCGATGCCGTTGAGCAAATTAAGCCCTTATCGGCAACTTTTTTTGAGCGACGCGTTTTTCTGCCATGTCGCGAAACATCGAGATAATCACCAAGTTGGCAGCCAGTTAGCACTCGGCACGAAACAAGCCTGGCACTTCAGCGAGCTAGAAAGATACGGTCTTTCTGCTAACCACCTAAGACAACCAACTGTCTCACCAGCCGGATCGCGTTAAGAAACAGCACCAACCTGCTTGCACCAGCGGCGCAAAAGCGACTAAAATCGGCGTTTTCGTACGACTGCCATCCAAACCAACCGGTTTATCGGACAGGCTGTCGTACATAACCATGTTATGTGCCACAGTGTGGATTCAAACCTTTCACTCGCTGACTTATCTACCCGCAAACCGTTTCGGGATGCCGAGGCTCGCCCCGTTGCGAACGTGGAAGAGTTGCGCCGCATTGTCGT
>JALZWN010000012.1 GCA_023300235.1 Mariniblastus sp.
TGCAACGTGGTCGCTTTTTTGGGATTTCGTTTGGCTTCCCGGGTCTCTGTTGCTTTGGAGTCTTCCGCGATGACTTGTGCGTCGTTGATCGATTTGATGTGCCGCACGTCAGCCAAGTTCTCGAAGCTGAGCAGATCCATTTTAGCGTCTTTCTCTAGTTGCAGCATGACGCCCGAAATTCGCCAGGACTTTTTGTTTCGCTTTACGAGCCAAGTCATTTCCATTTCGAACGGATCTTCGGAGCTGGTGTCGGCTACTTTGCAATCGACTTGAGCGAGCTCTCTTTTTTGAGTCGCGTAACGGACTTGTCCGATCGAGAACTTGGCGTTCGGTCCGCCGATGGCTTTTAGCTCAAGCTCTTCTTTGGTGGTTTGCATCTGAGAAATACGAGTCAGCAAAGTCTCTGCCTTGATGGACTCGTTATTCTGAAGCAGTTCCATGAAGTGTTGGCACAACCGTTCAGGGGATTGGTCGAAGTTCGCTTCCAGTTCTGGTTTGGCTTGGATGTTCGCTGGCGAGACCTCGTTGGTTGCCGGGCTGGCTGCGACGGATGTCGGTGCTTCCATGGCTGCAGTTTGCGACGGCTGGTCGGTGTTTGTTTCTGCGAGGTCGGAGGGTTCATTACCGCAGCCAGTGCACAGAACGACGGTGGTCAGTAGTGAGCAAGCGGCCAAAAATTTGGCAAAGGTTGGAATGGTCGACATCCAAGAATCCTTCCGTGGATTTGTCAATGATTCGGTGACTTTAATCAAAATGAACTTCTTCTGCCAGATTGTGCTGATTTATCCCAAGTCGGTCAAGATCAACCAAAAGCCCTTTGTTTTACAAGGGTTTTAGCTTGTTGGGCTTCGGTGGCCGTGTTAGCCTGTGCGGTCCGAAAACGAACCGCTACGAATGAAAAAACCATGTCAGAAACTGCAGCTACTTCTACAAAAGCCACTCCCGCGGTATCGCCGTTCATTTTCGTGGTTTGCCAAAACGGCGCAGAGGCGGCGACCAAGCAGGAGATCCTCGCCCATCATCCAAACCTCAAGCTGTCGTTTTCGCGACCGGGGTTTATCACTTTTAAAGTCGATCCCGAGAAGCCGTTGCCCCTTCGGTTTACCCTCAAGTCAACGCTGGCTCGGACTTATGGTTGGTCGACCAGCAAGCTCAAGAGTGAAAACGCGGACGAGTTGATCGACCAGTTGCTAGAGACGGAACACTTCGATGCGGCCAGTCGAGTTCATCTGTGGCAGAGGGATTTGACGTTGCCGGGGAAAAATGGTTTTGAGCCGGGGGTATCGGAGTTGGCTAAGGCGATTGGCAGTCAGATCGATGCAAAATCAAAACGGACCGATCAAGTCAACCAATACGCCGCGGCGGACGACTTGGTGTTTGACATCATCATGGTCGAACCGGATCAATGGTGGCTCGGTTTTCATTACGCGGTAACTCCCGCGGGGCGTTGGCCTGGCGGGGCGCCGATGCTGGAGGTTACCAAAGAGGTGTTCAGTCGCGCTTATTTCAAGCTCAAGGAAGCGTTGTTGTGGTCGGGCATTAAGATCAAGCCCGCCGATGTTTGTGCGGAGATCGGCAGTGCTCCTGGCGGGGCGTGTCAGTTTTTGTTGGAGCATGACTGCGAAGTGATCGGCATCGACTCGGCTGAGATGGAAGACGAGATCTTGGCGAACCCGAAGTTTACTCACATTCGTCGCCGCAGTTTTGAAGTTAAGAAGAAGGACTTCAAGCCGGTTGACTGGTTGGTTGCGGATATGAATCTTGATCCCGGCGGTACGCTGGAGACGGTTGCTAGTATCTGCGGTTACGAAGGAGTCCGCTTGAAAGGGATGGTGCTGACACTGAAGATGTCGGACTGGTCCTACGTTCCTAAAATTTCTGAAATGATTAAACAGGTCCGCGAATTAGGCTTCCAAGTGGTTAAAACTCGGCAATTAGCGTTCAACCGACGCGAATTTTGTTTGGTCGCGATCAAAAATAAAATCACTTTAAGAAAAACAAAAAGGTAGTTTTGGCACGGTATTCTTTTTTGCCAACTTCAACGAAATGGGATTGAGTTCGGTTGCCCTAGAGCCTAACCTTTTTTTCGTGGTTGACTGATTGTCCAGCAACTTTCAACCGATAACCAAGCTACAAGAAACATTTGAAATAGGCTTCTGAGAAATTGACGGCTGAGGGACCAATTTTAGGGTAGGCCTAGGTCACTAAAGGGCAAGTGCATAGCACGCTCGATCTACGTCTGTCTCCCAGCGACTCCCATCGCTATCACATCTCGGAACGCTTTTTGCCGCATTGCAACTTGTTGCCTTGCGGTTTTTTCGTGCCAAAAGCGCGGTGACGGTGCTTCCAGCGGCGGTAACCTGCCGCCTTAGCGAGGAGCCCTTGGGCTGCCGGCGCTTCCACTTGTGGGCGCCCGTTGCGTTAGCGAGGAACCGGTTAGAATCCTCGCTAACGCGTCGGGCTACCATTGGTAGGCACGTCCAAATTTGTAAAACTGATTCTCCCCGGCACCGTGGCGAACATTAAAGCTTCAAACCGAATTAGCGGTATGCTATAGTTTTGACGTCAGCACGCACGGATCGGCGTTGTCACCGCAGCCGATTTCAAAAATCCCAATTCCTTACGCCGCCAAAAACTACACGTCATGGACTTCGAAAGCGAACTCGAAAAAGCGATCCAACGAGGCAACTCGATGGGCAAAGCAAAAAACGTAGCCAACCAAAAGGCATTGGATAGCAAAGAGCAAATCCGAAATCGCCATAACGACTTTCGATTGAACTTGTCGGAGTACATTGAAGACGGCTTGAACAAGCTGGCCAATCACTTTCCGGGTTTTCAGTACGAGACCATTTACGGTCATCGCGGCTGGGGCGGCGCGGTTGCTCGGAACGATATCGACCGCGGCCCAGACGGACGAGCGGGGACGTTTTTTAGTCGAGTCGAAATCACGGTTCGGCAGCAGAACGAATTTAACGTGGTCAACATCGCAGGCAAGGGAGCGATTCGAGACAAAGAGATTTTCATTTGGAATCACTTTGCCGACATCGTCGACGCTCAGCAAGACGATTTTAAAGCCACGATCGACAAATGGATCTTGGAATACGCCGAACAGTTTGCCGCGCGGACAAAGCGGACGTAAACAGGGCTGGTATCGCGCAAGCTGCCGCAGCACAGCAGCATTCTTTTAAGCGTTGATTAGCGGTTCAACGTTTGTTGTGATTGAGTCGTTGACTTTTTCAACCAAAAAATCACCTAACACTTCGGCCAGCTTCCCGTTAGTGAATCTTCGAGGCTGCCAACGCTGCGTGTCGATTTTGATTGACCGGCATTTGAAGTTCGTTGCCGCACAATCCGTCTTGTAGGCACATTTTGCCCAGATTTCTAATCATTTGAGTCTACCTGAGCCGGTCAAATGATTCCTTTGCAGGCAAAGTCTCGGCAGCATGGGGCTTGGCTTTTGCTGGTTTTCGTTGAGTGGGCTATACTATTAGCGTGTGAAGCCAGTTTTTTTTACTGGCAGTATCAGCGCTGTCACCGCGGGAACGAAAAATGAAAACCGAATCGAATCATAGAATTCTAACTCTTGTTCTACCGGCTATTTTGATTTGTTTTTCAAGCGTGCTTTCGCCCGTTTGCTTCGGCCAATCCGACGATTCATTAGCAACCATCAAGGCCGAACAAGAACGGTTGGCAGAGCGATACAAGCAGCTCGAAAGCAAACTCTTTTCGCTGCACGAGTTTGAAAAAGACTCCAATCCCGGCCGCTCCAAGTTGCTTCAAAAAGCCTTCTTGCAGTCGCAAGAAAAAATGACCAACGTGCAGCTGACTCGAGCCGTCAAGTTGATCAACGACGGGAAGTTTAAAGATGCCGAAAAGATGCAGGGCGAGGCGATCACCAATTTGACGGAGATGCTCAAGCTGCTGCAAGCCGAAGATCGTGACCAACAAGTTCGCGACGATATCGATCGCTACAAAGAATATGCCAAAGAAGTTGATCGCTTGCTGCGAATTCAAAAAGGCATCCGCGGACAAGCCGAAGCTGGAATCGATCAAACGCGTTTAGGGAAATCCGAAGCGTCAGCGGCCAAACGCACGGCCGAGCTCGCCAAAAAGATGGGGGAGGAAGAAGGTAAAGAAAGTAGAGAAGGTAAAGAAGATATAAACGGAGATGGAGAGTCTAAGGAAAACGCGGAGTCCGATACCGAGCCGGGCGACGGCGAAGAGAGTGGCGAAGCCGGTGAGCCGAGTGAAGGGGAACCTGGCAAAGGAAAGCCCGGCGAAGGTGAACCTAGCGAGGGAGAGCCTAGTGAAGGTGAACCTAGTGAGGGACAGCCTGGCGGAGGAGAATCTAGCGAGGGCGAGGCCGGTGAAAGTGTTCCGCAAGAGCCTCAAGAATCTAATCCGGTTCAACAAAAAATCGCAGCGGCTCAGGAACGCATGGAAGAAGCCAACGAAGCGCTGAAGGACGCCAAGCGGGACAATGCAACTAAAAAGATGGAGGAAGCCGAAAAGGAACTCGCCGCCGCCAAGAAAGAACTCGAAGAGATCCTTCGCCAACTACGTGAAGAAGAAGTCGACTCAAAATTAAAGCTTCTGGAAGAACGTTTCCGCGCGATGTTGGAGCAACAGATTCGCATCAATGAATCGACCGACAAGTTGGCGTTGACGCCCCAAGAAGCCCGGACGACCGAGTTCGAAATCAGCGCCAATCGTTTGGCTGGCGACCAGAAAGTCATCGCCACCGCTGCCGGTCGTGCTCTGCTGTTACTTAAAGAAGACGGGACGTCGATCGCTTTCCCCGTCACGGTCGAAGAAATGCAGCAAGACATGTTCCAAGTCGCCAATCGACTTTCGGCGGCCAAGGTAAATCCTGTCACCCAAGAAATCGAAGCCGATATCGTCGAAACGTTGAATGAGTTGATCGAGGCTTTGGTGGTCATCCAAAAGGAAAAAGAAGAACAGGACCAGCAAAATTCGCCACCGTCAGGTCATGGCCAAGGTCAACCGGGCGACGCACCGTTGGTAGACCAAATCGCGGAACTGAAAATGCTCAAGTCGCTACAGCAAAGAATTTTCAAGCGACACCAGCGATACGCAAAGTACTTGGATGACCCGAACGATCCCGTCGGAGTAAGCCAAGAACCCGATATCGTTGCCGCCCTCGATCGGCTCGCCGATCGTCAGGCTCAACTCACCGAAATCACTCGTCAACTGGTCAATGAAGAAAATGAATAGGACGAACCCCGTGAACAACTCGTTTGACATTTCCGCACGAATGCCCGCTGGCTTGCAATCGTTGGCGATCGCCTGCTTTGTGTTAGCGTTGACGTTAACAGCGACCAGCGTGTTTGCTCAAGACGATCCCGCAACAGAGGCTCCAGACACCGCGACGGTGGACCAATTGGGAGCGGAGAAAACTTGGCAGTTAAAAACCGATGCCCAATCATTGGACGCGATCGAAGTTTGGGTGAACGAAAGTCCGGCACTTCAAAAGGGCAAACTTCGAAAGAACGCACTTCGAAAAGCAACCCAAGCGTTTAATGACTTTGCAATCGAAGACGCGGCTGCTGAATCTCGCTACGCCACCGATCGGCTGGACCAAATCATCGCTGTCGTCGGAAGTGTTCGGCCGGACATCGCCAAGATCGCCGATCAACTTTCTGGCCAACGCCGTTCTGTGCTGCCTCCGAATTTCAGCCACGTGTTAGACAATCAGGACGAACACGTTTTTGTCCGTGACCACGTTCGATTGTTGCTCGGCCGTTGGCTGGCTCAAAATGAATTTTACGATGAAACTTTGGAGCAACTAAACTTGGTGGAACCGGAATCGGTTTTGTCGCCGGAGTCGGTTTTGTTTTACCGAGCGTTGGCCGAGCATCAGTTGTTGCGGCAAGCAGAGTGTAAAACCACGATTGAAGCTTTGTTGGAGCACGAGACCGAATTGCCGGTTCGTTTTGCAGTGGTTGCCAAAATGATGCAAGCCGATTTGTCGCCGGTCAAAGAGGGGTCGTTGGACGAGATCTCGCGGATGATGAAAGATATTTATCGCCGCACCCAATTTCAACGCAGCGGAACTTTGGTGCTCAAGCAAGAAGCGGACGTGATTGATAAGCTTGACAAGTTAATTGATGATCTTGAAAAAAAGCAGCAGCAACAGCAGGCTGCCAGCCAACAGGGAGAGGGTTCTCAGCCTGGCGGCAAGCCGATGCAAGAGTCGCAGCAATCCTCGGACAAAGGCGACGGCAAAGTGACTACCAAGGACTTGGCCGATGGCGGACAGTGGGGCGACATGAATCCCGCCGAACGCTCTGCGGCGATGGCCGAAATGGTCAAAGACATGCCGCCGCACTACCGGGGTGCGATCGAAAAGTACTTCCGCCGTTTGGCTCAAGAGGATAATCAATGATGCTTCGGTTTAATCCGACGCGAGTGGCTCCGGTTCTTGGCTTCGCAGTTCGGCTATGTTGTTTGGCGATCACTTGGCAGTTGGCGGCCAGTTTCGCGTTCGCGCAAACGCCGACCGCAGAGATTCGCCTGCTCGATGGCTCCAAGGTCGTCGGGACGATGGTCGAAGTGTCGCTTGACCAAGTCAAACTTGAAACCGGTGCGGGCCCGAAGTCCGTTCAGATCGAACAAATCGAAGTGATCGAGTTTCCAGAATCCGAGGCCAGTAAGTCGCCCGAAACGGCTGCCCAGTTCTCATTGCAGGATGGGTCTTCGCTGTTCATTGACAAATACAAATACGTCGATAAAAAAATCGTGACGACATTGACCGTTGGGGCCGAGACTTCCATCCCAAAACGAAACGTTAGCAGTATCGTTTTTGCGGGGGACCCAGTTGCGGTTCAGAAACAGATCGCGAAGGTCAAGCAAGACGCGGATGTGGTCGCGGACACCTTGATCGTGTTTCGCAATGAAGAGTTCAATGCGATCGAAGGCATCGTCAAGGGGCTCGACCAAGCAAGCGTTCAGTTTGCGATCGAAGAGCAATCAGCCGAAGTGCCGATTTCAAAACTTTCGGCCCTCACGTTTTTCAAAGCTGGTGAAAATGATTTTTCAGATCCGTTGGCGACTTGTGTTTTAAGCGATACCTCGCGAATTAGATTAAGAGGCTTTGAGTTGACGGCCAAGCAGTTGGTTTTGACCACGCTAACTGGCGACAAATTCAACGTCGATTTTGGTAAAGTCGTTTCGATTGATTTTAATTCAACGACTTCGGAACCGTTAACCAGCCTTGCTCCTTCGACCAACGATTGGGAACCGCTGCTGGCCGGCCAATCGATCGTGGGGAAGCTCCGCCAGTTACGGCTGGCCAGATTCAATCAATCGTTCAGCGGCAAACCACTGTCGTTGAACGTTCCTCGGCCGGCCGCCGAAGTCGCAGCCGGTAAAACGCGAATGATTGAACGCGTTTTTGAATCGGGAATCGCGGTTCAGGGCGGCGGGCGTTTGGCTTGGCGCTTAAACGGCGACTATCAGTCCTTGAGCGGCTTGATCGGTTTTGCGCCCGAGGCGAGCGAGTTCGGGAAGGTGGGCGTTCGGATTATGGTTGATGGGAAAGAACGTTACTCGCAAGAACACACTAAGAATGAAATGACTCAGCCGCAACCGTTTGACATCGACTTGGTGGACGGTAAACGAATGATTATTGAAGTCGATTATGCCGATGGTCGCTCCATCGGAGATGTGGTTCACTTGGTAAACTTAACGTTGCAAAAATGAATTTAAAACAAACAACATCCTTCAGGTCGTGTCTTGGGTCGGCCAGTGTTTTGCTGGCGGGGCTGATTGCCTTCGCTACCGCCTCGCATGCTTTGGCGGTTCAACAACCCGAACAAGATTTACCCACAGAACTTCAGCAGTTCGAACAACAGCGGATCGACGCTATCGCCAAGGCAGTGCCCAGTGCTGTCGCGATTTTTGGCCCCGGTGGTAACGGCGGCGGTAGCGGGGTGGTGGTTTCTCCCGACGGCTATGCAGTCACGAACTTTCATGTGATCCAAGGCTGCGATGACTTCATGAAATGCAGCATGGCCGACGGCGTGTTGTACGACGCTGTGATCGTTGGCATTGACGCGACCGGTGACGTGGCGCTGATTAAGTTGCTTGGCCGCGATGACTTCCCAGTTTCCAAGCTGGTCGATAGCGATCAAGTCCGCGCGGGTGACGCTTGTTTTGCCGTTGGCAATCCGTTCTTGTTAGCCACCGATTTTCAACCGACCGTCAGCTTCGGCATCGTCTCTGGGACCCATCGATATCAGTATCCGTCAGGCTCGATTTTGGAATACACCGACTGCATCCAGACCGACGCGGCGATCAACCCCGGTAACTCGGGCGGACCGTTGTTCAATGCAGACGGAGATTTGATCGGGATTAACGGGCGAGGTTCGTTTGAAAAACGCGGCCGGGTTAACGTGGGCGTGGGGTACGCGATTTCTTCGAACCAAGTCAAATTGTTTTTGAGCCATTTGAAAAGCGGTCGACTGGTGGACCATGCCACTGCTGGCTTTACGGTGGGGACGGGTCAAGACAATGGAGTTTTGGTGGATGGGATTTTGGAATCTAGCGAAGCTTACCGGCAAGGTGTTCGCTACGACGATCGGTTGGTTGAATTCGCGGGCCGGAAGGTGACGACGGTCAATCAATTCAAAAACGTGTTGGGGATTTTTCCAAAAGGCTGGCGAGTGCCGGTGAAGTTCGATCGCGAAGGGACAATGGTCGACGTCTTTATTCGTTTGCAAGGTGTGCATGCGGAAGAGGAGTTGGTCGGGATCGTGGCTGGCAATGACAAACCCCAGGCTGTGCCCGCTCCCAAACCCTGCGAGAAGCAGCCGTGCAAGTTATTACCTGCCAAGCCTGAGACTCCGGCTCCGGAGGGGTACGAAGATGTGTTTCAGAAGAAGACGGGGTTCGCGAATTACTTCTTCAACCAGCAACAGCAACGGCGAGTCTGGGCGGCGGCGGTTGAGGGGAACGATTTTGCCCAGTACACGAAGTCGTGGAAGCTGAGCGGTAAAGATTCCCAAGGAAACAAAATGCAAATTGTTTTAGGTGACGAACAATCGGGAATCAAAGCGGGAGAGGACGCGTTTGTTGTGAAGCTGTCCGAAGATTTGACCGAACAAGCCGAAGCAAACCCGCGGGCAACGTTGTTGTTGGCGATGCATCAATGGCGAAAAATGCTGCAGCTGGGCCCCGACAAGTTCGGGCAGTCAATCTATTGGGGCGAAGTTCGTGGCGCGGACGGCGATGCGTTTGAGTTGATGGTGGCGACGCGAGACGTGCTGCAGTCCAACCTGTTGTTCGGAAAAACCGACGGGCGATTGCGGGTGTTTGAATCCTTTTTGGATGCAGATCAAGATCCTTGCACGATCGAGTTTGCTGATTACAAAACCGAAAACGATATCATGTTGCCTGGCAGCGTAACTTATCGAATTGGTAGTGGGCCGGCGGAAACCTTTTCGCTAGAGAAAATTGAATTGGGCGACTCCAACAAAAGCACACCGGGTTCGGATGAATAAATTAATCAGTTGGAATGACGCCAAAAAAACAATCCTCGCGTTCGCGT
>JALZWN010000013.1 GCA_023300235.1 Mariniblastus sp.
AGCCCGACGCGTGAGCGAGGAAATGTGGTGATGGGCTTCCAGCCTGTCATGCGCGCAGACAGGCTGGAAGCCCATCTCCACATTTAGGCTTCGCCAAAACATGCTAAATCAACGGTTCCTCGCTGACGCGTCGGGCGACCATTGATAGGGGCATTGGGTGTTTTGTCACAATCGTACGTTCGCTGCTTTGTGCTTGTCTGAAGACTTCGCGACAGGCCGGGGGATACGTTACTCAAAAAGATCGTGGGGTAAGCTTTTAGCCACGTTTTCGTTCTAGCAGGGACATCATCAAGTATGCCATCAAGCCGCGGAGTTCGTCAACGTCGTCGAAATCATACATCCGCTCAAGAACGAAACTGCTCTCCCATAGCGAGGCTTGTTTGGTGAGCCGCATTTTGGGCGAGTCATCGGTCGCACTCGTTAGCAAGTATTTTGGGTGAAACATAAAAGCAGTCAGCAAGCTGAAGAGTGGGATTTGTCCCAGGCAGCCGTCCATGACTTTGGCCATCGGGTTTTCTTCGGCGATGTTGGAAATGTGGTGGTGAGTTTCGTCGTACACTTCGTAGCTCGCCTTCCAGATTGACTTCGTTCCTTGACGCTTAACATGGCCAAAGTACTGTCCGTTGGAATCAAAGAAAGAGTACTTGGATGACCAGTCGAGCATGCTGTCGGATTTGATCTCGCAAAGCAATTGGGACATCGACGGGTCGCGAAAGACCTTCACGCTGGCTTTCAGTTGAAACATTTTTCGTTTGACGTAACAAACGATTTCCCCGTTGGCGTCGCGGACAAAGATTTGCGGTGATAGGGCAATCTTTTTGAAGTTAAGTGTAAGCGGGTATTGCATGGCGGTAACGCACGGGGGGATGGTGTTGATTTAACGGCGAGATCTAGGATGGCGGATCAAAAGGTGAAAAGCAAGGTCGAGCCTGCGGCGACGGCTTGGTGGGCACTTGTAAGACGCTTGGGGGGCATGGGCGCCGCTGTTGTCGGTTCAGTGGGGTGTAGCAGTTCGTTGCTGTCCGCAGTCTAGGCAGTGGACGATTTCATACAGTTTGGGTTTGTTTTTGCGCAGAACAACGGCTATTCTGTGGAGCCCGAAGCCATTGGTCTCGGCGGTATGATCGTCGTAGGTATCTCAAGGCCAGTGACTGCTTTGAGGAGGTGAGATATTGTATTAGGGCGACTCAAAACAACCGCACGTGAGGTTTCGAATTGGGGCGTACGTCATTGCGGCACCGGCTTTTCAAACGCCGACAACATCCATGAACGCTGAAAACCCTGAAAACTTTACCCCGTCGGGTGATTTGCCTCCGTCGCCACCGACCGAGCGATTGGCTGCATTGCCGTCGGGCGAAGTTGTTGCTAGGCCTGCGAGTCCACCCAGCATGGACGAATCAAGAACCCCGGCCGAACTGGTTGAATGGGCGCTGCAAAAATTTGTTGGCCAGCCGATTGTGATGACGTCCTCCTTTGGCATGGAAGGCTGCATGTTGATGGACTTGGCCAGTAAAGCGATCGCCAAGCACGACCTGCCGAAGCTTACCATCGCTTGTATCGACACTGGGTTCTTTTATCCCGAGACAAAACAGCTGCAAAAGAAGTTGGTCGAGCGATACCAGAATTTGGATTTTGTAACTTGGAAGAGTCCGGTTTCGATCGAGCAACAGGCCAAGTCGTACGGCCCGAATCTGTGGCAGTACAATCCGAACTTGTGCTGCAACATCCGCAAGGTGCAGCCGATGTCGGAGAACGTGGTCAACTACAACTTATGGATCACCGCCGTCCGTCGCTCGCAAACCAAGAGCCGCGCTGACACGCCGGTGATGGGATGGGACTGGCGTTACCAGTTGCTAAAGTTTTGTCCAATGGTGACGTTGTCGCGCCCTGAAGTCTGGTCTTACATTCAAGAGCACGACGTACCGTTCAATCAACTACACTTGCAAAATTTCCCGAGTGTGAGCTGCTTTCATTGCACCAAGCCAGTTCCCGGTTCATCGCCGGAATCGGATGCTCGCAGTGGGCGTTGGTCAAACGATGATGATAAAGATGAATGCGGTCTGCACTATCAGATTTAGCGAGTTGCTTTTGCTTTCCAGTTGAGACCGACGAACGCCGCTTTCGAAACAACATAATTCAATCACTTATTTGCTGTTAAAACGTCATGGCCAAGAAAAAAACGGAACCGTCCAAAGTGGAGGGCTACAAAGTTGTCAGTCAAAACCTTCGCGGTACGATTGACGAAACTCTAAAGAATCCAGAAGCCGATCGCTTTGAGGAATCGGACCTTCAGCTGTTGAAGTTTCATGGTTCTTACCAGCAAGACGACCGGGATCTGCGGAAGTCGCGTCGCGCTGAAGGGTTGGGCAAGGCGTATAGCTTTATGCTGCGGATCGCGTTGCCAGCCGGTCAGTTGACTGCCAGTCAGTATCGCGATTTGGACCGGATGGCAGATGAGTTTGCCAATGGCACGATCCGGATCACGACTCGGCAAGCGATTCAGTATCACGGTATTTTGAAAACCGATTTACGTGAGACGCTCAAGCAAATCAATGAGTCGTTGATGACAACGTTGGCCGCTTGCGGTGACGTTAATCGGAACGTGATGGCGACTGCCGCACCGATCAAGGACGCGATTCACGATAAAGTTCGCGAAACTGCCCATGCGATCGCCGCGGATTTACGCCCGGCGACGAAAGCTTATTACGAGATCTGGATCGACGGTCAGCGTACCGTGTCCACTCAGAATGAAGAGCCGTTCTATGGCGAGACTTATTTGCCGCGTAAATATAAGTGTGGCGTCACCGTTCAAAACGACAACCAAATTGACATCTATAGCTACGACGCGGGTTTGATCGGGGTGATCGAAAACGATGAACTGATCGGCTGGAACGTCGTGGCCGGTGGCGGGCTTGGCATGAGCCACGGTCGTCCGAATACCTTTGCTCAGATCGCTGACAAAATCGGTTTTGTTGCCATCGAAGACGGCGTCGCATCGATGCGAGTGATTGCTTCGATCTATCGTGACTTTGGCAACCGTGCCGATCGTAAGCAGGCTCGATTGAAGTACTTGATCGATACGATGGGACTGGAAGAGTTTAAGGCTGAGTTCGACAAGCGAACTGAGTTTGACGTGCAGCCATGGAGGGAGATTCCCGCGGTCGACATTCAAGACTGGATGGGCAAGCACGAGCAAGGCGATGGTAAGTTTTTCTACGGCGTGTACGTGGAAAACGGTCGTGTCAAAGACGACGAAACGATTCAATTACGAACGGCGTTTTTAAAGATCGTTAACGAACTTGAATGTGCGGTTGTGTTGACGGCTCAGCAAAGTTTGTTGTTTCAGGATCTCGACGAAGCCGGTGTTGCTCGCGTGGAAGCGATCTTGAAAGAGCACGGGATCAAGTTGGTCGAAGAGCTTTCGAATGCTCGTCGTTATGCCATGGCGTGCCCGGCGATGCCGACCTGTGGTTTGGCAGTTGCGGAGTCAGAGCGGTTTTCGCCAGAAATGATCACTCGGATCGAAAACCGCTTGTCTGAGCTTGGCTTGGATGACACCAAGCTGACGATTCGCATGACCGGTTGCCCGAACGGATGTGCGCGACCTTATACGGCTGACATTGCGTTCGTAGGTCGTCGTCCCGAGGTTTACCATTTGTTTGTTGGTGGTCGACTGGCTGGTGATCGCATGGCGGATTTGTATGCGGCGGATATTAAAGCCGATGATGCGATTGAAACATTGAATCCTTTGTTGGAGCAGTATGCAAAGCATCGCAACGAAGGCGAAGGGCTGGGTGATTTTTACCAACGAGTCCTTGGCCGCGAAGGCAATCGTGCTCGGCTGACCGGCAAAGAAGTGGCTACCTTTGAAGATGTACAGCCAAGGTTGGTACAATTGGGTTAGTTGTTTGGCCGTTGGTGAAATTCATGATGTTTTGAAAACGGCGTTAGCAAAAACACTGAGCATGGCCAGCAATGGTAGCCCGCGGCGTTAGCAAGGAAATGTGGTGATGGGCTTCCAGCCTGTCATTTGCATGGGGGCAGCGCGTAAGACAGGCTGGAAGCCCATCTCCACATTTTTTAGGCTTCGCCAAAACATGACTAAATCAACAGATCTCATCCACTACGTTTTCTAAATCGACATGCCTCAACCTATCAGCCTCATCCTTGCAGCCCATGGTTCGGAAGCGTCGCCTCGCTCGAATCAACCGTTGCATGATTTGGCGGCGGCGCTGACCGAAATGGGTTTGTTCGATCACGTCACGCCGGCGTTTTTGATGGGCCAGCCGTTGATGACGGAGGTTTTGGAATCGCTTCCGCCGGGCGAAGCGATCGTGATTCCGGTCATGACCAGCGATGGGTATTACTTAAAAAAGCTGCCAGAGAAGTTTGAAGCCAACGCCAACTACGATCAGTTCTCGTTATCGATCGGGCCTGTGGTGGGGCTGCATCCTGCGATCGCCAATACGGTTAGTGCTCGTCTGGCTGGGCATCTATCCGAACATCAGCTGACTGCCGCCGACACCACCGTCGTCGTCGTCGGTCATGGGACTCGGCGCAACACCACCAGCGGCGCAACGACGTTTGCACTGGCCGATTCGTTGCGGAATGATCATCCGGGTTTCGAGATCAAGGCCGCGTTTTTGGATCAGGATCCCGAGATCGGTTTGGTCGCCGAATCGATTGAGACGCCGAACATCGTTGTTCTTCCGTTTTTGGTGAGCCTTGGTCCTCACATGACCGAGGACACGCCGGCGGCGTTTGGTTTGCCGACGGGGCACGATCTTGAGTTTCCGTTGATCGGCGAGCGGACGTTTGCTGGGCAAACGGGGATTTGTCTGTGCGACAGTCCTTTGGCGGCTCACGAGCAACTCCCCGCGGTGGTCGCGCAGATGGCTCAGTGTCGTAAAACGTGTAGCCAGCCGGCGACCAAGTGCAGCAAAAACTGTCACGCTCGTTGTGCCGTCGAACAGCCGGTCTGTCTAGCGACGACCGGCGCGGAAATAAAAGCAGCCGCTGATCCGAATTCAACAGACAAGCTCAAAAGGGGTTACGTCTATTTAATCGGCGCCGGACCTGGCGATCCAGATTTGATCACCGTCGGCGGGATGAAAGCGTTGCAGCAAGCGGACGTGGTGATTTATGATCGGTTGATTCCATTGGCGGTGATGCAATGGTGCCGAGAGGACGCGGTTAAGATCGACGTCGGTAAATTTCCTCATCATCATCGCGTTGCCCAAGAAGAGATTAACGAGCTGTTGGTTGAACACGCGGGGCAAGGAAAGTTCGTTGTGCGGCTTAAGGGCGGTGATCCGTTTGTGTTTGGTCGGGGGACCGAAGAGATTGCGGCTTGTAGGCAAGCGGGGATTCCGGTCCGCGTGATCCCAGGAGTCAGCAGTGCGATCGCCGGGCCGGCGGCGGCGGGGATTCCGGTCACCAGTCGCGGTGTGGCTCGTTCGTTCATGGTGGTCACGGGGCAGACGGCTCCGGAGCTTTCCGGTGACGGTCTGGATTTTGTCGCGATGGCTCGGACGGATACGGTGGTGTTGATGATGGCTCGGAAGAATTTGCGGGGCATCAGCGAGGGCTTGATTGCGGCCGGGCGGAGTCCCGAGACGCCGGTGGCTTGCATTGAGCGAGCGACGTTTAGTGATCAGCGAGTTACCTATTCAACGCTTCACGGCGTTGCCGATCAGGTCGAGTTGTTGGAGATCCGCAATCCGATGGTGACGGTGATCGGTGAAGTGGCGGAGATGGTGGACGAGGATTTGATCGCTTGGGCGGGGGAGCGCAAGGATCATTTTTACGCGGGCGAGTTCGGCGAGTAGGGCTGTTTGTCTGTTGGGTGGTTTCGAGAGACAGGTAGCCGAAAGAAAGTTGGATTTGCGAGCAAGCAATGATGCTCGGGGTCGGCAATGACGCTCGGGGTCGGCAACATAGGGTTGGTGTCTTTGGAGAACGCTTCTTTTGGGGTTCTTCCGGGGTTTTAGTGGCAGGGGCCAGACGTTTCGGTGGCTCCGTGGGTAGTGTTTTTTCGGGATTCCCGTCTCCGCACCTTGGGTTTTGGCTTCTGTTCAATGCTGGTAACAACCGGCAGCCTTGAGGGAAACCCCAGTAACACTGCCATGGCTCGAAATAAACAGCAGGCCGCTGCCGGGATGAGGCCAACTGGGGTGCCGCTGTAGGGCTTGATCCACTGATTAAATTCTATTGAAAATTCGTGTCGATTCGTAATACAGGCAAGTGGCGAAGTGCAATCGACGTGGCTACACTGGTTTGCTTCTGTGAGAGATTTTTCCAGAATAAGCCGCCATCGAGCTGTCGAATTTGCTCGGCAACAAGACAACAGAATATCACTGGTGCTATTTTGATGTTGCCGGTGGCACTTTTCAAATACGAGCCAATTGATAACGATTTCACTGAATCGGCGTTAAGTACCTCGACACCCTACTTGCTATTCACCACCTAGGCTTCCAATGATTCGTTCGCATCGCTTTACTTTTCGATTTTGCCTGATCCTGTCCGGTAGCACATTGGCGTTGGCCAATGGAGCATTCGCCCAGGTATTTGATTCAGGCCCGTCAGACCCGGCTTTGTTTGACACGGTGGTTAACCTGCCAACGGCTTTTACCATCGGCAGCAACAGTAGTGTCTCCGGCAATACACAGGTTAATGTCGGCGATGGCGGAAGTCTTGGTTCATCATTCAGTGCCAACGGTGACAGTGAAGTGAATATCACCGGCGGTATGGTAGGGGGCTTTTTCAATGCTAACAGCGGTAGCGAGGTGAACATCACCGGCGGTACGGTGGGGATCTTTTTCAGTGCCAACGATGGCAGCTTCGTAGGCATCAGCGGTGGTGAATTTGACGGTAGCTTCGATGCCAGAGGCGGCAGCGTGGTGAACATCAGTGGCGGGGACTTGGGGGGCAGTTTTGACGCCGAAAGCAACAGTATGGTGAACATTAGTGGCGGAGCGTTCGGGGAGAACTTCGATGCCTTCGGTGGAAGCACCGTGGGCATTAGTGGCGGAACCTTCGGGAGCGATTTCGACGCATCTTCCGGCTCCGCAGTGACATTGTCTGGTGGTGAGTTTCAGCTTAACGGCCTCGCATTTTCTGAAGCGACCGTCACGCTCGACGTAAATGATGTACTTACAGGTACGCTGGCTGACGGCACCAGTTTTATCTTTTCCCCGCAGGTAGGCGATAGTCTTACGGGGGTGGCCTTAAATGTGACACCACTGGCTACACAAGACACGACGCCAGTGGTAATCAACACTCCTGTTGCTGTTAATGACGCATCTGGGTTAAGGGCGGGGCAAACATTGACGTTGGGCACAGGTGGTTCTTTGCCTAAGGCTTTCGGCGTAGTTAATGCAACGCTGAACGTGCAGGGCGGACAAATTGACGAAGGCGCCGAAACCGCTGGTAGTGTCGTTAACATTAGCGGGGCCAGCAACGTGGGGCAGTCGTTCAGCAATTTCAACAGCGTCGTGAACATCACTGGCGGGAGTGTTGACAATAACTTCGGTGCATTCAGCGGCAGCGAAGTGAACATCAGCGGTGGAGAGGTAGGGAACTTTTTCGAAGCCAGTAATAGTGCGGTGAGTATCACTGGTGGTGAAGTTGGCAGTAGTTTCGATGCCGAAAGCGGCAGTGTGGTGAACATTAGTGGTGGTGAAGTTGGCAGTAGTTTTAATGCTGGAGACGGCAGCTTAGTGAATGTCAGCGGCGGCAGCGTTGGATTATTTTTCGCTGCCGAAAACGGCAGCGTAGTGAATATCAGCGGCGGCAATATTGGGGCATTTTCCGATGCGTTCAGTGGCAGCGAGGTGAACATCAGTGGCGGTGTCATCGAAGAGGGCTTTGATGCTTTCAGCGGCAGCGAGGTAAACATCAGTGGCGGGTTCTTCGGCCGCGACTTCGATGCTTCTAACGGGAGTACCGTTAACTTGTCTGGTGGAGAGTTTCGGTTCAACGGAGCGGCGGTCGCAACCTCGACGGTCTCACTTGGTGAAAATGACGTGCTTTCTGGAACGTTGGCCGACGGAACGAGTTTTGTCTTCGCCGGCTCCTCTGATGATATTTCGGTGGCGAATCTGAGCGTAGTGCCACTGGCTGCAGCAGACGCTACGCCAGTGGTAATCAACAGCCCCAATACCGGTAATCCGGTGAATCTAAGAACTGGACAAACACTCACCTTAGTGCAAGGCGGTGTGACAGGTGACAACCTCGCCGCAGTCAATGCCACGATCAACATAGCAGGCGGCCAAGTCGGCGACGATGCTGAAACTGCAGGTAGCCTCGTGAACATTAGCGGCGGAAGTGTTGAGAATTCTTTCAATGTCTTTGACAGCGAAGTGAACATTAGTGGCGGTGACGTGGGTAGTTCTTTCTTGGCAGGTTCCGGCAGCGTGGTGAACATCAGTGGAGGCACCATCGGAAGCTCCTTCGATGCGACTAGCAACAGTGTGGTGAACATTAGTGGAGGTGAGGTGGGGACCTTTTTCGAAGCCTTTGACAGCGAAGTGAACATCAGCGGCGGTGAAGTTGGCAGTAGCTTCGATGCCGAAAGCGGCAGTGTGGTGAACATTAGTGGCGGTGAAGTGGGGAGCAATTTCGAAGCCTTGGATGACAGTACGGTTAACATCAGCGGCGGCAACGTTGGAACATCTTTCGATGCCAGAAGCGGCAGCGAGGTGAACATCAGCGGCGGGTTCTTCGGGGAAAACTTCGATGCGTTCGGCGGCAGCGAGGTGAACATCAGCGGCGGGTTCTTCGGCCGCGACTTCGATGCCTTTAGCGGGAGTACCGTTAACTTATCTGGTGGCGAGTTTCAGTTCAACGGAGCTGCGGTGACATCCTCGACGGTCTCACTTGGTGAGGACGACGTGCTTTCTGGGACGCTGGCCGACGGAACGAGTTTTATCTTCGCCGGTGTCTCTGATGAGCTTTCGGAGGCGAACTTGAGTGTAGTGCCGCTGGCTGCCGCAGACACCACGCCAGTGGTTCTCAGCAGTTCCAATGCCGGTAATCCGTTGAGTCTAAGATTTGGGCAAACACTTACCTTGGTGCAAGGCGGAGAGGCAGGCGACAGCTTGGCCGCAGTCAATGCCACGATCAACATTGCAGGCGGCCAAGTAGGCGACGATGCTGAAACTGCAGGTAGCCTCGTGAACATTATCGGCGGAAGTGTTGAGGATTCTTTCAACGTCTTTGACAGCGAAGTGAACATTAGCGGCGGGGACGTGGGTAGTTCTTTCTTGGCAGGTGCCGGCAGCGTGGTGAACATAAGTGGAGGAGCGATCGGAAGCTTTTTCGATGCGACTGGCAACAGTGTGGTGAACATCAGTGGAGGTGAGGTGGGAGGATTTTTCGAAGCCTTTGACAGCGAAGTGAACATCAGCGGAGGTGAGGTTGGCAGTAGCTTCGAAGCCGAAAGCGGCAGTGTGGTGAATATCAGTGGTGGTGAAGTAGGGAGCTTTTTCGAGGCCTTGGATGACAGCGTGGTTAATGTCAGCGGCGGCAACGTTGGAGTATTTTCCGATGCGCTCAGCGGCAGCGAAGTGAACATCAGCGGTGGGTTCATCGGAGGGGGCTTCGATGCGCTCAGCGGCAGCGAGGTGAACATCAGTGGCGGTGCAGTGGGCAGTAATTTCGATGCTGGAAACGGCAGCGAGGTGAACATCAGTGGCGGTGTCTTCGGAGAGAACTTCAATGCGCTCAGCGGTAGCGAGGTAAACATCAGTGGCGGTGTCTTCGGCCGCGACTTTGATGCCGCTGACGGGAGTACCGTTAACTTATCTGGTGGCGAGTTTCAGCTCAACGGAACTGCGGTGACAACCTCAACGGTCTCATTAGGTGAAGACGACGTGCTTTCTGGGACGCTGGCCGACGGAACGAGTTTTATCTTCGCCGGT
>JALZWN010000014.1 GCA_023300235.1 Mariniblastus sp.
TTAACGCTTTGAATCGACGGCCAGCGATTTCACGTAAGCGACCAACGCCCAGATCTCGTCTTCGCTAAGTGCCGTCGCGGCGGGCATCGGCGTGCCTTCGATTCCGTTAGCGATCCGCCGGTAAAGCGTTTCGGGATCACCCCCGCCGCGGAACACGCCCAGCGTTAAATTCCGTGGTCGAACCACGCGGGGCTTTAGAGCTCCGGCTTTTCTGAAATCTTTAAATGACTTCCGGTCCGTCGGGTCCACGCCGGGGCTTTTTAGCCAGTGGTTGTCCCAGTCATCATAAGCGTCGTCGGCTTGCTTCATGCCAGTTGCATCAGCGCCGTGGCACTGCACGCAACCGCCGTTGCCCAGATACAATGCTCGACCGCTTTCGACCAACGCTTGATATTGTTCGTGCTTGGCATCAAACGCGGCAGGCCTTGCGGGCACGGGGGTAACGTTTGCATCGCCCGCGGCCCAACGATCGACCACGTATTCCCAAAACTGATCACCGATCACATCGCGGATACCTTGCACGACTTGTTTGGCCACTTGGGTGCGAGCTTCGTAGTCGACGGCTGGCGTGTGTTCTTTTTTATCAGCCCCCAAAGTCGCTTCGGCCGAGCGTGAGATTGGATCAAACCACTTGGCTTGCTCTTCGGCTGAGAAAAACGGATCGTCGTCTAGGTTGGGGACTTCGATCATTAAGTACTTTTCGAAGTTGCCGCGGATCGACAAGTACTTTACGTAATCCACCAAAGCGTCAATCTCTTTTTCATCCAACAAGTCGAACGCCGGCATCGAAGTTCCCGCGATACCCTGCGTTAGCGTTTGACGCAAATCGTCATCGGTTGGTGGTCGGCGTTGAGCGGTGGATTTGAATTTGAATTTTCCTAACCTAAAATCACGAGGGTACGGGTTCAGCAGCGCCGCCGTTGGACCCGCTCCGTCGCCCGTAACGCCATGGCACTCGGCGCAGTGCTCACGGTACAAACCTTGAGGCGATCCCTTCTCGCCACTGGAGACCGCACCGGCTGCCATTTTTAGGTAGGCGGGGTTAACGATATTACCGGTTGCGTCGTCACCTTCGGGATTGAATGGAAACCACGCGTGCTCGGGGGTGCCCAAACTGGCTTCCATGATCGCTGGGATTTCTTTCAGGTAAGCGGCCGAATATTGATCGTCGCCGTCCAAGAACAGCTTCTGTTGCTTTAACCACTCGACTTGGTCGGTGTTAAACTCCGGCGGCGCAGCTTTTTGACAACCGGCCACGGAGGCGGCTAAGACAACGTAAATAACAAATTGGAGCGGACGCGACATAAGCAATTTGTCAAAAGCGGGTTGGAATGGGACGGTGAATGGGACGGTGGTTACGTCTTTATTTCGTTTTATTAATACCGTAAGTCTTGCTGATATTTAAAATGTGTCGAGCCGGACAAATTGTCACAGCAATCAAGGAGTCGGCTTTCCCTGATATTTGACCTGACATCCGGGGCCTGTCGACCTTAAAATCTCGCCTTCGATAAAACAGGCGAGGCTCCAGCGTAACACCGCTGGTGGCCCAATTTTGACAACACAAAAACGGTCAACAAGATGAATGTATTGGTAGTCGGTGGTGGTGGACGCGAGCACGCGATGGCTTGGAAGCTAAAGCAAAGCCCGCGAGCGGACCGCGTTTTTGTAGCTCCCGGCAACGCTGGCACGGCGGTTGACGCCGAAAACGTCGACATCGCGGACAATGATATACCGGCTTTGCTGAAGTTTGCAAAAGAAAATAACGTCGGCCTGACCGTTGTCGGCCCGGAAGTGCCACTCTGCGACGGGATCGTCGATACTTTCGAAGAAGCTGGCCTGAAGATTTTCGGCCCGGCCAAAAATGCGGCTCGCCTGGAAGCCAGTAAAGTTTTCTGCAAACAAGTGCTGCGGGCGTCGGACGTCGCAACGGCTGATTTCTCCGAGTTCTCTTCGGCCGAAGCAGCCGAGCGTTTTATCAACGAGCGTTATGAGGAGTCTCCTGAGGATTGCCCGGTCGTGGTCAAAGCGGATGGCTTGGCCGCGGGCAAGGGCGCGATCGTTTGTTCGACTCGTGATGAAGCCCTGCAAGCGATCGACTTGATTGCTCGTCAACGCGAATTCGGTTCCGCCGGTGACAAGCTGATCATCGAGGACCGTTTGGAAGGCGTCGAAGCGAGCATCCTTGCGATCACCGACGGCAAGACGATTCTGACGTTGCCACCAGCCGAGGACCACAAACGTGCTCATGACGGCGACCAAGGCCCGAACACCGGCGGCATGGGAGCTTACTGCCCGACGCCGTCGATTGACGACGAGATGTTGCGGTCAGTCGAAGCGAATGTTTTGGTGCCGACCGTGCATCACTTGAAGCGTCAACGCAGTCCGTTCCGCGGGATTTTGTACGCGGGTTTGATGCTGACTTCTGGCGGCCCGAAAGTTTTGGAATACAACGTTCGATTTGGCGATCCCGAATGCCAACCGATGTTGCTGCGTTTGAAAACCGACTTGTTGGATTTATTAGAGGCTACGGTCGATCAGCGTTTGGAAGACATCGGACCGCTTGAGTGGGACGATCGTCCGGCGGTTTGTGTGGTGATGGCATCTGAAGGTTACCCAGGCAAATACACCAAAGGCCACGTCATCCGTGGGCTGGAAGAAGCCGCGAAGGTCGAAGACGTTAAAGTTTTCCACGCCGGCACCAAGCTGGACGCCGACGGCAATCCCGTCAGCAACGGCGGCCGCGTGCTTGGCGTGACAGCGGTTGGCGACTCGGTTTCGGCGGCAAAGCTTCAGGCTTACAAAGCCGTGAAGTGCATCCGCTGGGAAGGTGCTTGGTGTCGTAAAGACATTTCCGACAAAGCGATCACCGGTTCGGAATCGTAACGTCGAAGAATTTAGCGGGTTCCTCGCTAACGGGTTCGTTGATTTAGTATGTTTCGGCGAAGCCTAAAAAATGTGGTGATGGGCTTCCAGCCTGTCTTACGCGCTGCCCCATGCAAATGACAGGCTAGAAGCCCATCACCACGGTTCCTCGCTAACGCGTTGGACTACCAATTGTTCCCCGCCCGAACCCCAGTGCTTGGCATTCGGCGTTCGGATTCGTATACTCTCGATCATCATCCGCCACTCTGCGACATAAAAAACAAGTCATGGAAAACCAATCCAAAACCGGCCGAATCCTGATCGCCGACGACAATCCCGCCAACTGCGAACTGCTAGAAGCCTACCTGTCAGAACTCGATTGCGAAGTCGCCATCGCCGAAGACGGCCAGCAGACGCTCGACAAAGTCGCCTCGTTCAAGCCGGACTTGATCCTGTTGGACGTGATGATGCCAAAGCTTTCTGGCTTCGAAGTCTGTCAGAAAATCAAATCCGATCCTGAGCTGAAAAAGATCATGATCTTGATGGTGACGGCTTTGAATGAACTAGGCGACATCGAACGAGCCGTCGAAGCGGGCACGAACGACTTTCTCTCAAAGCCAGTCAACCGCATCACGCTGCTCAAACGAGTTGAAAACATGCTGGCGTTGAAAGACGTTACCGACGAAAACGAACGCCTTCGACAGTACATCCAAAAAGTCGAAGAAGCTTAGGCGGTCCCGCCGTGGGAATCCCAGATGTCGAAATCGTTGGACAAAATCGAGCGATTGTGGAACGCGACATACCGACCGTCACCGGTTGCGTCGAACGGCATATTTGTATGTGGAGACGCACATGAAGATATCGGCTTGGATCCTTCCGACGCATTGATGTCGTAGATGTGAAATTTCCCGACAAGCTGATTGTCGAGTTGGTGAACGATCAATTTTCCGTCGAGAAAGCGAACACGGGCTGAGCGGTTCGCTCCAAATAGCAGTCGTCGCGTGATCTTGCGTTCAGCCAGCGAGTAGAAATGGATGCCACGCGGTAATTCTCCATCGAGACTGACAATGGCCAGCGTTTCGTCGTCAATGAATTTAAAATTCGTGACCCGCCCCACCTGCAGCTTGTTGATATACCGTCCATTGCGATAGAGGTGGATGTCCTGCCAGTAAGCTGCTGCCACATGCTTGCCCGAATCGGACACCGCTATCTCTGAACAGCCTCCAATTTCTTTGGGCGGGGTAGTGAGCGAGGAACGAAACAGTCCCAAAAACAGTCCGAGCCACCCAACCAAAAAAAGCATTTGGCCAATGCTGAACATTGGCTTGCTAACGGATGTAAATTGGCTGAGTACTTTAGTTTTCATAGGCGGTTATGATACCAAGCTAATTCCAAGTGGACTGGAAACAGCTGTCGCAAATTCACCGCCGCCCAACGATGCACTGGAACAGCACCGGGCCCTTTTTGGCAAACCGGAAAAACTCGGAGTGCTCGTGGGTCAAACCGGCATCGGGGAAATACTTTGCGTAGTCGTAGTTTTTGTGCAGCGGCACCAACCCAATCGCCCAAAACGCGATCATGCCCATTTTCAAGTAAACGATGTTAAACGCCTGCGACAACAGGTTACCTTGCGATCGGGCCACATCGGCGACCAAGTAATAGCCGCCGGGGCGAACAAGCTTTGCCGTATGATTTAGCATCTCGATCATGCCGTTAAAACGAAACACGTTCAAAAAGTAATTCGCTGCCACAACGTCGTAGTGCTCCCAGCGATCATGATCAAACGCGTTCTGGCAAATGAGATCGGCCTTCAAGCCTTTTTTGTCTAACGCTCGTTGCACTTGATCCAACATGCCTTGCGAGATATCGATGCAAGTTACTTCCGCTCCGGCTTCGGCGGCCATGATGGCGTCTTCGCCAGCTCCGGCGCCCAAGAACAAAACCTTTTGCCCAGGTTGGATGTAGTTCAATTGATGCCGCTTGCTGGCGCGGATTTGGTTGGTTGAATAGAACTTCGCACTCTTCTCGTAAAACCAAGCGGCGCGATCGTAGTTTTTGCCGAGCTTTTGGTCTTGGCTTTTCATTAACGGTATTCGGTTCGGTTTGGTTTGCGGGGGAAAGAGCACGTCTGCACGGAGTGAATGGCGAGATGCTTAGTTGCTTGAGAGTATCTTCAGATCAGGAGCAATCTGCTCGATCGCTCGGGCGAGGAACTTTTTGACTTGGGCGGTGGTTTTGAACTTCATCACCGACGCGACGATCTGTTCGGCTTCGTCGACTGAAATCACGCTGGCCAAACGCTTGATCGACGGCACAAACGCCGGGCTCATGCTGAATCGGCGTAAGCCCATCCCTAGCAAAATCACGAACGCCCGCGGCGTGCCTGCCATCTCGCCGCAAACCGTGACTGGCACGTTCGCGTCGTTGCACGCTTCGATCACCATTTTTAAAACGATCAAAACCGGCGGGGCCAATGGCTGGCACAGATGAGCCACCTTCGGATTGTCGCGGTCGGCAGCCATCAAGTACTGCACCAAATCGTTTGAGCCGATCGAAACAAAATCGACCAAGTCGACCATCGTGTGAATCGACACTGCCGCCGCAGGTACTTCCACCATCATGCCGATTGGCACCTCTTTGGTTTTGATCCCACGGGCGTTCAGTTCCTTGTAGGCTCGGCGCACCATGCTTCGCAGCCGCCGGATCTCTTCGACCGTTGTCACCATCGGGAACATCAACCGTACGGTACCTTCGGGGAACTCGCTGGCCGCACGGATGATCGCGCGGATTTGGGTGTTGAAAAACTCAGGATGTTGAAACGATAGCCGAATGCTGCGCCAGCCCATGAACGGGTTGGCTTCGGTGTGCTCGGACCCCAAGTAAGCGACGGTTTTGTCACCACCGATGTCGAGTGTCCGGATGGTCACGTTGTGGTTAGGACTGGCGGCGACGATCTGGCGATAGTTTTCGTATTGTTCGTCTTCGTCGGGAACGTCGGAGTGAGTCAGGTACAGGTATTCTGTTCGGTATAAACCTACGCCGGTAGCGCCCATGCTGCCGGCAGCCGTTGCATCAGCGACGCTATTGATGTTGGCTTGCAGTCGGATCTCGGTTCCGTCTTCGGTCAGGGCAGGGTGGTCGCGGTTGGTGGCCAGCGCGTCTTTTAGGTCGACGAATTCACGGACCAGCTTTTTATAAGCGGTGATGGTTTCGCTGTTGGGGCGGATTTCGATATGCCCATCGCGACCGTCGACGATCACGGTGTCGCCGGTTTTGATTTTTTTGACAACGCCTTTGATCCCCGAGACCGCAGGGATGCCGCGCGATCGAGCCACGATGGCGGCGTGACTGGTTTGCGAACCGCGTTGAGTCACGATGCCGTGAACTTCCATCTCGCCCAAAACGACTGCTTGCGAAGGCACCAGTTCGTTGGCGATGACGATCAGTGGTCCTTTGATCAGGTCCGGCCCGAATTCTGGTTTGAGAGCATCGGAGAGATGTCGAGACAGCCGCATGACGACGTCGCGGATGTCGTTGAGGCGTTCTTGGAGGTAAGCGTCTTTGTTTTTAGTCAAGATAACCGTGTACTCGTCCAGCAAACGGCTCAACGCGGCCGCGGCAGACATTCGTTCTTCGCAAACCCAAGTTCGGATTTTGCTGGTGAACGCACTGTCTCGCAGGATCGCTCGGTGGACAGCAAAGATCGCAGCCTCTTCCGGGCCGACTTGGGCGGCTACTTTGCGCTCCAATGCACGAAGCTCCGCGCCGGCTTTGTCCCGGGAGGTTTCATAATTTGCCAGTTCGGCGGTGACTTCCGAGTCGGCCAAGGACTTACGGTCGGGATTCACGAATATTTCGTGGATCACGTAAGCCGTGCCAATGGCAACGCCCGGAGAAACTGCTATTCCTCGTTTCATGACATCAGCTTAGCAAAAATCTGGGTGTTTCGATACTTTGAAGTGCTTATAACCAGTTTTTGAGATACCGGCTGGGTGGAATATTGAGTAAAAACTGCGTCTTGGTTATCTTTTAGCCGCTGATAAGCTGGTTTTTCGTGGTCCGTTGCCTTTGGTTTTGTTCCAAAACCAACATCGCCGCAGCCTTTCAGTCCCCCCAACTCTCTCAAATACCAAAACTTCCGTTCAATGCGTTTTACTCAGCTAGACCGAATTACATCGCTTGAAAAAGGCAAATCGATCTCGGCCGTCAGGTGTTTGGCCCTGTCCGAAGAATATCTGCGTGACCACTTTCCGCGGTTCCCGGTCATGCCCGGTGTATTGATGCTTGAGGCGATGTTCCAAGCGAGCAGCTGGTTGGTCCGAGCCAGCAACGACTTTGCTCATTCGAGCGTCGTGCTAAAAGAGACCCGCAGCCTGAAGTTTCAAGGCTTCGTGGCTCCTGGTGACTCGCTTAACGTCGTGGCAGAGATCAAATCGATCAAAGAAGACGGTCTATATAACCTAAAAGTCAGTGGCTCGATCAACGGCGAGCAAGCCACGAGCGGCCGGTTGATCGTCGACACGTACAATTTGGCGGATCGGGAAGGCGTGGATCCGGCGATCGATGCTTATATGAATCACGAAAAACGAATGCTATTCCGCCGATTGTGTGATCCGTTTGACCCCAACAGTCCGGCCAAACAAGAGAAGGTTCCACTGTTTTAACTGCATTTTAGACTGCGATTGATCACCTTTGGCTGGCCCCCCACCTCGCCAATCGTCGATTTACCGCTTAAAAACGCAGTCTTGGCTGGAAAAACAATCGCCAGACTGGCCAGATAACGGCCAAAATCGCCAGATCAATCTATCGAAATTTTCGCTTTCGAGCGACAATACGCCAAGGAAAACAGACGATTCATAATCTGGAGTGCCCGGATCGGAAGTAAGACAACTTCCCGAGGCGCGACGAATCATCTGATAACCGACCATTTAACCGATTCCATAAGAGAGAAAATCACATGTCCGTAGACCCAGAGATCTTTGCAAAAGTTAAAGAAGCATTGATTGACGCTTTGGGAGTTGATGACGACGAAGTAACAGAAGAAGCCACTATGGTTGGCGATTTAGGTGCCGAATCAATCGACTTTCTAGACATCGTTTTCAAGCTAGAAAAGTCCTTCGACATTACAATTCCACGCGAAGAATTGTTCCCCGATGATATTCTGACCAACGCTGACTACATCGCCGATGGCAAGCTAACCGCAGACGGCTTGGCTCAACTTAAAGAGCGTATGCAGTTCGTAGACCTGACAAAATTCGAAGCCGATCCTCAGGTTCAAAACTTTGGCAACTTGCTAACGGTCAGAGACCTGTGCAGCTACGTTGCAACAAAAAAAGCTTAGTGTTAAATCACTCGGCTTAAAAAATCAGGTCCACTGAATCAGCGTATTCGTGGGCCTTTATTTTTGATGTGGCCGGTTACTTTTGCTTCAATCAGACCGCTGTCAGCCAAACCGACTCGGTGGTCAATTTTTAAATTCCTTGGGAACATTCCATGCGTTGGTTTTGGGTAGATCGATTTACCGAATTCGTCAGCGGCCAATCCGCGAGTTCTGAAAAAAGCGTTAGCTTAAGCGAAGAAGTCGTAGACGATTACGCGCCGGGGCGGACACACTTTCCGTCGTCGCTGATCGTTGAAGGGCTGGCTCAGACCGGTGGACTGCTGCTGGGGCAAATGAGCGATTTCAAAGATCGTGTGGTGCTGGCCAAAATTTCGAAATCGAAGTTTTATTTCGAAGCTTACCCCGGCGATACGTTGACTTACCAAATCACGTTGGGCCCCCAAGAAGGCATCGGCGCGGTGGCTACCGGTACCTCGCACGTCGGCGGTCGACTGCAAGCAGAAATCGAGCTGATGTTTGCCAAACTCGACGATGAGCGTTTCAATAACGTCGAATTGTTCGAGCCGGCCGAATTTTGTCGCATGATTCGCTTGTTACGGATCTTTGAAGTTGGCGTGAATCCCGATGGATCGCCGATTCAAGTACCAGAACACATGTCCGAAGCAGAGAAGGCGTTTTTGCGAATCGGTGTCTAAAAAGGCAGCTCGCCACAAAACAATTCGCCGGTATCGCATGACCGGTCGCTCGATTAACCTCCTCACAACACTTGAACCTAATTTAGAAGACTGACCCCAGGTTAAGCCATGACTTCAAGAAATACTCGCCGCCGCGTTGTCGTTACCGGCGTTGGAGTGATCAACCCGCTTGGCAATGATATCGAAACGTTGTGGGCGAACCTCAAAGAAGGCAAGTCAGGCGTTGGCTACACGACGATCTTTGACGCCAGTAAGTTCCCCACCAAGATCTCAGCGGAAGTTAAAAACTGGGACATCGCCGATGCGGTGGACAACCCAGAACTGTGGAAGCTTCGCGGCCGCCATACCCGCTTCGCTGCTGGTGCGGCGACGCAGGCCTTCAAGGCTTCGGGCGTGGACGAATATATCAAAGACCGTCGTCGCTTTGGCGTCTACATGGGCAGCGGCGAGGGCAACCAAGACTTCCATTCGTTCGCGTCGATGATGGCATCTTCGTTGGATGCAGAAGGTAACCTGGACTTGGTTAAGTTCACTCGCGCCGGGCTGGATATTTTGAATCCGGTCATCGAACTCGAACAAGAACCCAACATGCCGGTCGGTCACATCGCCAGTATGTTCAACGCTCAAGGTCCCAACGCAAACTGCTTGACCGCCTGTGCGGCGAGCAGCCAAGCGGTTGGCGAAGCTGCTGAAATTATCCGCCGCGGCGAAGCCGACGTGATGCTTTCTGGTGGCACGCACAGCATGATTCATCCGTTTGGAGTGACCGGTTTTAATTTGCTGACCGCTCTATCGACCAACAACGATGACCCAACCGGCGCCTCGCGTCCGTTTGATCGCCTGCGAGATGGTTTTGTCTTGGGCGAAGGATCAGCGATGGTCGTTTTGGAAGAATACGAATTCGCCAAAGCACGTGGAGCTCACATCTGGGGCGAGATCGTTGGTTACGGCTCGACCGCCGATGCTTACCGAGTCACCGACATTCACCCCGACGGGCGTGGAGCGATTGGCTGCATGCAAATGGCACTCAACGATGCTGGGATTGCGCCCGAGCAAATCGATTACGTCAACGCTCACGGCACCAGCACCACGGTCAACGACAAAGTTGAATCCAAGGCCTGCCGCGAAGTGTTCGGCGAACACGTGATGAAGACTCCGATCAGTAGCACCAAGAGCATGATGGGGCACTTGATCGCCGCAGCCGGTGCAACCGAGTTGATTGTTTGCATGATGGCCATCCGCGACAACGTTTTGCCACCAACGATCAACTACCAGAACGCTGACCCACTGTGCGATTTGGACTACATCCCGAACCAGGCTCGCGAAGCCGAATGCAACATCGCGCTGACCAACAGCTTTGGCTTCGGCGGACAAAATATTTCGGTCGTGGTCTCTAAGGTCAACGACTAACGTATCGGCGGCGAGTAACTCTGACGAAGGAAGTTTCACCGCTCCCTACAAGGCACTCTGACTTAACTTCAAAAGCGAATCGAATATGGCTCACGATCCAGAAACTCAAAAGCGTCTTGACGAAATCACGGCCCACTCAAGTTATAAGTTGGCCTATCGAGACGATGACTTTATCAGCTCTGAGGCCCTGAGGCCGTTGCGACTTGAGATGGAGTTGCTCAAGCCAGAGATGATGATGGACGATTGCGGGATCGAGTCGACGATCGTCGTTTTTGGTGGAACGCAAGTTTCTCCCAAAGAAGAAGGCGAACGTTTGATGGCCGAAGCCAAAGCAGCCATCGCCAAGGACGCCGATTGCCCCAAAGCCAAACGCTTGATGATCCGCGCTGAACGTGTGCTGTACAAATCGCGGTACTACGAAGAGTGCCGTGAGTTTGGCAGGATCGTAACCGAGTACAACATCGCCAACGGGGTCGACGGTACCGAGAACATGATCAAAACCGGTGGTGGACCCGGGATCATGGAAGCCGGGAACCGCGGTGCTTTCGAAGCTGGAGGTAAGTCAACGGCGTTGAACATTATCTTGCCGTTTGAGCAAGAGCCTAACAGTTACATCACTCCGGGGTTGGCGTTTCAGTTTAATTACTTCGCCGTTCGCAAAATGCATTTCTTGCTGCGAGCCAAGGCGTTGATCTGCTTCCCGGGCGGGTTTGGAACTTTGGACGAACTGTTTACCTCGCTTACGCTCAAGCAAACCGGTCGTATGCAAGATATTCCGATCATCTTGTACAGCAAAGAATACTGGGACGGGATCATCGACTTCCAGTTCTTGGCCGATGAAGGTGTGATTCAGGACAGTCACTTGGATTTGTTCCAGTACACCGAAACACCTCAAGAAACTTGGGACGTGATTCAGAAGTTCCACGCGAACAAGTAGTCGCTTGTTGCAAGCGAGCTCTTGGTTGCTGGGCACTGCCTTGGCACCCACTGCTTTTGAGGATCTGCCTCACGTGCCAGCGACTCATCACGAGAGAACATAAAACCGGGCTCATTCGAGTCCGGTTTTTCCTTGTCTCCAACACGATCATCAGTCATCGCATGGCGTTGAATTGGTCGCTTAAAACCTCCAGCAAACAGAGACTCAAATGCCTGAAATTAATCTTGGTCGTAAGCTTCGAATGGGAATGGTAGGCGGAGGCCGCGGCGCGTTTATCGGTGGTGTCCACCGCATGGCGGCAGCTTTGGACGGCAAGATCGAGCTGGTAGCTGGCGCGTTTTCTTCGAACCCGGAAAAGAGCAAGTTGTCAGGCGAAGACTTGATGCTTGACCCAAGCCGCGTTTACGCCAGCTATCAAGACATGGCCACACAAGAAGCCGCGTTGCCAGCCGATCAGCGAATCGACTTTGCCTCCATCGTCGCTCGCAATGATTTGCACTTCGAAGTGGCCAAAGCGTTTTTGGATGTGGGCATCAACGTGATCTGTGAAAAGCCACTGGCGTTCTCGTTTGAGCAAGGCAAGCAATTGGCGGCCGAGGTGAAGGCGTCCGGCAAGGTGTTTGCGTTGACGCATAATTACACCGGCTACCCGATGGTCAAAGAGGCCAAGGCGATCGTCGCCGCCGGCAAGCTGGGGCGGATCCTGAAAGTCGTCGCCGAATACCCGCAAGGCTACGCCAGCAGCGCGTTCCACGAAGAAGACGAAGGAGCGATCTCGAACTGGCGGATGGACCCAAGCGTTTCAGGGATTTCGAACTGCATCGGTGACATTGGTTCGCACGCGCAGAACTTGGTCCAGTACATCACCGGTTTGGAGATTGACGAAGTGGCGGCCGAGTTATCAACGTTTATTCCGGGGCGGAAGCTGGACGACGACGGCAACATGCTGGTGCGTTACAAGGGTGGAGCCAAAGGCGTGTTGTACGCGTCGCAGATTTCAGCGGGCGACGAAAACAATTTGAACATCCGAGTTTATGGAACTGACGCGTCACTCGAGTGGCATCAAGAGCATCCAAACGAGTTGACGATGAAATTCGCTGACGCTCCGCGACAGATCCACCGCCGCGGCAACAGCTACAACGGCACCGAGTGCGCCGCGAATACTCGTCTTCCGTTCGGGCACCCAGAAGCGTTCATCGAAGCGTTTGCAAACGTTTATATGGCCGCGGCCGAAGCGATTGCAGATGAAGTTCAAGGCAACTTTCCTCGAGCGACCGGGTACGACTTCCCGACGGTCGATGACGGCGTTACGGGCATGGCGTTTATTGAAGCCGCGGTTGAATCCTCGCAGAACAATTCGGTCTGGACGAAGCTGCAAGGGTAGGGCGGTACAACCTCAACGCGGTGGTGGGTTTTTGAGCGGTTTGCGAGATAGCGGTTTAAGAGGGCGAGGGCCTAGTCGTTTTTATGGCCAAGCCGTTTTTATGGCCAAGCTGAAGGGCTGAAAGTCCCGCCGGGCGGGGGCAGCAGCTTAGTTAGGCTGCCAGGGCAGCGCAGGTTTAAGGCATCGTCGTTAAACTCTGCCACTCGATTCCGTGAAGAGCCCCGCGTTTAAACTGCTCCTTGGGCCATCAATCTCGTCAGCAAGAAATCGCGTGTCGCCATCACCCCAGCGAGTCATAGATCTGGACTCGTTCGGTGAACCGCCCGTTTACTTCGCGAAAACGATCGTGCGCAGGTTCTTGCTGATACGCCTCGTGGCTGGCGGCATCGTCGAACGTGACGATCAGGCAGTAGTCGTACGAATTATCAACGACCTCTCTGGGCGTTTGAGCCGGTTTGCCAACGTGCCCAGTGTTCGCATGCTCGCTATCCTCTAGCATCTTGCGCAGGCCCGCCTCGAACTCGGCCACGCCCGCCTCTGACAGCCCCGCTTTGAGCCAAAAGTACACTACATGCACAAAATCGTGCTTAAATGCTGGCGTTGGATCAGTTTCCGGGTTTGGTTTCACGATTAACTCTTTTTTTCTAAAACAAGACAAATTCGAAGGCTCAAGCCACAACCCTGCCGTTGCCTAAAACACTCGATTTTGTTCAAAAGCGAACTAGTGTACTTTTAAATCAAAGACAATCTTGTACACTGAATTTGTTAACGTTCCGCTCCAAGCGAATTAGCCCACGTCGATTGCCACTCAGCAAACCAGCTCTACCTAACCAAACGCTATCTAACCAAGGACTCAGGCCATGTTGCAAGAAAAGCTAACTAAACGCCAACTAACCATCTTCAATTTTATTCGAAAGATGATCGAAGGCCGAGGGTACGGGCCGACGATCCGCGAGATTGCCGAAGAAATGAGCTATCGGTCTCCCAACGGTGTGATGTGTCATCTGCGTGCTCTTGAGAAAAAGGGATTGATCAACCGAACCAGCAACCGTTCGCGTTCGATCGTGCTGACCGAAGAGGCCGCGGAGGAACTGCACGGGTTCCCGCTTGTCGGCCGAGTCCAGGCAGGTGCGTTGATGGAGGCGGTCGAGCAAACCGAACGCTTGGATGTGGCCAATCTGTGGCCGCAAAAAGGCACGTTTGTGTTGGAGGTTGAAGGCGATTCGATGATCGACGCTCAGATCGCTTCCGGCGATTACGTCATCTGCAAGAAACGCTACACCGCCAGCAAAGGCGACATCGTCGTCGCGCGAACTGGCGACGGAGAGGCGACGCTCAAATATTGGTTCCCAGAAAAGAACCGAGTCCGCTTGCAACCGGCCAATAAAAAGATGAAGCCGATCTATACCAAGGACGTCAAAGTTATCGGCGTCGTCATCGGTGTCGTGCGAAAAATGTGATCCTGTGACGTGAGTCAGAACAGGTGCAGAGGTGCCGTTGGTCTGGCTTGCATGGATTGCAGGCTTGAATCGCTGTCTCCACCCTCACTCAATGTCGTCTTTGCCTCCGCGAAAGAGCGTTCCTTCCCGGAGGGGTTGGCAGCCAATGCTGGTTCTCAAAATCGTGGCAAAAACGTCACTCTTGCCCCTCCGCTTAAAGCTTCGAGATTGATTTCAATTTCGGTGAGCTACTGTAAAGCGAATTCTCAAAATTGACATTTTGATAACGTGTCTGCCTCGTAGTGAATGGCGACCATCTTCGTTTGCTGAAAAACCACTAAGGTACAACAGGAAGCAACGGCGTTTTGCCATCTTTCGGTGAGACGGGATACTGGGCATCATGCGACTCAAGGCTCTGCTTCAGCTTCGCGACCATCTCTCGCAACACCACAGGTTTCTTGCTTGCGAGGTTCTTCGATTCAAAGGGATCATCGGCAAGGTTGTAAAGCTGATAGTGTTTCCCCGCGGATGTCTTGGACGGAAGGTAGTGATAGATCACTTTCCAATCGCCATCGCGGTAAACGGTGAAGTGGTCACTGCGATGAGGCGAATGCGGATAGTGCATCAGGAATTGCTCGGCACGCGATTTGTCAGGCGCGGCGGTGAGGAGTTTCGAAAGGTCAATGCCATCCACGACGTGCTCTGGAGGGGATGTTGCACCGGCCATCGTTGTGATGGTTGGGTACAGATCTTGCACGGCAGCGATTTGGGTTTGTAGCTTTCCTGCGGGGATCGGCAGTTGCTGCTGGTTTGCGTTATCGGCATTTGCTTTGGCCCATGCCGCAATGAAAGGGACTCGCATACCGCCCTCGTAGTGGGCTCCTTTTTTGCCTCGCAACGGCGCTGCGCTGGCGACCGAGTGCTGGTGCCCCAGTGGAGCATCGGAGCCATTGTCACCCAAAAAGAAAATAAGCGTATTCTCGGAAACGCCCAGAGCGTCAAGGTGGTCCAGTAGGTCACCGAGTGATTTATCCATGCCTTCGACTAGGGTCGCAAAAGCTTGAGCTTTTTTGGGTTTGTCTGAGTTCTTGTAGTGGGCTGCGAATCTTGGGTCCGATTGATGTGGGCCGTGCACGGCGTAGTGCGACATGTACAAGTAAAACGGCTTTTTTTGCTGGACCGATTCTGCGACCCGCTTTTTGGCTTCGAGGGTAAGTGCTTCGGTCAAAAAGGTGTCGGTACCGTGGTATGCGTCTAGGTGTGGCACCGCATAGTGAGCGCGTTTCGTTTTTAAGCCATAGTCATCGCTGCCGTAATAGCTGCCCGGCGCCCCGTACGCAGTCCCGGCGACGTTGACGTCAAAGCCAAGGTTCAATGGTTCGGCGCCCTCCGAATCGTTAGGCCCAAAATGGCCTTTGCCGATGTGAATCGTGTGGTAGCCAGCTTTTTGCAGTAAGCCGGGAAGTGTCACATCGGTGCTGCTCAGGCCTTGCCAGTTCCAGGTAGGTGGGGCATGCTTTCCGGCATTGTTTTTTTGCGGATTGATCCAGTTGGTCGCATGGTGCCGAGCCGCATTCTGGCCGGTCATGATCGAGATCCGCGTCGGAGAACAAACGCTCATCGCATAAAACTGATTGAAGCGTACTCCTTGGTCAGCCAGACGCTGCATGTTGGGAGTCCGATAGAAGTCATTCAGCGGATAACGTTTGGGTTTTCCTGTGTCATCGGTTAGAAACGGAACCGAGGTGTCCATCACGCCCATGTCGTCTACTAGAAAGACCACGATGTTAGGCGAGGTCTCCTGAGCGCAGACGTCGGTTGGCCGGCTAAGGCAAGAAAGGAAGATGACGAAGCTGAGGCTGGTTGCCAGGAGGTCGTTGATATTCATACCGGTATCATAGTGGGTAAACCGTAGTTTTTGCTAACGCATTTCGAACCCCAGATAAGGGGGCATCGTTAAATTCCGTTCTGTGCTGCCTTGGGTTACCGCTAATCGCCGGGGAGCAATTAAAAAAGACACTTGCCGCAAGGAGGGAATCCTGAAGCAAGTGTCTTGTTGTTTTAGTCGGCGACTTCAAACCTTGGGTTGAGCTTACGCGCCCATGTTGTCTTCGAAGGAGCCTACAGCGACTGGGAAGCAAAGGTTGTTTTGCACCCACTTGATGCCGTCGGTGCTGGTTGCGTCGCCGTCGCGATAGTTGGATTCGGCTTCGACGACCAACGGGGCAGTTTCAGTGCCCATGATTTCGCAGTAGCGTCGATGGTAGCCGATACGCATCATGAGTTCGGTGTAGCGAGTTAAGTTCAAATCGCCAGTACCCAAATCCGTGAACTGCATCGCTCGGCGGTGCCAGTCGTTTTCCATCTTGCGAAGTGGTTGGCCTTTGTGGATGGTGAAGTTCTTGACGTGACAACCATAAACTCGATCGGCCACTTTCAAGAAACGCTCCTCCCAGTGCTCGCCTTCCCAGCAATGAGATGGATCGGCATTGACGCCCAAGCATTTGTCGCCGTCGCAGATCTCGACCAACATGTTGAACTCGTCGGCGCACATCGCCGCGGTACCTGGGTGAATTTCGTGAGCCAAGTACATGCCAAGGCTGTTGGCGTGGGCTCGGATCTTGGCGGTTTTTTCAACGAAGCGTTCTTGGCCTTCCTTCATCAGGTCAAAACCGTTGCCGGCCCAGAATCCCCAAGGGTATCCGGTCGCCATTTCCCAACCGAACGCGACTCCCCAAAACATCGGTAGGATCTTGATGTTCAATTCGGCAGCCAGGTCCATGATTCGCAAGCAGTAGTCTTCGTACCATTGCTCTAGTTCGGACGGCGATTTGTTTTGGTTGGGGCCGTGAATGAACGGATGGCCGCTCTTAGTGCCGGTCCAGGCGCTGGTATGAACCCAGAACGGGCAGTGAGCGGAGATGCCGTCTAGCTTCAAGCCATGTTTCTCAAAAGCGTCTTTGATTTCTTTTGCTGATTTTAATTTGGATCCATCGTCGGACGCTTCCAGCATGTAATTGGACGGCTGGGCTCCACCTGCCCCAGCTGATTGGGCCATGGCCAAGAATCCGTCGAGTCCTTTTGGGCTGTGTTGAGCGCCTTCGATACTTGAGTGAAATGCTGGTTTTGCCATGTTTCTATTGTCCCGTCAAAAAATCAATCTGAATCAAAAACGTAAAACTACATTGTCGCCCGCGAGCCGGTGCGATGCAACTTGGTAGTAGGCTAGTTGGCCAAGATCTCGAAAACTCTTGGTGGAAAGCAGAGCAATGGAATCGAAAGTGACGCCAAGCCCAGTGCGTAGCGGAACGGCCCAATCGGCACCGAGTCATTCAGTGTCGGCGGGTGCTTGGGGCCCATCAACAAAACCAAGATTACCATCAAGCCCAGCATGAAGTTCAGGTGGTACACCATGTAAGCGACCGCGCCGACGATGGCGAGCTGAGCGATCATGTGGGCCGATTTTCCAAACAGCGTGTAAGTCACGTGTCCGCCGTCCAGCTGCCCGACGGGCATCATGTTTAGTCCGGTTACCAACATGCCAACCCAGCCGGCAACGAACCAAGGATTCAAACGGTTTATGTAAACGATGTCGCCGGTCTCATAACCGGGCACGTGGGTGATTTTTGCAAACCAGTCCAGCAGCAGCGGCATCCGAAAGCCCAGCCCGCCGTAATCTTGTCCGGTCAGGTCTAATTGGCTGACGCCGTAATAGGCGATGGGCACGGCCGCCACCAATCCTGCGAGTGGGCCGGCGATTCCGATATCAAAAATTTGTTTTCGGTCAGCTGCGTTGCCTTGCATTCCAATCACCGCACCAAGCGTGCCCAATGGGTTCAATGGAAACGGCAGGAAGTACGGAAACGACGCCGGCACTCGATAGTACAACGTCGCGAAGAAGTGCCCAAATTCATGAAGCAGCAGGATCGTCAGCACGCACGCCATGTAGGTCAAGCCGCATTGCCAGTTGCTCAGCAGCAGTTCGCGAATCGGCAGTAAGTTGCCGCTGAACAGCAAGTTCAACCAAGGCTCGATCAGGTTAGGAGTCCACTGGCAAACGCCCACCCAAAAAGTCGAAATGCATGTCAATAGAAACAACACGACTGGCAGCATCACTCGCCGCGGTTTTGTGTAAAACATTCTAGGCGGCTGTCGCGGCACCTCTAGCGAATCCCCGTTCGCTGGCGTTTCGTTCAATTGTGTTTGTTTAGGAGAGTCGTTCATCGTCCGATAGGATACACCAACGCCGGGTAAACAGCTATGAGGCTCCAAGAACCGCCTGTGGTTGTTGGAGCCCAAGCTGGGTTAGTAACCCCTGTTTTCGCGGGGGATGTTAATTCAAGCCGTCGAGCAACACCCAGATCAGTGCGATCGCACATTGGGCACGCAAGCTCGACCACGACTTGCTCGCCGCTGTGCCGGGGCCAGCACTAGCGAAGCGATTAACGGAGGCTAGGGCGGTCAGCTTTTGACAAAAGAAAATTGGCCGACCATCAGCCAGACGGTGACGAAACCAATTGCGATTAACGAACTGAAACTTTCGATAGGCACGGAACGATCCTCCTTTAGGAGTCCAAAATCATCCCTCCGTGGGCAACAACGCATACATCCATGCACTTCGATCATCGACCATCGAGGTTGGCGAAAAACAGAAAAAGATCTTTGGGGCGAATCTCTTGCGCAGCTGTTGCGACTGGACGCAGGCTAGGCTTGAAAGACGATAGAATCGTTACGGTTTATTGGCGCTTGGCCGCCACAGCAGAACTTGAAAAGCGTGCTGGGCGTTTCTTAGGGGGGGGCTTCCGGGGATTTAGTGGCAGACGCAATTGTTTCGAGTACTTTACTAGCCGAGTGGTTGCCATGCTTCACGGCTTGGAGGGAGAGAGGGGCTACTGAGTGCCGGCATGCTTACGCGAGCGATGTGGTTTGGGAGAAGTCCCGTGAGCATGTTTTTTTCGGGGCCTTATGGCGTTCGGCCATTTTAAACCGCGTAAGCATGGCCTCCTCGCTGGCATTGGAGCAGGCTATCTAAATGCTGCCAGTTCATGCCCGCTCACTAGGTTTCCGGAAAAATCTCTTAAAGCAAAACGCGGCATGGGCAGTGCCAGCACGAACGCCCGAGCGAGTGAATTGGCAGTGCCACCCCACACCTTCATCGCTCTGTTTTATTTCGCTTCCGAGTGCTCCCCAAGACAAGCCCGTTAGCAAAGAAGCGAGC
>JALZWN010000015.1 GCA_023300235.1 Mariniblastus sp.
TCCTGTACTTTGGTTTCATTTTCCGTGTAGCGAGTTTTCATTTGCTCGACGAGCCCCTTGAGCTGCTCTTGCACCGTGGCTCCACTGGCAATCTGCTGCTTTTGAACTTCGACTTCTCTCAAAAGCTCTGCATTTTTTTGCTTTAACGCTTCAGCCTCTGCCGGCCCTCCTTGCCCGTTAACGGCAATCGCTTTGTACTTTTCAAGAAGCTTTTCTAATACCGAGATCCTTTCTTTATCGAGCGTCGCTTGCTCGGCAGCTCGATCAAGCTGCTGCTGATTCGACTGAGCTGCTTGTGGAATTCGCGTGGCAACCGGAGGTACGGTCTGAATCGTTCCAGGAGCTTGGTACACGGGGCCGATGGGTCGACGAACGATCGGCGTTTGCGGCTGCGGATAGTAGTTAGGGCTTTGATAAACCGGGCTCTGATAAACCGGACTTTGATAAACTGGACTTCGAAAGCCCCCTGCTTGCGGAACAACGATTGGTTGCTGAACCTGGACTTGGGGGCTCTGAATCGGTTGGATTTGTTGCACTTGAATCGGATGTCCGATTGCAAGTTGAGCACTCATGGCTGAACTAAAACCTAATAAACCAAAAGCAAAGCAATAAAGCGATCGACGGACTGACCGGAATTTTGCGTATAACAACATCTGTCACCTAGAAGGGAAGCGAGGCATGGGGAAAGGGGTGGGACAGCTTACATTCTACCCATCTATGTGCCCAATTGTAAGCGCCACTCGCTTCTTTTGAGAAAAGCCACTGACGTCCACAGGGGGGGGATCTGTTTTACCAGCCAGGAAGGCCTAATAATTGGCCCAAAATGGTGGCCCGAGGCATTGGCGAGGATTTCAGCGGGGGGGCCTCGATAACGGGCCCGTTGATTTCGCATGTTTTGGCGAAGCCTAAAACATGTAGAGATGGGCTTCCAGCCTGTCTGCGCGGATGACAGGCTAGAAGCCCATCACCACAGATTCCTTGCTAAAGCGTCGGGCTACCAGAGCCCCCATACTCAAAATGGATTTCCCCTGCCAACCTCTATGCTTGGCCGGCGACCTGCCCCAACGCGACCTGCCTGCGCCGCTTAGAATCTTGCTTTCGCCGAACTTCCGGCGAACGGGCGGCAAACGCCACTTTTATCACCTCGGAAGCCCAACGCAACTCAACCTACATTCGCCTAAGAATTCAGCTCTTTTAGCTCTGCCTTGGCCGCCCGAAGCAATTTAGCAACCTCGTTACGCTGCTCTTCGGCCTCTTCAACCAATTGCTCGGCTTCCTTTCGCTTGCGATGCTCGGACGCCAAACGACGCTTGAACCGCTCCCTTAGATCGTCAATCTCTTCGCTCGCCTCACTCTCGGTCTCGGCGGGCTTCGCTTCGGCTTCGGCAAGCTTTGCCTTCAAATCCTTGATCTCGGATTCAAACTCGGATCGTTGCGGAGCAAACGCTTCGACTTCTGCCTGCAAAGTAGACAGTTCACCGGCTGTCGCTTCTTTGCTGGTCACCAACGTTTCCAACTCGGCATCCACGGTTTCTTTTTCAGCGACCAACTCTTCTTGCCGTTTGAGCAAACCAGCTTTCTCTTGCTCCCAATCTGAGTTCTCTTTTTTAGCGGTTTCGAGTTCTTCAGCCAGCCGATCTTTTTCTTTGTCAACGAGTTCTTTTTCTTTGAGCAGTTCATCCTTCTCAGAACTTAGCGACTTGATGGACCCGGACAAAGCGTCGTGGTCTTTTTGCAACGAGTCAGCTTGAGCCACCGAGTTTTTGGCTTCTTCAAGCTGCTTCGTCAGAGCATTGACTTGAGAATCCAATTTCGCATTCTGATCTTCAAGACCAGTGACTTTGGCTTCCCATTGACGATCCGCCTGAGCATCGTCCGTCGAACCGAATCCACCAAGCCCAATCCCTGCCAACCCCGCACCGACGGCGGCAGTTGCGGCAGCTACGACCGGTGCGGCAACGCTTGACTCAACAGCATCGCCAGAATCGTCTTTGGTAACTTCTACCGCTTCCGTGCCGTCAACTTCGTCTTCAAAAAGACCAAATCCAAATTCGCCAGAATCGCCTGGGTCAGAATCCAGCTCGACAGCAGCCGGCGTTTCAACGACCGGTTCTTCATCGAGAGTTTCCATCGAGCTAACCGAAACCTCTTCGTCGGAATCCTCTAAGTCAAACGAGAACTCACCTGAATCGCTGACGTCTGCATCGACCGCGACTTCTTCGACCTGAGCGATCTCGGCGGCCGGCAAACCTTCAATCATCGACTCTTCGACAGCAGGTTCTTCGACCAAAGCTTCTAAGCCACCAACAGCAATCTCTTCATCCGAATCATCTAAGTCAAACATCAACTCGCCGGAATCGTCGGAGTCACCTGCGTCCGAACCAAGGTCAAACCCTAAATCCTCGTCGACCTCTGCCACGGGGTTAACATCGCCGTCATCATCGTCTAGATCGAAATCAAAATCGCTATCTTCATCTCCACCCTCTAGACTCTCGACGTCACCCACCTCCGCGACGTCATCCAATTCCGCGACGTCATCCAATTCCAGCGAATCATCGACCAGGCCGGCCCCCCCCATCTCATGGGACACGTCAACCAGTTGCTCGACCTGCCCTGCCAACCCCGGATCGGCATTGGCAAGATCGGCCGAACCGAACCCGCCTTCGTCCGCAGAGTAATCTTCCAGATCTTCGTCGTGCGTTTTCTTTTTCGCCCCGAACAGCCGAGAGAGGAACCCTCCCTTGGCATCTGCGTCTGCCCCGACGGCCCCGACGCCTGCTACGGCGGCACCGGCAGCAGCAGCGACGATGCCAGCTTGAGCTCCTTCTGCAACGCCTGCTACCGCGTCCATTGGATCGTCCGCAAGGCCAAGATCGCCCAAGTCGTCGCCGGCATTCTCCACCAACGTCTCTACGACTTTCTTACCGCTATCTAAAAAGCTGTTCGGTTCATCATCGTCGTCTAGATCAAACCCAAATTCAGTATCACTATCGGCTAACGAAAGCTGAGAATCTTGATCGTCAAATGCAACGAACTCGTCATCCTCATCCTCTACCTCACCACCATTGCCGACCACGGACGCGTCGAGATCATCCTCTGTCTTAAACCTTTTGCTTGACCCGCTGG
>JALZWN010000016.1 GCA_023300235.1 Mariniblastus sp.
GACCAATTCTATCATCATCAACGGTTTCAAGCGTTCAATGAAGAACCCTCAAACTGATGTCAACTTTGACGTCAGTTTGTTTTTTTATGTGGCTCATTGCGGTCGCTTTGGAACGGGCCAATTAACCATGTACGACACAATCATCATCGGTGCAGGAATGTCCGGCTTAGCAGCCGGCATTCGATTGGCTCATTACGACCAAAAGGTTTGCATCTTAGAACGCCACTACACCATCGGCGGGCTCAACTCGTTCTATCGAGTCAACGGCCGCGACTACGATGTTGGTTTGCATGCGGTGACTAACTTCACCGCCAAAGGCGCGAAGAAGGGCCCACTGGCTCGGATCCTGCGGCAACTGCGTTTTAAATGGGAAGACTTCGCACTGGCGCCGCAAAAAGGGTCGCGGATCGTCTTTCCTGAAACGGAACTTCGATTCGACAACGATATCGAACTACTCCGCGCCGAAGTCAACCAAACCTTTCCAAAACACATGGACGAATTCGACGCGTTGATCGCCAAGATCTCCGACTACGACGAACTCAACCAAGAATCCTTCGAAATCTCGGGGCGCAAAGTCCTTGAAGAAACAATCAGCGAACCGCTGTTGATCGAAATGCTGTTGTGCCCGCTGATGTGGTACGGAAACGCCGCTGAGCACGATATGGCTTGGGGGCAGTTTTGCATCATGTTCCGAAGCATCTTCTGCGAAGGCTTCGCGAGACCGTTCAAAGGCGTGCGTTTGATTTTGAAAAATCTAGTCAAACGCTTTCGCGGACTCGGCGGCGAACTAAAACTTCGCCACGGAGTCAAAACCATCCACGCCGATGGCAACCACGCGGTTTCGGTCGAATTGGACAACGGCGACATCATCCAAGGCAAACGAATCTTGTCGTCGGCCGGGCGTTTAGAAACGTTGCGAATGTGCAGTGACACCAGCGAGCCCGATCCGCGGCAAGCCGGACAGCTCACGTTTATCGAATCGATTTCGATTTTGGACCGCGAACCGACGAAACTTGGCAACGACGACACGATCGTGTTTTATAACGACTCAAACAAATTCCATTGGGAAAAACCAGCCAACGATCTTTGCGACACTCGTACTGGCGTGGTTTGCTCGCCCAACAACTACGAGTACTCCGACGGTGCTGGCCAGTTGCCTGACGGAGTGGTTCGAATCACGACCATCGCGGATTTTGACCGTTGGAATGCGTTATCCGAGGAAGAATACCAACGTGAGAAATTACGCTGGTACGACAAGAGCGTTGCGGCCAGTGTTGAATACACGCCAGATTTCCGGCCGTACGTGATCGACACCGACCTGTTCACGCCGACCACGATCAGTCGCTTTACTTGGCACGACAACGGCGCCGTCTACGGCGCCCCCGATAAAGTGCTCGACGGCAAAACTCACTTAGACAATTTATTCCTTTGCGGCACCGACCAAGGCTTTGTAGGAATCATCGGGGCGATGATGAGCGGCATTTCGATGGCGAACATGCACTGCTTGCGAGCCTAAAAATGTGGTGATGAGCTTCCAAGCCTGTCATGCGCCCAGATAGCCTACGCAGCATCATCGCCACCGATAAATGGTAGCCCGACCCGCCAGGGATTGTTGATTTAGTCGAATTTCAAAAATCGTTGTTAGCCGTTTAAGCCATCGCCACGGCTTTTCGTCGCGCAAACCGCGACTAACGCCAAGGGGGCTGATTAAATCGACAAGCCGGTCAGCGAGGACCTCCCTAACGCGTCATGCTACCAGCACATCCAGATTCAAAAACTGACTTACCCTGCCTAGAACAAAACCCCGCGTTTTTTTATACTAACAATCGTTTACGAAACGCTCGCCGAGCCTTTTGCCCACTTTTCAATTCCGTTGATTCGGACGCCGTAGCAATGCCAGACCCATCCTCCTTCCAACCTCCTTTTTTTGCCGGCGTTGATGTTGGCGGCACGAACGTCAAGATCGGAATCGTAGACGACAACGGCACCATCGTCGCCGAAACCAAATTCCCGACCAAAGCAGACGATTCGCCCGACATCGCGGTCGAACAAGCCAAACTGGAACTCACAAATTTATTGTCCAGCCATGGTCTCGACTGGAACCAAGTCGCGGCAATCGGCGTTGGAACCCCCGGACCGATGGACATTAAAGCCGGTTTGATTCTCACCCCCACGAATTTGCCCGGCTGGCACAACTACCCGATCAGAGAAAAACTCAGCCAAGCTGTCGGCAAACCAGCCACCTTTGCCAACGACGCCAACGCAGCCGCCTACGGCGAATACTGGGTCGGCGGCGGACAAGCATTCACCAGCATGCTCCTGTTGACGCTCGGCACCGGAGTTGGCGGTGGCATCATCATCAATGACATCTCCATCGACGGCGAACACAGCCACGGCGCGGAGATCGGACACATGAACATCGACACCTCTGACAATGCTCGGATGTGCGGCTGCGGCGTCAAAGGACATCTCGAAGCCTACGCCAGCGCGACCGCGATGGTCGACCGAACCCAAGAAGCACTGTCCTCTCCCGCTGGCATGACGTCTTCGCTTCGCCAACAAACCAGCGCCGCCTCACCGCTGTCTGCCTTAATGATCTCCAACGCCGCCGAAGCCGGCGACGAATTTGCAATGAGCTTGGTGCTTGAAACCGCGGACTACCTTGCTCGGGGCATCGCCGATCTCGCTCACCTGATCGATCCGGCGGCCTTCATTTTGGGCGGCGGCATGAATTTTGGCGGAAATCACTCGCCGCTGGGCCAAAAGTTTCTCCAACGAGTTGTTTTGTCGACCCGGAAACTCGTTTTCCCGGTTTTAGCCGAACGTTTAGTGGTCAAGTTTGCCGAACTTGGTTCCGAAGCTGGGTTTGTTGGCGCTGCTGGAATGGCAAGGACTGAATACAATAGGCGAGCTTGAAACCAAGTCAGCGAACACCCAGAGTAAAACGAATCCGGCATGGCCAAAAAAATTGACCCGCAAAACATCCGCAACTTCTGCATCATCGCCCACATCGATCACGGCAAAAGCACACTCGCCGACCGCTTGCTAGAGCATACCGGCACCGTTCAAAAACGCGAAATGCAAGAACAGCTGCTCGACGATATGGAACTCGAACGGCAACGGGGAATCACGATCAAAGCTCGCGCCGTCGCGATGCGAATCAAGCACCGCGATCAAGAGTACGAACTGAACTTGATCGACACGCCGGGACACGTCGATTTTCAATATGAAGTTTCTCGTTCGCTGATGTGTTGCGAAGGCGCTCTGCTGCTGGCCGATGCATTCCAAGGCGTTGAAGCCCAAACCGTCGCGACCGGGTATGCTGCGATTGAACACGATCTAGACATCGTGCCAGTGATCAACAAGATCGACCTACAGTATCAACGCGCCGACGAAGTCGCGCAAGAGATGGAACAAGTGATCGGAGTCGACGCTGAATCGTGCGTTCGCGTAAGTGCCAAAACCGGCCTGAACATCGACGAACTGTTGGACGCGATCATCGACCGGATCAAACCGCCGACCGGTTGTGCCAAAGATAAACTTCAAGCGATGGTCTTCGATTCGCATTACGACGAATACCGGGGTGCGATCACGTACGTCCGGATGATGAACGGGACGATCAAAAAGGGCGACAAGATCCAGTTCGTCCGCACGGGCAGCGAGCATGAGGTAATCGAGATGGGCCAGTTCACGCCCAAGCAAACGCCCTGCGACTCACTCGAATCCGGACAGGTCGGTTACTTGGTCTGCAATATTAAGTCACTCGACGAAGTCAAAATCGGCGACACCGTTTCGGTTGCCGGTAAAAACCCCGCCGATCCTCTGCCTGGTTACCAAGAACCCAAACGGATGGTGTACTGTGGTTTATATCCCTCCGACGGACAAGACTTTACTGAACTCCGTGATGCATTAGGGAAACTGGCAATCAACGACCCCAGCTTCGAGTTTGCTCCGGAATCAAGTGAAGCGTTAGGGTTTGGCTTCCGCTGTGGCTTCTTGGGTATGTTGCACATGGAAGTTGTGCAGCAGCGTTTGGAACAAGAATCCGACGTAGACTTGGTGCAAACCGCTCCAAACGTGACTTACAAAATCCTGACCAAACGCGGTGAAGAACTGTTCATCCACCGCCCCCAAGAAGTTCCCGATCCGGGCGAGATTGAAGAGTTCTCGCAACCGATCGTGCGGGTCAACTTGATCCAGCCGCAAGAGTACGTCGGGCCGGTGATGAAGCTTTGCCAAGAACGTCGCGGGCTACAACAAGGCACCGAATACCTGTCGGCCACGCGGATGATGTTGACTTACGACCTGCCACTGGCCGAAGTCATCTACGACATGCACGATAAACTCAAGAGCATCACTCGCGGCTACGGCACGATGGATTACGACGTGCTAGGGTATTTCCCAGCCGATCTATGCCGGATGGATATCTTGGTCAACGGCAAGAAAGTCGACGCACTCTCGGTGATCTGTCATCGCAGCGACGCTGATCGACGCGGACGAGGCGTTGTAAAACGATTGAAAGAAGAGATCAATCGGCACATGTTCGAGGTCGCGGTTCAAGCGGCGATCGGAACTCGCGTGATTGCTCGAGAGACCGTCAAAGCGTTACGTAAAAACGTGACCGCCAAATGTTACGGCGGTGACATCAGTCGAAAGCGAAAACTTTGGGCCAAACAAAAAGAGGGTAAGAAGCGGATGAAATCCATCGGCAGCGTCGACATTCCTCAGAAAGCCTTCATGGCAATTCTGAACACCGGCGAAGAGAAAAACAAGTAACGCTGGATTGCTCAGTGAGCGTGCCTAGTGAGATTGCTTGATGAATGATTCCGTTTCGGTTCGCGCAAACTTGGCCCCCTTGGGCTGGCCAATGCCAAGTCAAAGACACATCGGCACAGACTGCCAAGCTACTAGAAGACCGCCTGCACATAAAAGATTCCATCGGCAGCCGGTCGCAAGCGAGCCGAAACCTCTCGTTTACTCGACGCCTAATTTTTCTTGAATCGCCTCCAGCGAAACGCCCTTGGTCTCCGGCACTTTCAACAGCACCCAAAACAGCTGCAAGACCATCATCCCACAGAAGAACAAGAACAACCAACCGGCGTCGATATTGGCGATGGCGATTGGGAACAGCAACGTCAGACCAGCGGCGAAGATCCAGTGAGTAAAACAACCCAACGCCTGCCCGGTTGCACGGTGAGCATTAGGGAAGATCTCAGAGATGAAAACCCAGATCACCGCCCCCTGTCCGATCGCATGCGAAGCAATAAACCCTAGTAAACTCAACAAAACGACCATACTCGAGAACCCGAGTCTTTTAGCCGCGGCTTGTTTGACTTCCTTAGACATTTCAATCGCAGCAGCAGTGCCAGATCCTGCTGCTGCGAATTTGACATCGCTAACTTCTGCCAATGCCAGCTTGGCTTGACCGAATGCTTCGATCGCTTTCTTTTTTTCGTCATCCGAAACGGCTCTGCCGTCAATCGTCAATTCTTCAACCGCTTCCGCGCTTTTAATCACGGCCCGAGCACTCGAAACGATTTTAGACACGACTTGGAAATCTGGATTGCTCAAAAAGGTACCACCACAAATACCTAATGAAACGATGTATCCAACCGAACCAATCAACAACAACGATCGACGCCCCAACCGGTCAATCAAAAACAGTCCCAGCATCGTGAACAACAGGTTCACCATCCCTAGCGAAATTGCGACCGTGAACGGATCTTCAAACCCCGCCAACCCCAATAACCTCGGGGTAAAGTACATAATGATGTTGATGCCTGACAGCTGATTAAAGAAGGCAATCAAAAACGCCAACGTAATCGGCTTACGAAGTTGAGCCGACCAGAAACCAGCTCCTCCTGAAGATTCACTCGGAGCCCTTCCAATAGCTTGCGCCAATGATTCAATTCCTTGCGCATCCAAATCCGGATTCATTACTGCCAGCGTTTCCCTCGCCGCAGCATGATCGTTTTTCGCAGTGATCAACCAACGGGGACTACGCGGAAGACTAAAGCACATGACAAAGAAAACAATCGCTGGCACCGCTTCCGCCCCCAGCATCCAACGCCAACTCTGGTCGCCAAGGTTACTGATCAACGAATTGGAAATCAACGCGACCAAAATGCCAAACACGATATTGAACTGGAATAGCCCAGCCAACCATCCGCGATGTTTCGACGGGGAAATTTCTGAAATGTACAACGGAGCCGCAACGGTCGAGACCCCAACGCCAACCCCGCCGATGAATCTTGCAATCATGAACGAATAAATATCCGTGGCAAACGCCGACCAAATCGCAGAAAAGAAATACAAAACACCGATCGTAATCAGCGTCGGCTTTCGACCAAAGCGTTCCGTTGGAACCCCACCCAGCATGGATCCCAGAACGGTTCCCCATAACGCCATACTGATAGCCAAACCATGCGTCACAGGCGACAACTGCCAAAGCGACTGAATCGTCTCTTCAGCTCCTGAGATAACCACGGTATCAAAGCCAAACAGAAATCCAGCCAAAGCAGCCGTGACCGACCAAATCAGAATACGAGCTCGCACGATGTCCTACCAAACAAAGAAAACGATAATCTATTTAGAAAAAGCGGATCGCCTAATTATTTCACCTTAAGCTCTTTGTCGCCCAATCGCCACCAGACAACCAGATTCACTCTGCGTTTCATTAAACCCTTCTTAAGATGCTCGCTCCCAACCAAGAGATGGAAGTGCTCGTGCGCTGCGGCCGAACACTCAAGCCCCCAGCACCGCGGCACGAGCCTGCCTCCCGTAGAAACTTCCCAACTTCCCGCCCCGTTCGAAATCGACTCCGTCAAACCGCGCTTTACCGGCCATCTGATGTCTTTCTCCGAATCAGTCGTCACATCAGTTTCTTGAGCCAAAGCACTCGCCCCGAGCAACCCAAGAAGCTGCATGAACCCACCCTCTCCCAAAACGAAAGTTCTGGTTTTCATCTCAGCGCAGTTGTTTTCCCATTCGGAACAATCCCAACGTCCACGCGGCTCAGGCGAGAGCCATCTCGTGACTTGCCTCTCGCCAAAACGCAAAACCACCAAAACGCAAAACCACCAAAACGCAAAACGACCAAAACGCAAAGCACTGCGAGAGAGCCTTCGCGGGTTGGTAACTTTGCCTGCAACCCACACCCAAGCAAACTTTTGAAGCCACGGCCAAGTCACCCCATCAAAGTACCAGAACAACCATCGAGTGCCCGAGTGAAACACTTGAGATGTGTTTGATTTAACAGCGTAAAACAGTCCTCTTTTTTTTGCTATACTTCCGATACTCCCAAGAACATTTTTGCAGTTCGAATTTGCTGAAACATTTGCCCCGTGATAATCAGCAGATTGGGTTTGAAATCGCAAGCCAAATCTACATGCGACTCACTCACCATCGCGTGCAACCAAGTTTTCCTCACGCTAACCTGAACGTAATCGAATGAGAAAATCCAGACAAGGTTTAACACTCGTTGAACTACTCGTGGTGATCGCAATCATTGGCGTCTTGATTGCGATGCTGTTGCCAGCTGTCCAAGCAATCCGCGAAGCGGCTCGCCGGACAAAATGCGTCAACAACTTGCGGCAGATTGGATTGGCAACCTTAAATTTCGAAAGCACCAACACGCATTTCCCACCTGCCTCAATTTCGCGAAAGCCAAACGACCCAATCGACATCTTTAACCGCGGCGCGGACAGCAGGGATGGATCTCACGTAACCGCGCTGGTGTTTTTGTTGCCGTTTATTGAACACGACAACTTGGCCAGCCAGATCGACGCAGACCTAAGCTTAACGCAAATCGGCAGCAACGCTTGGTGGACCATCGATCCACCCCGATCATACGA
>JALZWN010000017.1 GCA_023300235.1 Mariniblastus sp.
GATTACGCCCCAAGTCAGAGACTTGCATGGATTTTTTATCCGTCGAAAGGCATTCCTTGATCAAATTCAGCTGTAAAGTTTTGACTGTATTGTTCGCGTTCACTTTTGCGCATAAAGCTTTGGCGCAAAGCGAATCTGAAAACTTCGAGTTGACTATCACCGGCGCACTTGTTGAGAAGCTAGAGCCAAACACAAGAATTACGGTTGGAACAATCGGCACGTCGAAAGAGTATCCTTGTGTCACGATGTCAACAAACGTGGATAGCCTTCCGCTTTACCTTCCAAAGAAGCATTTTCAGAATCGGTATTTACGCGTTTCGTTTTACTCCCATTCACAGAAGGCATCTATCTTTTCTATGGAAATAGATGCCAGCTTAATGGGCAAAGTCCGCCCAATCAAATTGCCGCTTGATCAACCCAGCCCAAATATGCGAACGACTGTCGGGTGGGATCAGGTCCGATACAAGCCTTCGGTTACCAAGCGAATCGCCTACATGGATTTGCCTTGCTGGGACGGCGGAATTGGCAAGCTAGTTCCTGCGCCGAAGAAACCAGTTTTGCGTGTGGATAATGGCGAAGGTAAGACGACGAGTATTGAAATGAGGCACGTTTGCATGGGCGACAAATGGCACGCAAAATTACCCCGTGACTTTGCACCAGCAGGAGATGCAAAGATCAGCTACACTGTGGACTACGATTCTGGCGGGTTGTTCGATAGTGTGTCGACAAATTTTCAATATGACTACCGTGTTGGCATCGACACGAATTGACGAATAGCAAAACCATGGATCCACGTCACATTTCGCAAGGGTTTTGTTGTTTGGTTTGTTTGTTGCGACTCGCTCGTGGCAGACGTTATCCCATTCATTATGTTACTAGCATGTCAGTCCGCATTTCAAATTTAGTCGCACTTTCCATTTCAGCTTTCGTGATTGTTTGTGCGTTAGGTTGCTCGGACATTGAAATGGAAAGTTCCACTCATCCGACCAAGGAGCAGGTTCGAGCGTGCCGTGATGCGATGTCGATCCAAGATGCTTTGGTAATTACGCCAATCGGATACTTTCGACAGCCAGATTTTCAGTTTGATACACTCGCGTTAAAATTCGAAGTTCAGACTCGTGATGCCGACGGCATCTTTGACCCTGCCGTCGGTGCACCTACGTCACTATTGAAACGAGAGACGAAACCGGGATTTGGCCGGACCGTACCAGAGCCTTGGTGGAGTCCAGATTCTGGACTGATCGGTGTTGATTTGGAACAGATCTCTTCTGCTTCCGGCGAAACCAGAGATTTGAGCATTCGGATAGACACTGCAGAAAACGAATCCGGTAAGTTAGTCGTATACGTCTATGCAAGAGTTAATCACTAGACGCGGGCGAACAAAGCGATGGGCCCACGCCGGACTTCATGTTTAGTTTATTTGCTGCGAGTCGGTCATTGCAGTCGTTATTCTGGTTGGCAAAAATGAAAACACTACTTCTCGCTCTCTCACTTGCATTCTTCTTCGCGGGCTGCACGCCAGATTCGCAGGCTCCCCAGCCGACGGCAACTACGAGCAATTTTGTGGCCTTGCCTGGCTCGGTGCTGAATAGGTTTGGCAAGCTAACGTCAACTGACGGTTCGCATACGGTTGAAGCGAGACGCCAATCAGTTAGCATCGTTGACTATACAATTAAGGGCAAGGATTCCTCAGTCGTCCTTGCCAATGGAGGCGGCTTCTCGGACGCCCAGAGGTGGTTCCTTTATTTTGACGCGAAAAACCGCCTGTGGACGTACAATAGCGACATGGGTGGCTTTGGCTATTGGAGGCATCGAGACGATTCAGAAATGGAGTTCGTTGATGTTAATGGCGATACACCACTTTTCGAAGTACCTGCTCCCGTGATCGAGAATCTACCGAACGCTATCAAGCGACACTTCGGCTGGGACTAGACCTGCGTTAATGGCAAGGTCACAATTCAGTGGAAGAAACGCGGTTTTGATGCTTCCTCTGCGACTTGGGCATCCCGGACATCATCTGGATTGAAAAATGCGAATACTACTATTCTTTCTCTTTGCTCTGACCGGTTTGCCAATGCTCGGGTGCGAACAGCCTGTTTCACTCACACTGCTTGATCAGACAGCAGCTGACATCTTCGATGACACAATCACTGTTGATGACAGTGGCAAGTGTTCGATTGACGTACGCAACAATGCTATCGACAACGCGGGGTACGTGACGACACAGCCGGATGGATCCAAGCTAATACTCTTTCGTACTTGGCCAGGCAAAGGAACGAACCTACGCGGCATCTTGTACACGAATGGGCCGCCGTTAACGCTGGGTTCGGAAATTGAAGTGGTTACTTTTCAGCCCACTGGACCGACTGGTGGTCCGTCAATTGGGCGTGCCGATGTTTCAATTGATTCCTCAATCACAGAGTCGTGCTACCGTGTTTCGCGATCTCTTGATTGAGATTGAGCACGGATTCTGGCGTCTAGGGACACCCAAAAAGTGAGGGGAGAAACGGGGACAGGCAACGGATCTCCTAATATTAACACTATTCGGCGTCCCGGAAAATGCTGTCAGGCAAAGATATTGCCCTAGTGTTCCTCGGGTGG
>JALZWN010000018.1 GCA_023300235.1 Mariniblastus sp.
AAGCGAGTAGTTGGAGCTGGAAGCGAGTAGTTGGAGCTGGAAGCGAGTAGTTGGAGCTGGAAGCGAGTAGTTGGAGCTGGAGGCAGGCTTTGGGAGTTCGTGGATTGGTTGCCGGCGTCCGCGGTTAGCTTAGTGCCGCTCGCTCCCAGGATTTCGTGACCAAGCAGAAAATGCGGCGCTCGAAAACGTTACGGGGAGAAGCTTTTATTCTTCGCCAAGCATGGCCGGTTGTTCTCGTCTGGCCAAGTCGTAGTTGGCCATTTTACGATTGATCAAGTAACCTCCCAATAGAATCGCGGCCGGGAGTACCAATAAATAGGTCATCAATGCAAACTTTTTTTCTGGCGGTGCGGCCATCGAGCCGCTGAGATAATTGATGGCAACGATCACGGCCAAAAATATTGTGTGGACAAACCGTCCAAACGGAGCGGTCAAGCCAATGAATATTCCTAGCAGCACACAGAGTAGTGCGGTGACTCCGGTCACGGTGAACAGCATCACGCGTGGCATGGCGCCGAAGGCTTGGGCCTCGGTCAACGCTTCTCCGGATTCGCGAGCCTCTGCCAGCAACGCTTTGTACTCCGGGAAAAAACTCGACACCACCACCAGCGCGATTGCGAACAAGAACCAATGGCCAACCACGCCACATGCGATCGTTAGAAAGCTGCGGAACATGATCATCGGTGGAACGGAGCCATCTTGAGCAGGCATGGTTTTGTTCTTCGTGGTTGGTCTAAGTTTTGGGAAGTAAGTGCAATTTTGGTTTTGTCAAAACGTGGCGGACTTTGTAACTCTCGTCCAGCACGCTGCCGCGGTTCATTGTAGCCTAACTGGCTAACTAAGTCGGCGGTAGGCAAGCTTGGTCACAGGGTAAATCAGTTTTTGAAGATCGGTGTACTGGTGGCTGGACGTGTTATAGGATTTTGCATCGACGTTCATTCGCAGGTGATTTCCTGTAACCAGTAGTCAACCGATGTAAAAAGCGAGCTCGCGAGGATTTGCTGGGAGTGAAAGGCGACATTGGGTTCCTTGCTGACGCAGCGGGTTGCTATTTGCTTTGGCTGACGCTTGATTATTGCTGCCGGACAAACTTGAGTTTCTTCTTGAGGCCCGCCATGTTCGGTGGGACTAAACGCAAGGTGTTTTCGTTTTCAACGATCACGTCAAAGTCGGTCGTGTCGTCGACGAGTTTGCACTGGATTTTTGCCGTGCGTGTTTGGGCGTCATAGGACAAGAACTTCCAGTTGCCTTGTTTTTGGGTCGAAATACTGCCCATGTTGGTTTCGGTCGCAAGGTATCCGCTGTTGTAAAACCGAATCAGCATCCGAGGCGGTTGGTTGGCGTTTGAGTCATTGGCCGATTCGGAGTCGAGTGGTTCGGCGATGACTTGCCCCATTAAATGATCGGCGGTTGCGATCTCCCAGTCGCCCACGATCTGGGCTCGGTCGGGATCACCGCTGCAGCCCGTGACTGCAAGCAGGATCAGACAGCATGAGAGTTTCAAAATCGGAAGATTGGGTTTCATTGCTTGCTGGTCATTATGAACGGGTGCAAATTGTTTCTGGTAAAGTTTGATCATTGTACGGATTTCTCTGGTTGGTGTGAGCTTGAGGGTCGATAAACGGAAAAGGCAGTCGTATTTCGGCTGAAAAAATCCGTTGACGTGGGCTTTGTCTTGCCTGCGATTGAACCCATTTTTGTTTGAGGGCGAGTCAATGAGTCGCTGTTTGTTATTTTTGCTGAGTACGCTAGTTGTCAGCATGATGTCTGTTGGGTGCTGTGGTCCTGGTTGCGGAGTCGTTTCCTGTAACGATTGCGATGGCATCGGTTACGGCGAGCAGGTGATTCCTCAACGACCATTGAGTCGATTGCGTAACGGCAGTTTGTTCTGCGGAAGTGGTTGCGGTGAAGTTTATATCGACGAGTGGGCCAGCAATCCACCGGATTGTCGCGATCCTTGCTCGGGCGCGGACTGGGTAGGTGGCTCATGCGGCAGTGGCTCATGTGGCGGTGGCTCATGCGGCGGTTCTGGTTGCGTAGCGTCTTGCTGGCAGCCAGGGGATCTGTTGCGTCGATTTGGGTTCGCGTTGTTGGGCGGAAGAAACTGCTCGGGCGTGGAGTCGTCAGCTGGTTGTGGATGTAGCAGTTGCGGCGGCGGATTATTGAACCGTAGCAGATTGCTAAACGGTGGTGGTCTGCTAGGCGGACGCATTTGCAGTGGCGTTGAATCGTCGGCTAGTTGCGGTTGCAGCAGTGGAAGCTGTGGCGGTTCGGTTATCGAACACTCGTCGCCGATTGGATACTCTGTTGGAGTTCCAGCAACGAGTTCTTGTGGGTGTTCGAGTGCTTCAGCGACACCGGTTGGGACGTCGGTTTACTCGGCGAATCGACTTGCTCCACCTAAGCGAGATGGTTTGACGAAGCATCGTTAATCGAATCCGCGTTCGAAAGAGCGGCTTGCAGTTCTTTGCGAAGCGGTTTTTTTAATCGGGGTTTGCAGGTGGATGGCTGCGAGAATTTGAGCCATTTCAATAGAGACAAACGATAGGCGGTCGTGCACCGCGTAGCTGTTCGGGTTTCTCTAAGTCTCTTTCAAATCGGGTGACAAGCGGCTACTTGCTGTTGCTTGATTATGCAGAGGGCAGAGGGCAATGTATACAAAGGTCAAAGTATACAAAGGGCGATGTCGCGGAGGGATTCCGTTTGTTAGCCTTTGCTCTTGTTTGTTTACGTTTGGTACATGTTGCTGGGGCTCGTCCGGCAAGCAAGGAACGGGTTAGGACTTTGAGTAGCCTAATTCTGTGATGATCGACAGCATTTCTTCGTACGTGATGTACCGCCGGCGGTTGACCAATTTGTATTGATCGATCGTCCGTCCAAGCTCAGCGGCGTCTTCAGTAAGATTTGAATGGCTGTCCGAAAACTGACGTCGCTCCAATCCTGGAGTCGAGCGAACCATTCCGCCAGAACGACGGTCTTCGAATTGCCCGTCGGCACTCGGCGTAACGCCAAAAGTTTGATGTTCGTTGGTCATGTCTATTTTTTAGAAAAATGGTGGGAGAGTCAGCCGGTCGTCGTTTTTCGACGTCTTAACACGGATCTAATTTGCGGTAAGTTTTTGACGACCTCTCGCGACGTTGAGGCGATCACAGGATGACTCGGTTGAACACGTTCACGCAAGTCGATTGGCGCACACGGAAGCCTAGTACGGATTTCGGCGTTTAACCCATGGAATTTTAGCCGCCGCAGCGAATCGATGGTCGTTGGGGTCGATCCGGTTGCTCAATCAAATGGTTATGCGGATCTTGCCGAATTTAATTATTACTGGGGGCTGCCTGCGGGATTTACTATGCCCACTAATTAACGGTGAATTTAGGACGTTGGACTTTGGGGGGATCGTTGGGTTGGACCGCTTGCAAAGGCTTGCTTGCTTGTTGCGACGTCAAACCGGATACTTGTTGATGGTCGCTAATCGCAAACACTTCCATGGGTTCGGTGTGCCCCCTAAGCTCGAACTGACCTTGGCTACGAAGCGTATGAAAAGCCGGCACTCGTTCAGCGGTTGCTTGGGAAATTAGAATCGGGGTCTGGCATTGTTTGGTCAGCTGCTCCAAGCGACTGGCGATGTTGACGTTCTTTCCGCGAGGCCCGTACTTGATTCGAGACTGGCTGCCGGAGTTTCCTACTGACGCGACGCCGGAGTGGATGCCGATGCCGACTTCTAGCTTCGTGCCAATAATCGGTTCCCAGCGTTGATTCAACGGTGCGAGCGTTTCCAGGATTTCTAACGCGGCTTGGCAGGCCAGCAAAGCATGTTCGGGTTGCTTTACCGGCGCATTCCAAAATGCGGATAGGCCATCCCCGTAAAAATCAATCACGACTCCGCTCAAATCCAGAATGGCGTTACTGAAACAGTCCATCGCGTCGCTGAGCAGGTCGTAGGTTTGGTTAGCGCTGAAGCGATCGGCGATGGGGCTGAACCCGCGCATGTCACAGAACAGCACGGTTACTTCTTGGACGCGGGGTTGCAACGCGTCGATTCCGGAGGTCAGTTGAGCCGCGATCTTTCTGGGGAAGGCTTGTTCGAGCAAGACCAACGATTTGGCTGAGCGTGCTTCGGATGTCAAGCGAATCATTCCGGCCGATAGCGAGTCGGCGACCACTTGGACAAACCGTGCCTCAAAAAAACGAATGCCTCTTCGTTGGTTTTTCCAGTGCAAGCTCCGAAAGCCGTACAGCGCAGCGACGACGTTTTCTTCGGCGTCAAAGATTGGGCAAACGACGGCGACGTGCGATTGTTTTCCTTCGGCTTCGGCTTCAACATTACGGCAGTCGTGGAAGTAAGCTTTACCTGTAGCTTTCACCAGTTCAGCTAAGCTTGCGCGAAAGTGGATCCCGTGGTCGGCGTAGGGCAAATGGCTCGCGACGATTTCCCACGACTCGGCTTGCCGTTGCAGCACCATGCAACCATCGAATCCTCCTGGATTGAAGACAGATTCGGCGGCTAAATCGAACAGTTCCTGGGATCCAGCAGCGATACGTTGCATCTGTCCCAACGTTTCCAGCCATGCGCCGAGTGTTTCGCCGCCGATGGATTGCCGAGAATCTTCGGCGGTGTACTCGTGAGGGTTGAGGACTGTTAAGCGATCGTCGAGTTGTGGTGCAATGTGGTGTGAGACCACTTCAATTTGGGTTGTTCCCGTACGGAAAGAGAGCGGTAACTTAAAGGGTTTTCCGGTGGAGCGGTGGAGCCGTTGGCCTGTTGAAAATGCCAGCGAGCGTCCGCCGTTGCTGAATTGAACGATGGTTTCGTCGGAGTTCCCATCGCTGGAGACTAGTTCGAATTCTACACACAGTTCGACTGCCGAAACTTTCGGGACCAAGACAAGTTGGCAGTCCTCGGGAATTTGATCGACATCGACCGCTTCGGCGACGCCTATCTCGCCAACGACCAGCCAAGAGGCAAGCCCCGAGTGGTGTTGCTGATGATGAGTCGTATTGTGATAGGTGACGCTTAACATGAGGTTTAATAACGAGTTGCTAAGGGCGGTTCTTTCGCGGGGGATGGGGGCGATTTCGGATTGATTCGACGGCTGGGCTGTTGTCTTCTTCGGAATTTTAGGGGGAATACCCGAGTTAAAATCTTTTGATAGCGGTTGTCAGAGTAAGAACTTGCGGAGGAAATCAAAAAGTTCAAGAGAGACGAGACGATATGTCGATCGATTAAGTAATTCTCCCAGCCGCGATTTGACGTGCGTTGGCAGACTTTTTTGATTAAACCGATTGCTCTAGTAGCCTCAGCGGTTGCTGTGGCTTAACTTCTCATGCCAACCGTCAGCCTACTAATTCCGATTTTTGGTCTAATATTGTGTGTGGTTGCGCTTGCGCAGTTAGGCTTGTGGGCCACGCAATCGCTGCAGATTAGTTTTCGAAACAAAAAACAGTTCGAACTTGCCAAGCAGCTGCTCCGCGAGCAAATCAGAAAACAGGGCGATCAGCGAATGTCGTCGGCTAGGGAGAGCGTCTCCGATCAGGCCGGTGCGTTAGCAAGTTCGGCGTCGCCAGCGTCCAGTCGGCCAAGTTCGTTTCGCAGGCTCGAAGTGGTTAAGCTGGTCAAGGAAACCGCGGTTTGCACGAGTGTTTATATGCGGCCGGTGGATGGTCAGCCTTGCGAAACATTCCGTGCTGGCCAACATTTGCCGATTCGATTCAATCTTCCGGGCCTCGCAAAACCTGTGGTTCGCTGTTATTCACTTTCAAATGCTGCGGGTCAAGGGTTTTATCGCATTAGTGTGAAAGCCGTTCCTGCGCCTAACAATCAGCCGGAACTTCCAGCGGGGTTGATCAGTAACTTCGTTAACCACCAGCTAAAGGTTGGCGATGTGGTTGAAGCCAAACCGCCGGCAGGAGACTTTACGCTTCAGCACAACAGCGAAGCGCCGATCGTGTTGTTGGCCGGCGGTATCGGGATCACTCCGATGGTCAGCATGATTCAAGAGGCGATCAACGAAAACGTAAAACGTGGCGTCGTGCTGATGTACGGCGTGAGGAATAGAAAGGATCAAGTGTTCCGCGAGTGGATTGATCAGCAAACTGCGACGCACGAAAACATTGTGGCGGTCAACTGTTTTTCTTCTCCCCTAGAAGACGAGGTTGAAGGCGTCGATTACCAGATTTCTGGTTACGTGACAGTGGATCTGTTGAAGCAAATTTTACCAGGACCCGAGTGTCAGTTTTATCTCTGCGGACCGCCAGTTTTCATGGATTCGCTTAGCACTGGGTTGGCGAGTTGGGGGATAGGCGAGCACCAGATTTTCTCTGAGGCGTTTGGCCCAGCAGCTCGCAAGCCGCGAAAACCGACAGCCAGTCAGCCGACTGATTCGACGGGCGCCGCGACGATTCATTTTTTAAAATCGAACGTGACCGTCAACTACGACGGACAAAGCTCAGTCCTTGAAATGGCCGAAGACGCCGGTGTCGCTATCGATTCAGGCTGCCGAGCGGGTTCTTGTGAAACATGCCTAGCGAAGATTGCACGCGGTCAGGTCGATTATCCTGACGGTGAGCCAAGTGACTTGGGCCCACAGGAGTGTTTGCCGTGCATCGCGGTGCCTGTTGGCGAGCTCGAGTTAGACCTGTAAAGTCGGAAAGAAGTAGAGAAACCTGTGAGCAATATTCCCATTCACCCGTTTGAGACCGTTTCCAAGTTACCGCATGAAGTGCGGGAGACGTGGGCGGTGCAATCTGGTTTTATTACGCTGCCGATCTGGGTTTTCGTTTTTGTGACGGTGGCCTTTGCGGTGGCGAGCCAAGCTGATGCTCAGCAAGTTCGGTGCGATCCGGATAAAGTTTTAACTGCGGCGACTTGTGCGAAGTGTCATGCCAGCGAAGTGGCGGTTTGGAAGCAGACACCGCATGCGCAGACCTTTGAGCAGCTTACTCGGAATCCAGCGGCCAAAGATATTTGCAGCAAGCTTGGTTTACGATCGGTTAAACGTAGCGACACCTGCATTAAATGCCATTTCACGCAAAAAATGGTCAACGACAAAATCAAAGCCGTGTCAGGTGTGTCTTGCGAGTCATGCCACGGGGCCGCCGCAGATTGGGTGGACGGGCATTGTGACTACGGCGGACCTAATGAAACCAAAGAATCCGAGTCTCCCGAGCATGCTGCAGAACGACTCAGTGAGAGTGCCGAGTATGGCATGAGGAACACCCGCGATTTATATGCGATCGCGAGCAGTTGCTTAAATTGCCATACGGTGCCCGACGAGTCGTTGGTGAATGTTGGGGGCCACAACGCTGGCAGCGCGGATTTTGAATTGGTGCGATGGTCACAAGGCAAAGTTCGTCACAATTTTTTGCGAAATGGAACGACGAACGCAGTTTCGTCTCCGGAGCGACTTCGTGTGATGTTCGTGGTTGGCTTGGTTGCGGATTTAGAATTTAGCACCCGAGCCGTTGCCACCGCCACCGAGAATTCAAGTTACGGCCAGGCCGTTGCTAAGCGAGCCGCATCGGTTGCGACGCGATTGAATAAACTACAGCAGGAATTGTCCGACCCAAATTTGCAACTCGCCTTGTCTGCTTTTGCACAAGCAGAACTGCGAACCAATAATCGCGAATCGTTGGAACAGATTGCGGATCAAATTAAAACAGCGGGTTCCAAATTCGCCGCCGCCGCAAACGATGGAATTGATTTATCTGCCGTGGATTCTTATTTGCCGGACCCATCCACTTATAAATAGTTTTTGTATGAAAACGTTTTTAGAAACGTTTTGAAGTCGAACCCAATTAACAACCCACAAATCTCGTCAACTATCTGGTACGGATGCGAGCCGTAAATTACGGAACCAACATTTGCAGGACGCAAAACGTGACTAAACGACCAACTAAAATTGAACGACCGCAGCGGTGGGATAAGCCATTCGAACCTGCCATGAATCAGGCGGTCGTGGATTTGGTGCTATCACGGGAGCCATTCGCGTCGATGGATCCGGCGGCGTTTTCTCGCAAGGTTTCGTTGGCAGGGATTATTGAACATGATTGCCGACTGTTGGACCTTGAACGTGGCGACATCATCGTACGCGAAGGCGACTACGGCAGTAGTGCGTTTTTGATTCTCGATGGCACTGCATTGGTTTCGCTTAAATCGTTGCCGTCGAATTTATTGGGACGCAATTCGGAACCGGCCAAGCGAAATTGGTTGGATTTGATTGGGGCGGCATGGAGTCGTTCCCCTTATGCAGAAACGCGTGACGTAGGCGAGCAACAGTTTTCTGACGAGCTGGTGGGACGTCGCGACAAGGGCGGAGAGACGCAGGTTTTCTTGCACGATGTGCCTCGTGTGATCGGCCCCGATGCTTCGGTTTCGTTACACGTGGGAGAAATTTTTGGCGAGATTTCGGCGTTGACGCGGTCACCTCGTTCGGCAACCGTTGTCGCCAATTCGAAAATGCAATTACTCGAGATTCGTTGGCAGGGGTTCCGCGAGTTACTCCAGCGTGATGCTGCGATGAAAGACCACGTTGAACGGCTGTACCGTCAAAACAGCCTGCTGAGTCATTTGCGCGAGTTACCGATTATGAAGTCGTTGAGCGAACAAGCGATGGAAGCGATCTGTGAAGCGACGGAGTTTCGTTCTTACGGCGATTTTCAGTGGAATCAAGAATTCAAATCGACCGCTAAGCAAGACATTGCTGCCCGGATTCAAGCCGAGCCGGTGATTGCCGAAGAGGGGCAATCGGCGAATGACCTGTTCTTGATCCGTAGCGGGTTTGCTCGGTTGAGTCGTAAGCATGGCGATGGCCACAAAACGATTGCTTACTTGGGAAAAGGTCAGGTGTTTGGTTTGCGGGAGTTGTTGCACAACGCAAAAACAAATGAAGACCGGCCGTGGGCGTTGAGCCTTCGCGCGGTGGGATACGTTGACGTGCTGACGATTCCGGCTGAGGTGGTGCATACAGTTTTGCTGTCGGGGATCCCCGACAATTTGATGCCGGCGCCGCTTCCAAAGCGAACGACAGCCGCGGATGCCAAAGCCGCTGGTGTACCTAACGGCAATCGCCGCTTGGAAACTCGAAAAAAATCGGTCGACACACCGTTGTTGGAGTTTTTGGTTGGTAATCGTATGGTCAACGGCAGTAATGCGATGGTCATCGATTTGAATCGCTGCACGCGGTGTGACGATTGCGTGCGAGCTTGTGCATCGACTCATGACAATAATCCTCGCTTCAATCGCAGTGGACCGGTACATGACAACTGGATGGTCGCTCATGCGTGCATGCATTGTTTGGATCCGGTGTGCATGATCGGTTGTCCGACGGGAGCGATTCATCGCGAGAGCGAAACCGGCACGGTCAAAATCAACGACTCCACCTGCATCGGTTGCTCGACTTGCTCCAACAGCTGCCCATACAGCAACATTCAAATGGTTGAAATCAACGACCGCAAAGGCTTGCCCATCATCGATTCGGCTTCTGGTGATCCGATTCGTAAAGCAACCAAGTGTGATCTGTGCCAGGATCATGGTGGCGGCCCGGCTTGTCAGCGGGCTTGCCCGCATGATGCGTTGGTGCGAATCGATTTGTCCACTCCTGGCCCGTTCTCTCAACTTCAATAATCACTGTTTCCGAATTATAGCTTCGAATCCGTCTCATGCCTTCCAAGCCCACAGCCTATTTGACTCGCCGACGAATTCGCAATTGCGTACTGCTGGTACTTGCGCTGTCGCTGTTGGCATTTGTAGTCCACGTGCTGAATCAATCGCTTTGGCATAGCGTGTTTTTGACGGGCTATTTGTTGTTGGGTAGCTTCTTTGTGTTGACACTGTTTGGAATGCGGAAACGGTTGTCGTTTATCGCAAACGTCGGTACCGCCAGCTTTTGGATGCAACTGCATATCTATGTTGGGCTGGCAACGTTTGGGATGTTTGCTATGCACGTTCGCTGGCGCATTCCCGATGGGATCTTTGAAGGGACGTTGACGGTTTTGTTTTTGATCGTGGCAATCAGTGGAGTGTATGGTCTGCTGATTTCACGAACTTACCCATCGAAGTTGACGAGTTGGGGCGGTGAAGTGGTGTTCGAGGAGATCCCGCGATTGCGCGTGCAGCTGGCCGCGAAGGCTCGACAGCTGGTGCTTCAAGCCAGCGAAACTACCGACGTGTTGGGGCAGTTTTATGTCAATCGGTTGGCCGAGTTTTTAGAAAATCCACGGAGCTGGGGCTTTTGGGTCAATCCGAATGGACGACTAAAGCGAAAGCTGGTGGCCGAGATCGGAGACTTGGACAGGTATTTAACCACCGACCAGCGACAGCTTGGGCAAGAGCTTTCGAAAATCGTCGAGCAGCGGGATCGGCTGGACTATCACCGAGCGTTGCAAGGGCGATTGAAGGTTTGGTTGTTTGTGCATATCGGGTTCACTTATAGTTTATTGTTGTTGTCGTTGGTGCATGCCGTGATGGCTCATGCGTTTCTGGGGGCAGCAGGATGATCAAGAAAAACAGTCGCAAAAGTAGTATGAAGTCGATTGGTTCTAGTTATCAACGGCCTCACGATAAATGGCAAGAAATTGTCTTGGAGGTTGACGGTACCGACGACGGATCTGCGGTGGTGTCGAGGAAGACGCGCAGTCTGCGTTGGCGGCGTTGGATGTTTACGTTGTCGGTGACTGCGTTTACGTTCGGCGCGATGATGATTGGATTGGGGACGCCTTCGATTCGAAATGAGTTGCTGGCTCCCGGTGATCTGTGTTCTAGTCATGCTCAGATTTTGGCAGGGCAGGGTGCAGACCGTTGTGCAGCATGTCATCCAGGCGGCCACGACTCGTTTTCGCAATGGACGTCGACGGCGCTGCTGGGGCCTGAAGTGGACATGCCAACCCAATCGCAGTTGTGCATGAAGTGCCACGAACAATCGATTGATAGCCAGTGGGCAATGAACCCACATAGTGTCGATCCGGCGACGCTGAGTACGTGGGCGGATGGTCAGACGGTTTCAATCGCCGATCGAATCAAAGGGTTGGCTCGACTGCCCGCTCCGACGCATGCTGGCGAAATTGCTTGTAGTGTTTGCCATCGCGAACATCATGGTAGCGAAAACGATTTGACTGAGTTGACGGATCAGCAATGCCAAGTCTGTCACCAGCAGGCCTATCATTCATTTGAAATAGATCATCCGCCGCTGGACAACTATCCGCTGAAGCGTCGTTCAAGCATTGCGTTTGATCATGCGAGCCATTCGGGCAAGCACTTTCCCGGCGCCAAGCAAGCGTTTGATTGTGCGAAGTGTCATGTAGCCGACGGCAGCAACAGTGTTCAGAAGTTGGCTTCGTTTGAGCAGTCGTGTGCGGAATGTCATCAACAAAAGATAGAGGTGATGAGTGAGCCAGGTTTGGCGTTGTTAGCTTTGCCGACTTTGGACATGACCGCGATTGAAGCTCAGGGGGCGAACGTGGGTGGTTGGCCGTTGGCGGCAACCGGTGATTTTGATGGTCCACTGCCGCCGGTGATGCGTTTGTTGTTGTTGTCGGATCCGGAAGCGAAAAAAGTGTTGGATCAAAAAGACGTTCAGTTTGATTTTTCTGATCTCGATCCCGACGAAGCTAAAGACGTTGCCGACAGCGTGACGTTGGTGTGGTCGATCAAGCGGTTGATGTTCGAACTGGCTCGTGATGGCCAACCGGCGATCGCGCGGCGGATAAAGGAAGTCACGGGCGTCCAGTTAGATTCGGCGGAGCTTCAAGGGTTGGCCAGTGCGTTGGAAGCGTCTGTGTTTCAAGGATCGGCCAACCGTTGGTTGCCAGATCTGAAGGCTGAAGTGGGTGGCCAGGTGCCGGACTATCCTGAGGCTGCGAAATACAAGTTGGAAGCCAGTGGATCCCTGTTGGCAAAGCAAGACTTTGAGTGGTCATCGCAAACGTTGGCGGCGCTGCAGGATCAACCGGAACGGGATGGAAGTGAGTGGCTGGCAAAGAATCCGTTGGCTGGCGATGGGGTCGCAGCAACAGTAAGTGCTGGGGCGGTGAGTTCCGGTCAGTCAGGTGATGCGAAACAGGCTCCGGTAGCGAAAGTAGAATCCAGTCGAGCTCCGACGGCGAAAGTGAAAGCCAATCAAGCCAAGCCCGCATCGGTTTGGCAACCGAATGATAAATCGGCCGTTGGATGGGTCCGGGACGATGGAAGATTTCAATTGCGTTACCAACCAACTGGCCATGCTGATGGAACTCTGAAAAGCTGGATTGATTTGGTCGGCCGAATTTCGGTGGAAGAAAACGAATCGGACGACACTGGTTTGTTTGGTTTGTTAATGGCAAACGAAGGGATGGGGGATTGCCGCCGCTGCCATACTGCCGATCGCCAAGGCGACGGTCGGCTGTTGGTCAATTGGGGGCCTGAGTATCGCGATCCGACGGTTGCTTCGTTCACTCGTTTTTCTCACGGACCGCATTTGACGCTGCCTCAGTTACGAGACTGTTCGGGCTGCCATCAGATGAATTCTGAGCAAGGTAATCAAGATTCGTTCGTGGGTTTTGATCCGCAGGAGTTTCACAGTAACTTTGCGGCATTGACGGTCAGCGATTGTGCGTCCTGTCATCGATCGGGCAGCACGAGTAATAGTTGTACTCAGTGCCATAATTATCATGTCGGTATGCGAAGTGAGTAATGGAGGGCGGGGTTGTGCCCGGCAGGGTAGCAGTGATTCCGGTTTCGCTACTTTTTGGCTGCGGAGCGTTTGAGCAACCGAGTGCATCGTTTCGGATGATTGATTAGACTAACGGCCAGAAACTTTCCAAGATTTCGTTCCTTGCCGCGAATCGTTTTTGATGTTTGTTATTATCCCAACGGGCACCGACGCCCCGATCTATCACTTGCCCATCATGACCGGCGTTACGATTGCCATGAATGTGGTGGTATTCGTTTTGCAACTGCTGGCTCCAGAAATTACCGATTCGTGTAAGCTCGTGTTTGGTACGTTAAGGCCGCATACATGGCTGACGGCGGCTTATTTGCACGCGGATTTTGGGCATCTGTTTGGGAACATGGTGTTTCTGTTTATCTACGGCTTGATCGTGGAAGGCAAGGTAGGTTGGTGGCGTTTCGCATTGATATACAATTTTTGTGCCATCGCGGCTTCGATTTCGATTGGCGTTGTGTCGATCTTTATGTCGGGAGCATGCTTGGGTGCAAGTTGTGCGATTTTTGGGATCATGGTGGTTTGCTTTTTGTGGGCGCCAGAAAATGAAGTGCAATTTCACTGGGGGGGAACTTTTTTCTTTCGGGTGTTCGGCGGAGCGTTTTTTGTGTCGCTGCAAAACGTGTGCTTCTTTTTTGTGGCGATGAATCTTTTGATAGCGGCTTATCATTGGTTTGAAATGTCCAGCGAAGTGCTGCACTTACTGGGAGTGCTTCCCGGGTTGTTTGTTGGTTGGGGAATGCTGAAGATGCGGCAAGTTAATTGTGAGGGGCATGACTTCTTTTCGATTCACTCTGGGAAAAAAGGCCAGTCGCAGTTGACGGTTTCTGAGGAAGCGGAAATCAAGCACGAGCGGGTCGAGCGAATTGCTGAGGCTAAGCGGGAGCTCGAAACGGGGTTGGAAGCTGTCGATCGCTATATCGATATGGGACATTACAAAAACGCGTTCAAACGTTTTAAGAGTTTGTCGTTGTCACGTCCGAAGTTGCTGCTGTCGGAATCGCGGCTGATCAAAATCGCGAATGGCCTGGAGAAGGTTCCTGAAGAGGACCGGTTGTATCGCGAGTTGATGGGATATTACCTGAAGCATTACCAACGATTGGCGGTGCCGGTTCGGTTGAAGCTCGCCAAGCGATATTTAGATGACGAACAACCACGTGGTGCTGGCCGGATTTTGCAGCCGCTGATTCCTCCGAATTCAAAATTCAAGCTCTCGGAGTCTCAGCGTAAAACGATTTCCAAAATGCAAGCCACTGCTAAACGATTGATTGCAGAAGGGGTCATTGAAGTTCAGATGGACGACTAACTTTCGTTGTCAAAGTCAAAGTATTAATCTTAATCCCACGATCGCCGGTTTGAGCTCAAGCGTTCTTCACCGAGTTCCCTGAAGTTCCCTGAAGTTCCCTGACTGAGTAGGCCGACAAGCCGGCAGGCGGCAGCGCCAATCCAAACCACACGGCCCTCTCGTAATCCAGCCACTTTTCGAACTGCCACTCTTCGAACTGCCCCCCCACGCAACAGGGGCTCTGCCTTGATAGTCAATCGAAGCCTTCGTGGTATTTGCTCACAAGCGTAATCAACCGGCAGTTCACGTCGGTCGGCTCAGGATCAAAATTTTGGCCTAGAGGCGTTTAGCTCATCTTGGCGAACACCATTCGTCCGGCGCTGGTTTGCAGCATGCTTGAAACGACCACGGCCACTTCGTTGCCGATTTCTTTGCGCGCTTCTTCCACGACGATCATCGTGCCATCATCCAAGTAGCCAACGCCTTGGGTTGCGCCTTCGCCTGCTTTGACGATTTTGATTTTGATCAATTCGCCGGGGAGGAACACTGGCTTCAACGAGTTTGCGATTTCGTTTAGGTTGATGACCGGAACGTTTTGGAGTTTGGCTACTTTGTTCAGGTTGAAGTCACCTGTAACGACCTTGCCGTCCAAATGCCGCGCGAGCATCAGCAGTTTCATGTCGACGGGGTGGTTTTCCATTTCTGGAAGTTCACGTTCGTAGATTTCAAAATCGATGTCGTTGTTTTTCCGCAGTCGATCCAAAATGTCCAGACCGCGACGACCGCGGGATCGTCGTAGTTTATCGTTGCTGTCGGCGATCGATTGAAGTTCAGCCAAAACGAATCGTGGCATGATTAGTTTGTTGTCGATCACTCCGGTCTCAAGAACGTCAGCGATTCGTCCGTCGATGACAACACTGGTGTCCAGCACGTAGGGTTTGGCGCCTTTCACGTCTTTGTTAAATTCGACGTAGGGGATGACGAACCGGAAATCGTTGCGGGTTTGCCAGAGCATACTGACGCAGCCATAGCACAGGCAAACTCCAGCGAACGAGACCAGAATCGATCGTAACGTCTCAGCCGACATCAGTGTGCCGCCAAAAACAAAATCCTGTTGCAACGCAAACAGCGGGGCGAGTGCTAGGTTAACGATGTAAGTCAAAAACAGGCCAACCAGCAAACCAAAGTAAACACTGCTGATCATGTCGATCCGTTTTTTCTTGATCAATACATCGACAAAAACGGTGACGACCGCTCCTAATAAAAAACCGCCAAACAGTAGCCAACGACCAAGCGGTGCTGACACGTTGTCTGGTGTTTCGGTGCCATAAAATTCGGGGTTGGAGGTCAATGTCATCGCCATACCAATGGCGATCAACATAAACACACCGCGTAAGATCCATAGTGCCATGTCAAAATCCGCTATCAATTACTAGTGGCTTGGAGACCAGGCCACTGCTTTAAATGCATTAGGTGAGCTGTGGTAGTAGCTCGCTGAAAGTTAAATCGTGGTTGCAATGAACCAATCCAGTCGACGGACTGAACACGGCAAATCAGTTTTTGAATCGGGGTGCTCTGGTGGCCCGGCGCGTTACCGTTTACGGGGACTTCCTGAATTGCAAAACCGACTCGCCCTGAAGGGCTGGACTCATTTGCTGACAATTAAATAAGGGCCGGACATCGTACCCATTCCCGCCCTGTTTTTGCCACGCTAAGTATCTTAGGTGCAACAGTTTTCGAGAAATAAGTTCAAACCCGTTCGACGATGTTTAGGGACTACCCATCCGCCGTATGGGTTCGGTGAAAAGTCTCTTCGAAAAACTTATCAGTCATCCCGGCAATGTACTCTACCGCCATTCGAGGAGTGCCAATCTGCCGGGCCCGGGCTTGGTACTTTTCGGGGAATAGTTCCGGTCTGCGACAATAGGTTGCAAACATTTGCTGAACCCGAGCCTGAGCTTGGTTGCGGATTTCGACGAGCTTTGGATGGCGATAAACTCGATGGTACAAAAACTTTTCGAGTTCCTCTTTTTGTTGTTCGATTTCGGTTGCATGTCCCAATCGAAAATCACTGGCCATCGCTTCTTCGGCGGATTGGAACTGATACTGTTTTAGCTCGGCCGCGCAATGCGAAAGCAGGCAAGTGACTTGGAAGTTCAGCAGTCGATGCACCAGCGCTTTACGCAATAGGTCATCGTTCAGGTTGGTGAAATTTTCTCGGACAAAACTCAGGCTGTCTTTGATCAACGTCAGATGTTTCATCTCTTCGATGCTGACCAAGCCAAGTTTGATTGCATCGTCGGTATCATGAGCATCGTAGGTCGTGCTGTCGGCGGCATCGACCAGTTGGACTTCCAGCAGCGGCGTCTGGCCTTTGAGTTCCTTGTCGACTCGGCACAGTTGCCCCATCAGCGCTTCGTGAGTCAGATTCAATCCGGGAAACTCGTGAAAGCGGATTTCAATCTCTTGGACGATGGTCAGGCCAAATTGATTGTGAGAAAACCCACCGACATCAGCGCCGCATTCATTCAGCGCGTCTTCGCCGCAATGCCCGTACGGTGGATGGCCGATGTCGTGCAACAACGCCAGCGCTTCGATCAAATCCTCGTTCAACGATAACGCTCGACCGATTGTTCTGGCGATCGTGGCGACTTCTTGCGTGTGAGTCAAACGCGTGCGGTGGTAGTCTCCCATCTCGCCGGTAAAGACTTGCATCTTACCGCTCAAGCGGCGGTAGGCCGAGCTATGCAAAATGCGATCGCGGTCTCGTTGGAAAGGCCCACGGTAGGCATGCTCTTGCTCGGGATGCACTCTGCCTTTCGAATTGGCACTGAACATCGCATACGGCGCGAGTAGTTTTTTTTCTCGTTCGTGAACCCGCGATTCTTGTTGGGCAGTCATCTTATTCGCCTTCGGGTGACTGAAGATAAGCCAAGACCATACCAACCAGCAGGCCAATGCCGTGAGCCCAATTAGCGACGTTTTGCGGGAAGAAGCCAATGCCCGCTTTGGCTAATGGCGTCGCAAACATGCAGCCGAACAGCCAAGCCATCATGATAAGGATCGAGCTTTGTGGGATTTTGAAACCGAACTTGGGGTCAAAAATTGATTTGATCCAGACATAGCCAAAAATGCCGTAGACCACGCCCGACATGCCACCCAAGTGGGTCATCATGTAGCCGCCGAGATAACCTGGAGCGATTCCTTGGATAGATTCTGGGACAGTGCATTGAACGAAGTTAGGAATCGCTGCGGCCAACAACACCAACATTAAGAGTCGCTTCCAACTGTAGCGTCGTTCGACCAGCGAGCCCAAGTTAAACAGCATGTACAAATTGAACACGATGTGCATGGCACCGTAGTGAATGAAAATCGGTGTGAACAGGCGCCAGACTTCGCCGCGTTGCAAACTGGCCGTTCGCAAAGCTAGGTCGTCGCGTAATCCATTCGGGTATTTTTGCCGCAGCTTTTCACTCTCCGGTGAACCGATGCAAGTGAATTGGAGGTAGCGGTAGATTGGCTGAGTTCGGTGTGCGACAAACTTTTCTATAAAATCGGGGTCGTTGGTGTTAGTCGGAGACATTCCAAAATTGGTTAGTAATCCCACGATGCCGCAGAGAATGATTAACGCCATGGTCAGCTGAGGCTTTTTTTGCATCCCGCCACGCGACACATTCACGATGTTCTTTTGCATCGCTTTGATTTTTTTGGCTTGCTGCTTCTTGATCGTTTTTGCTTGTGTCAACGCAGCGCCGTACTTTGGGTCGGTTGGATTTTGGCGAAAAGCTGCTAGCTCGGCCATGGCATTGGCGAGTCGATCCTCGTCTTTAACCCAGATTTCAGGAGTGTTCGATTGGGCGTCGAAGTGGCCTTCGATCCCCTGGACCAGCAAATAAGCTAAAAAGCTTTCGGCTTGCTGCGGGCTGTCTAAATTACCGAGATTTCGCATTTGATGAGGTTTGTTGAATTGACGAGCGGGAAAAGAACAGGAGCAGAATGGGTGACGATCGAACGTTCAAAAGGGCTATCATATGCGGCCGATCGCAGCAAAATCGAGGTTGCGATGATCGCCGAAATTCTCGAAGGTGCCCTAATTATCAATGATAACAGGTTGCCCTGTCTAGGACGGTGATGTCGCAAAACCCAACCAATCCAGTATCGCATCGCGGGACTGATTCGACTCAACCGCATATCGTGCGGCCATCCCAGCGTAGCATCCCAGCCGATGGTATCGCTGCGCCAACTTCTGAAAAATTACCGCCGGGACAAGTTGTCGCTGAATCGTCGGGATCTGGTCCCAGCCAAAATCTCGTCAACCAGACTCGTCAGCAGATCCGCATTTTGGCTGCCGAAGTCGATCAGCTGGCCAAATCGGGTTGCACTGAAGAGGAGTTCTTCGAAGGGTTTCTTACTCGTTCGACCAGTGCGTTGGCTTCCATTGGCGGCGCGATTTGGATGTTGGACGATCAACAACAGCTGCGCCTGCGCTACCAAATCAATCTCAAACAGACCGGCCTGGCCGAACGCCCCGCCGCTCAAACGCAACACCATCGCCTGTTGCAACGCGTGCTTGCTAAAGGCGAATCGACTTTGGTGGCTCCCCAGTCGGGGGCTGCCGAGTCGACTGACGCGGCAACCGAAGGAGCCAACCCGACGGATTTCTTGTTGGTTTTGGCTCCACTGTCGATCGATCAAAAACCGGTCGGGTTGATCGAGATCTTTCAACGATCGGCTACGGGGCCGAATACGCAACAAGGTTATCTGCGTTTCCTCAACCAGATGGGCGAAACTGGCAGTCGTTATCTTGCCAACCACCGCATCCGTTCCTTCGCCGCTCAGCAACAGATGTGGCATCAGCTGGAGCAGTTCATTCGATCGATCCATCAGGGGTTGGATTCTAAAAAAACAGTCTACACCTTGGCTAACGAAAGCCGCCGGTTGATCGATTGCGATCGAGTTAGTGTGGCATTGGGGACGGGGCGAAATTGCCGAGTTCAAGCGGTGAGTGGTTTGGATTCGATTGAGCGACGGGCTGATCAGGTCAAGCAATTGAATTTGTTGGCAGCGGCAGTGATCAAGACCGGTCAGCCGCTATGGTACAACGACCAGCACGATGCCTTGCCGCCGCAATTGGAAACCAAGCTCCAGCGGTACGTCGATCAGTCTCACACAAAGATGTTGGCCGTGATTCCGCTGCTGGAGACCCGCGAAACTCCGGCGATTGATCAACCGAGTAAAAAGAAAAAAGCTGCGAAGCCGATTGGCGCGTTGATTGTCGAACAGCTTTCGGATTCTCGAATCACGCCGACGACCCAACAGCGTGTTGACGTCGTGGTCCATCACGGTCAGACGGCACTGACCAACGCCAATCGTTACAGTTCGATTTTCTTGATGCCGTTGTGGCAGGTTCTGGGGAAGGTTTGCCGGATCTTCAACGTGGAACAGCGTTGGAAAACCGCCGTCGCCACGCTGGCGATCGTCGGTGCTGGTTTGTTCCTGTCGATGTTTCCGTACACGTTTGGTTTGAGTGCCAATGGGCGTTTGGTGCCTGAGACGCAGTTTGAAGTGTTTGCACAGACCGATGGAACGATGGAAGAAGTGTTTGTTTCGGATACTGGCGACACGGTCGTAGAGCATCAACAGGTGCTTGGCCGGATGAAGAACAGCGATATTGAACTCTCCATCTCCAGCATCCGTGGTCAAATCGCCGAAGCTGAATCTCGGATTGGCGCTAATGCTCAACGGCGTGCTGCGGGGAGGCTTGAGTTGAACGAAAAAACGGAGCTCGAAACGCTCATTCGGTCGGACAAGCAAAAGATCGTTAGCTTGGAGCGTGAGCTACAGATCCGACAAGAGGAACAGTATCTGCTAACAGTGGCCAGTCCGTCTGCCGGACGAGTGGTTAACTGGAATGTCAAGCAAAATTTGACCAACCGCCCGGTCACCCGCGGTCAAAATCTAATGACCATCGTGCCTCCCGAAGCGGTTTGGGAGTTGGAGTTGCAAATGCCTGAACGTCGGTTGGCTCATCTTTTCCGCGCGATCAAGGACGGCGACGAAGATTTGAAGGTGACCTTCGGTTTGGTTTCCAATCCCGGCACAGAGTACACCGGTAAATTGATTTCAGTGGACCGCAAGTTGGAAGTGTACAACGACGACGGCAACGCGGCACTTGTCCGGGTGGCGTTTGAAAACGAAGAAATCGCCGAAGATCTGCTGCGTACCGAAACACGTGTCACCGCCAAAGTTCATTGTGGTGAACGCTCGATCGGCTACGTGATTTTCCACGAGTTGATTGAGACGGTGCAGTCCAAGTGGATGCTTTGGTTTTAGCGGTGTGCCTGGCATAGTCGCCTTTGGCTCCGCGAAAGTAGCGTTACCCTGCGCCGACGTTGTTGAAGCGAAAGTCGTCGAACAAGCGGTCGGCGAACAAACGATCAGCGAACAAACTGTCGGCGGATTAGGGGGGAGACGCAGAAGGCTGTTGATAATCTTGGCGCAAATTTCCAATTGCTGCAGTGCTTGAACGACTTACAGCTGTTGAAGCGATACGAAGTGGGCGGCGGGCACGAGATTGCAAGTACGCTACTTTCGCGGAGCGAAAGGCGACTATGGGCGACTATGGGCGATCTCGCGTTAATTTTGCTGGTTGGCAAGGTGAAGTTTGGTTGCTTGCCGGCACGAAAGACAGGCCGGAGGCAACGGTTGCCACCTCAGGGCCTTAGTCCATCTTTCCCATCGAACTTCGCAGTTCTTGTCGGTCGTGGTCGATCAACGCGTCGGTGATCATCTGCACGGAGCCCGCCATGATTTGGTCCAGCTTATATAGCGTCAAACCGACTCGGTGATCGGTCATACGGTTTTCGGGGAAATTGTAAGTTCGAATCCGCTGGCTACGGTCGCCTGATCCCACCAAGCTTTTTCGTTGATCGGATCGGCTTTGGTCTTCTTGTTGTCGATAGTGATCGTACAGTTTTGACATTAGCATCCGCATGCCCTTGGCCAAGTTCTTATGCTGTGAACGCTCTTCGCAACACTTGACCACAACGCCGGTTTCGTGGTGCGTGATCCGTATGGCGGACGCGGTTTTATTAACGTGTTGTCCACCCGGTCCACTGGCGGCAATGTATCGCTCGACGGTGTAGTCGTCTTTGGCCAAATCGACTTCGACTTCTTCGGGTTCTGGCAGCACCGCCACGGTGGCGGCCGAAGTATGAATCCGGCCCTTGGTTTCGGTGTCAGGCACGCGTTGGACGCGATGGCCACCGCTCTCATATTGCAGTTCGCGGTAGCAGCCTGCGCCTTCGATCGAAACGGTGACGTCTTTGAAGCCGCCCAGTTCGGTCGGGTTGGAGTCCATCACGCCGAACTTCCACTTTTTGCTTTCGCAATGCTTTTGGTACATCTCGTACAAGTTGCGTGCGAACAATGCGGCTTCGTCACCACCGGTGCCGGCGCGGATTTCGACGACGCAGCGCGAGCGGTTTGCGTCTTCGCCGCCAATGGTCATGTCTAGCAGTTCGTCCCACAATGCTTCGCGTTCGGTGTGCAGGGTTTGCAGTTCGTCATCGGCCATTTCTTTTTCTTCGGCATCGCCTTCTTCGGCCATCTGGCGGACTTCTTCCATCTCGGCCAGCACTTCGCCGAAGCGGCGGTACTTGGTGGCGAGTTTGGCAATCGAGCCGTGTTCGCGGGCGACGGCGGCCATTTTTTTGCTGTCGGCTTGGATCACTGGATCCAGCATGTTGGCTTCTAGTTCTTCAAAGCGAGTTAATTTTTCGTCTAATAATTCGCGCATGGGAGGTTCCTGTTCGAAATCAGTTTGTACGGGTTATCAAAGAAAGTTTTCGCACAGATTGGGTCAATCAATATGACCGGCGAAAACAAAGAATGGGCGAGCAAGGGCAGGGCCGACACGTCTTTCAAAACGTGGGCCATTGGCTGCAAAGGCAGCTATGCGTGGAAAACAGATTTCGCCAGAGATTTCATAGTTCGTTTATTCGGGTGTTGTGATAGCAAAACTATAACATCGATTCTCATGTCGGCAAACCGCTGGCTGGAAATAGGCGAGAATCGATTTTGCGACTTAGGGAGTCCCTATAAAGGTCCCTCCGGGTTGATTGTGGGTGGCTTATTACATAGCCTCTCCGAGCCGCACCCCTGCTAGCAACGATTCGACTAGGTAGCAAAAACGTCCGGTGGTAGAATTTCCTGCTCGAAAAGAAATTCGCAACCGGCAAAACTTCGTCATGGCCGACGGAAACCAACGTTTTGCTGGGTAAGCCAATATTCAAGGATGAATAACATGCTGTTTTGTTCACGCTCAAAGCAATTTAAAGCCGCCGTTTTGCGACCTGCAACCAATGTTTGCTTGCTTGCCGTTCTGATTACCGTTGGCTTTGCAAGTTTCGCTTGTGGGCAATCCGGCCAAGTTCAAAATCAAGCTCAGGCCCAAACGCCACAGGCCAACAGTCCAGTGACTCGGCGGCCACAGACGCCAGCCGAAATCGCCGCCCACGAAGCCTACCTAAAGCGAACCGGCCAAGCCAATGCCGCCCCGCGGTCACCGCAGCTTCCGCCAGGCTTTCCATTGCCGGCTGACGAGCAACAGTACATCGAACGAGTTTTGGATTTCTGGCAGCAGACCAGTGACAAAATAAAGCATTACAAATGCGATTTCTTGCGGTACACATACGACACCACTCTCGTCAACGTTCGTGACGCTCGCACCAACCAACTTTTCGCGGCGGGACAAGCAGCAGGCGAGATTCGTTTTGCGGCTTCGGATAAAGCTCGTTTTGAAACGACCAAGGTATTCAAGTTTGCAGGGAAGCCTGAAACAGCGGGCGGCAACGCAAAGTACGAACCGCTTAAAGGCCATTCGATGTGGGGACGCACCGTCAACGAATGTTGGGTGTGCACTGGCGAATCAATTTTCAATTTTGACTTTGAGCAAAAAACTCGTATTGAAACCAAGATTCCGCCAGAGCTTCAAGGCAACATTGCAGAAAGCCCATTGCCGTTTTTGTTTGGTGCAAAAAAGAAAGATGTGATGAACCGCTATTGGGTTCGCTACATCCCAAAGTATGAAACCGACGCCCAAGGCCAACAGAAACTGATCGAAAAAGAAATCTGGCTGGATATCTACCCCAAGCGAATCAATGACGCTCAGATGTACTCCAAGGTCGAATTGATTTTGAGTGCCGACGATTTCATGCCGGTCGCTCTTCACATGTATGCCCCCAACTACAATCCGGCCAAGAATAATTACAACAGCCAATACTTTATGTTCCAAAACCGCCAGATTAATGACAGACTGCATGCTCTTGGTGGTTGGATGAACCGATTTGTCGAAGTGAAGGTTCCGCTAGGGTGGCGTGCGGTTGATAAATTGGAAGCCCCAGCTCAATCTGCCCAGCGACCTGCTCAACAACGCTAGGACCGTGGCACAGGATTCCAGCCTGGAGTGTGGAGAAGGTGCTTCCAGCCTGTCTGGCGCACAGCCTTTTCGATTCGAGCAAAGTGTTGCCTCATTGTCATTTGGATTCAACCTCTGCAATAATGTCGCGGTAGTCCAAGTTTCAATGGTGCTCTATTTCTTTTTTGAGAAAGCTCGGCGTTTTGCAAGTTACTCCGCCATCCGGTCGCGCTGACATTCCGGCCGATTCAAACATTCCGGCCGATTCAAAGCAAGCCAGCGCAGGTGATCATGCCGCGCCCGCTTGGACATCCGCCCACTCCGCCGAACTATACGGGCTGGACCGTTGGGGCATGGGCTACTTCGGCGCCGCACCAAACGGTAACTTAACGTTTCGGCTCAACACCGCCGCCGGTTCCCGCACGATCGAAGCTGCCGAGATCATGGCAGGGCTCAAGCAACGCGGTTTAGAAATGCCGGTCATGCTGCGTCTAGAAAACGTCGCCGACGAGCGCATCAGTAAATTAAACCAAAGCTTCGCCAAAGCCATCGCCGACGCCGGTTATCAAAACGTTTACCGCGGCGTGTTTCCGATCAAAGTCAATCAGCAAGCTCACATTATCGAGAACATCGCTCGGTTTGGGAAAAAGCACTCGCACGGTTTTGAAGTCGGCAGCAAAGCAGAATTGCTGATCGCAATGTCGCACTTGGAATCCAAAGACTGCCTGATCGTTTGCAACGGGTACAAAGACGAAGAGTTCGTCGATCTGGGCTTTCAAGCATTGCGGTTGGGCTTCAAGTGTTTCTTTGTCGCCGAAACCCCCAAAGAGATCTCGCTGATTCTCGAACGTTCCAAGCATTGGGATTTGAAACCCATGATCGGCGTGCGGATTAAACTGGCCACTCAAGTCGACGGGCACTGGGCAAACGATAGCGGCGATCGGAGTTTGTTTGGGCTTTCAACCGTCCAGCTGATCGACATCGTTGACCAACTTCGCGACTGCGAGATGCTGGATTGTTTGCAGTTGTTGCACTTTCATCTTGGATCACAGCTTCCCAATATTCGCAACATCCGCGACGGCGTCACGGAAGCGTGTCGGTTTTATTTGGATCTGATCGGCGAAGGGGCTCCGTTGGGTTACCTGGACATCGGCGGTGGCTTGGCGGTCGACTACGACGGGTCGGGCAGCACCGTTGGGTCCAGTCGCAACTATGACGTCGACGAATACTGCATCGATATCGTCGAATCCATCATGGCGTTGCTTGGCCCCGAAGGCGTTGAGCACCCGGTGTTGATCAGCGAGTCTGGCCGTTGGACGGTGGCTCCGGTTTCGGTGTTGTTGTTCAATGTTTTGGACGTGAATCGGTTTTCACCGTTGCCGATGCCAGAGACGATGCCCGAGCAACTTCACGAATCGGTGATTTGCTTATTGGATACCTTGAAGGCGATTAACGCTCGACGTTTGCAAGAGAACTATAACGACGCGATTTACAATCTTGGCGAAGCACGAAAAGCGTTTCGCAGTGGCATCGTGTCGCTGCGAGAAAGAGCACTCGCGGAGAATATTTGTTTGACGATTCTGCACAAGATCGCGGCCAAGGTCCCCGAGCTAACACGGGCTCCGCCGTCGTTGTTGAATTTGGGTGATGCGTTGGCTGACATTTACTATGGAAACTTCAGTGTCTTCCAATCGCTTCCAGATAGCTGGGCGATCGATCAGATTTTCCCGGTCGTGCCGTTGCAACGTTTGGATGAAGAGCCCACTCGTAACGCGATCATCGGCGATTTGACTTGTGACTGCGACGGCAAGCTCGACCGGTTCGCGACGTTGGAGGCCGAATGTAAAACGCTCAAACTGCACGAGCTCGCGCCGGACGAAGAGTATTGCATCGGGGTGTTTTTAACGGGTGCTTATCAAGAGACCTTGGGCGACTTGCATAACTTGTTTGGCGATGCCAACGTGGCCAGTGTTCGAGTCGACGACGATGGCGAACTTCAGTTTGTTCACGAGCTTGCGGGCGACAGCATTAGCGACGTTCTTAGTTATGTCGAATACTCGCCGGGCGAGATTCTCAGGCGCTTTCAAGACTTGGCGGAATCTGCCGAGCAAGACAACTGTATCTCGCGGGACCAAAGGCAACAGATGGTTGCTATGTTCAATGAAAGCATGAGCGGCTACACGTACTTTGAGAACTAGTCGGTGCGAAGGTAGCTCTACGCTTCAGCGAGGAACCGAATGTCGCCTTTGACTCCGTAAAAGAGCGCTGCCTTGGGTGGGCGTTTACAAAGCGGTTGACTCTGAATAACCAGGCCCGTTAGCGTGGATCTCTACGGGGGCCTCGCTAACCCGTCGGGCTACCATTTATCTGGGCATCCAGATTCAAAAACTGATTTGCCGGGCCTATTTTGTCGGTGAATTCGGTCAAAGCGGCATTTCTTTCGATGAAGAGCCTATAATAAAGCCAGTGGTTCTCCGATAAACCCTAATGATGGCAGTCGCGATCCGTTAAATCTCAAGCCGCCCGTTCATTCTTAGCTTCAGTCACTATGTCTGCACCGACCAAACCAAGTACCGCTCGACGCCCCGCTCAGGCCAAGCGGAAAAGCCGAGTCACGCAGTACGTTGATCAACAGATTGAAAGGACTCGTCGACAAGTCAAGTCGGTGGATTTGATTTCAGCGATCTTGTTGTTGGTGGTGATGGTGATCGGATTCTTTTTGCTGGCCGCGGTGGTCGATGCTTGGGTGTTCACGTTGACGCCATTGATGCGTTGGGCTGCCTTGTTGCTGTTGGTTACTGGTTGCGTGGTCATGATGGTGTTTTCCATTTGGCCGTTGATGACCAAGAAAATCAATCCTGAATACGCCGCAAAAATGCTCGAGGACGCTAAGCCCGGTTTTCGTAACAGCCTGTTGAACTACGTTTGGTTTCGCAAAAAGCCTGCAGCCGTTGGCGGCGCGGTATTTGATGCGGTCGCCAGACAAGCAGCCGTTGACTTGCACTCGGTTCCGGACGATTCAAGCGTCGACCGCAGCAAAGTCATTCGGCTTGGTTTCTGGTTGATTGGCGTAACCGCGGCGATGATCGTGTACTTCATGTTGTCGCCCAAGAACCCGTTGCAAACGATCAACCGAGTGATGTTTCCGTCGGCGGATCTTTCCAAACCCGCCGTGGTCACGATCTCCGATGTCACGCCGGGCAGCACCACGGTTTTCTTTGGCGACCAAGTCGAAATCACGGCCAAAATTAATGGCCCACATCGCCCCGAACAAGTCCAGTTAATTTACTCGACCAACGATGGCCGCCAGTCAGGGCAAGTCAGGATCATGCAGCCCGATCCGACCACGCCTCGTCAATACACACTCAACCTAACCGAAAACACTGGCGGTCTCCGCGAGTCGCTTGAATACGAAATCGTTGCTCGCGACGGGCAAAGCGGTAAGTACGAAATCAAAGTCGCTCCACGCCCGGCGATTACCATCGAGTCGATTCAAATCGATCCGCCAAAGTACACCAAACTTAAATCGCAAACGACGCTGCAGGGAGCCGTTGATGGTGTTGAAGGAGCCCGAGTAACGGTCGACGCGACTGCGAATCTGCTGATCGACAGCGCGACGGTTGAGTTGTTGAAGCAAGTGCCAACGCTTCCCAACGAAGATCAAAAATATAAGCCTGCCCGAGCACCTAAAAAAATGAAGGTCGATGGCAAGAGTGCGAAGGTAACGTTCCAGTTGCAACTGGACACCAACCGCGAAAAGCCAATCGCGACTCACTATCGGCTTAACTTCCGCAGCATTGACGGCGAGAGTCCCGCGGTCCCGAACATTTATCCGATTCGAGTCATCCCGGATCTCGCCCCCGAGCTAGAAGTCCGGACGCCCGTGGCAGCCGAATCCGAAATCCCCGCCAACGGCAGCTTGAACGTTGCCGCCGTAGCTAACGATGTGGATTATGAAATGTCGTTTGTTTTAATGACGGTTGAACATCGCGGAAATCAAATTCTCAGCAAAAAACTGCGTTTGAAAACTCAAGCCGATAACCTGCGGCAAGCTCAGGCTCGATACGTCATCCGTCCCGAAGAGCTTGGCTTGGTCGCCGGTGACCAAGCAATTTTTTATCTCACTGCGGGCGACAATCGCTCGACCTACTTTAGCGACACCGAACCGGCGCCGAATCTGACTCGGAGCAAAAACTATAGCTTCACCGTCGTCGAACACGTTGCCCCCAAAGACGGGCAGCGAAGCAAAGATTCTCAACCGAATCCGCCATCGGAACAGGAAGACCCTGCCGGCGATAGCAAGGATCCTAATAAAGAAAGCCCCGCAGAAAGCGGCGGAGAAGGAGAAACGTCGGATGAAGGTTCCGGCGGGACGAAAAAGGAAAACGATCCCAGTGAAGGCAGCGGTTCAAAAGACCAGCCGCAGCAAGGTGATCCGTCGAATGAAAATCAGCCCGGCGATCAACCCGACCCCCAAAATGCCGACGAACAAAACCCAGGTGCAGAAGGCTCTGAGCCGACAGACCCTGCCGATCAGCAACCAAGTGATTCGCAGGAAGGTGCTGGTGGATCGGCCGGTGATCCGGCGGATGACAGTGAGGCCGAAGGCGACGATCCAAACGCCGATCCAAATGGCGGTACCGGGGAAGCCGAGGATGCCGAAGGTCAGCAATCACCTAACGGCCAGGGGGGAAGTAAATCC
>JALZWN010000019.1 GCA_023300235.1 Mariniblastus sp.
CGATCGAGTTATTGCGTACGCGAAAGAGGGGCTGTTGAAACGGCGGGAGGGATCTGAGGAACCGGCTGCTTTTGTGGTGGCTGGAACGATCGGTACTGCGAGCGAAAAAAACGAATTCGAATTGACGATCGATCGCGACGGCAGCTTTCGGTTTTCGCTAACCGGGCAGTTAGAGACGGATGTCGTGTTTGACGGGAAAGAGTATTTCAAAAAATCCAACGGTGGTTTCGAGGCGATCGCGATTCAGGACTTGATCCGGCAGCCGCAAACTTTGTTCGCGATTGGATTGGCCGCGGTGATGGCTGACCAGCCCTTTGCTAAACTCCCGGCCGCGGTGATCGATGGCAGCGATAAAGCTCGTGGAGGTAACGCTTGGCGAATGGCGTTTAACGGCGATCAAAGTTCGTTCTACGGCTGGTTTCAAATGTACGGCGACGCGGGTTTGCCGGAACCGCAATTGGTTAAACTTGCCAGCGATCGTGATGCGGATCAGGGCGGAGTGGTGTTTGATCGGTGGGAGCAAAAGCAAAATCGCTGGTTGCCGGTGCAGGGTAGGGTGGTGATTGGTTTGGCAGAAAAGACATTGCTGACGATCGAGGTTGATTCGGTAACGCCAGCGGCAGCCAGCGATGTCGATTTTTCGAAACTAATTGAACGCGAACCTGATTCCAAAACGCCGCCGAAGAAGGACGCGGAGGTGAAGGAATGATCCCTTTTAACTTTCGATTGATCAAAATATTTTGCGTACTTGGAATGCTGGTCGCTTGTTTGGCAACGCCCGTGGTGGCTCAGCCGAATCAAGTTGCCACTGGTTCGCTTCAGGCGACCATCGACCGGGCTCAGCCCGCCATGGTAAAAGTCTTCGGCGCGGCAGCAGGGAAAGTCGAAGGCGTGGCGACAGGGTTCGCGGTTTCTAAAGACGGCTTGATCTTAACGTCGCAAGGTGTGTTTTTGGATGGTAAACGAGTCCGAGTCGTTTTGGCCGACGGCAGTGAACACACGGCCTCGGTTTTGAAACGCGATCGACAGCGGCAATTGGCTTTGTTGAAAATTGAAGCGGAATTGCCAAGCTGGTTTGAGCTTGCTGACAAACCGATCACTCAGCAAGGCGATTGGGTGGTGGCGATTTGCAATGCGTTCAAAGTCGCCGATAAGGCAGAGCCCATTTCGGCGACGTTGGGGATCGTTTCGTTGCAATCGGAAATGGACGCGAAGCTGACCAAAAGAGATTATGCGTTTCGCGGCGAGTTATTTTTGATTGACGCGATCACCAGTAATCCGGGTGCAGCCGGCGGCGCGGTGCTGACGGCCGATGGTAGGTTGGCTGGCTTGGTCGGCAAGATCATTAACAGCTCCGAGACGAATACTCGGTTGAACTACGCGGTGCCTTGTAACGTATTGCATGCGTTTGTTAACGGCGACGAAAATGCGTCGAATACGTTGGCGGCTTCTGAGTTGCTGGCGGAAAAAAAGGAGATCGGCGAGCTTGGGATTCAGGTGTTTTTAATGGGTGGTCGCAAGTCACCGGCTTACGTCGATCGGATCAAACGCGGTTCGCCGGCGGCCGAAGCGGGCATGAAAGCTGATGACGTGATCGTATCGATCAACGGCGAAAAGATCGCCTCGGTCAAAGATTTTCAAGACACGATCAAAACGTTGCCGGTCGGGGAAGAGGTCTTATTGATATATAAACGAGGCAACGGTTTGATTCGGCAAAAATTGGTTCCTGCGGCGAAACGAAAACGCAAATGATAACTTTCCTCAACAACAAAATTAACGCCGCTTTGGTTGGTTCGTGGATGATCGGTTGGCTCTGGCTGTTGAATCCTGTTGACGCAATCGCACAGAAAGCGGCGCCGGCGAACCAGGGGCGGTCGTCAGCCGAAGCAGCCCCGCTATCGCAGATCCAATCGCTGCAATTGACTTCGCAGGCTTTCCGGGCGGCGACCAAACGCGTGATGCCGTCGTTGGTTTCGATCGAGTCCTTTGGTGGTTCGAGCGTTAAGGCGGGACGGATTGGCGGGATTCGAAAGCAGGGCGAAGGCAACACCACCGGCGTGGTGATTTCGCCGGATGGGTATATTCTGACCAGCACGTTTAACTTCATTCGCGAAGCGTCCGTTGTGACGGTGAAGACGAGCCAAGGCGATGAACGAGTTGCGCAGATTTTGGGTCGCGACGATACGCGGAAGATTTGTTTGTTGAAGATCGATGACGTGGCGGGTTTATCGGTGCCGGAGATGCAGCCGGCGGAGGACGTCAAAGTAGGACAGTGGGCGATTTCGTTGGGAGTGGGTTACGGCGATCAGACGCCTGCGATTTCGATGGGAATCATCAGCGCCAAAAATCGAGTCGGCGGACGAGCGATTCAAACGGACGCGAATATTAGCCCGGCGAACTACGGCGGTCCGCTGGTGGATATCCAAGGGCGGTTGATCGGGATTTGCGTGCCGATGAATCCGCAGTCGCAAGCAGTTGCGGCGGGCGTGGAGTGGTATGACTCGGGGATCGGGTTTGCGGTGCCGGTGGATGACTTTGCGAAAATTATCGCGAGACTAAAAGACGGGCAGCGGGTTTTGCCTGCGTTTATTGGGATTGAGACCGGGCCTGCCGAAGGTGATGGAATGGAAATCAACGGAGTCTCCCCGGATTCGGCGGCAGCCAAAGCAGGGGTGATCAAAGGCGATATTCTGTTGGCAATCAATGACCAACCGATTAATGATATGTTGCGGTTGCGTCAGATTTTGAATCGCTTTGAAGCCGGCCAAGAGATCTCGATTTCGATCAAGCGGGAGGTCGCCAAGGCTGAAGACAAAGCGGAAGCTAAAACCGGGCTCAAAAAAATCAAGCTGGTACTCGGGTCCGTAATTGACTTGACGCCGAAAGAACCTGGTGAGCAACAGGTTGACAAACCCAAGGTTCGGTAGCGAGAAAGTCATTGATTTTGTGAACGCGATTCATTGCGATTTTCCTAAAACCAAACAGTCTAATGGTCTGTTAGTAGGTCAAAAGGTTTTACGCAGTTGTAGAACTGCTTGTTGTCATCGCAATTATTGGAATTCTTATTGGCATGTTGTTGCCAGCAGTTCAGTCAGTTCGAGAAGCGGCTCGAAGAGCTGAGTGCCAAAACAACCTAAAGCAAGTTGTTTTAGCAACTCACAATTTTGAGTGGGCACGCCAGCGATTAGCCAAAGGAGTTGATGCTACGCCTGCAATTGGGCTAAATGCCACAGCGTTTGTTTTCCTCCTTCCGTTTATGGAACAGAGTAACAAGTTCCAATATTGTTGTTGCTAGTGAAGTTCTAACATTCATGGAGTGAAAGGCGACTGTGGGTTCCTTGCTGACGCGTCGGGCTCCCATTTGTTCTCGCTGACGCTCGGTTCTTTGCTGACCCGTCGGGTTACCAGAGCACCCGGGTTCAAAAACTGATTTTCCCATGGATGATTCGCCCAAAGTAGGGCGGCGTCGGGTGTCGCAAGTCGTGGTAGCGAATCGAGTCGTTGCAGCAAACTCAGCTTTGACAGAATGAAGGCGACCATCCAGCTTTGTGACCGTTCTCTCACGGTCCTCGTTGTTTGAAAAAAAAACGCTACAATCGTCGGCATGTCCTCTGTAAAACGAAAACTAGAAATCTTCTGCGTGCTCGCGTTCGTCGTCGTCAACTTGGCTGCCCCGATGGTGGTGGGCGAGATGTACCCGTTTACGATTTCGCCGATGTTTTCGGATCAACCGTGCGAGTACTGCGTCTACGAAGTGTTTGACGAAAATGGGCTACCAATCGACGCTGAACGATTCGGGTTGCATCTGGTTTACGACGGTAACCCGACTGGTCTCGGTATGGGGATTCAGGCTGAGCCTACTCTGCATGGCTTTGGTGAAACGGCGACGGTGGATCAGCTGAGGTTGCATGTGCAAACGAAACTGACTGAGATGCCTAAGCGAAAATTCGTTACGGTTAGACGATGTCTCGTACGGTGCGTTGACCATTGTCCGGTTGAAGCGGTCGTCGAGGTGAAGGTCGATCGGGTGGCTGGGGTGGAGAGGTTACTGGATGTTGAGCCGGATACGCGTGAGTTCAAAGATTAAGATTCAGATTGAGATTAAGGTGAAAAGATTGTTGCGTGATGGCTTCTAGTAAACAAACTGACTCGGCTTTGACGGATCGAGAATCGTTGCCTACCGGCTGGTCGACTTGGTTGCTCGATCGAGCCCATTTGAGATACGGCGTGATCTCGGTGCGGATTTTATTGGTGGTGGTGATTCTGGTCGCGTTGTTTCCGATCGAGTTTTCGATCGGGCCTCGGAGCGAAACACCCGCGACTATGTTTGCTTGGCTGCCAGTTGGGCTGTTGCGAAATGGATTGTTTTTTACGGCCGTTCGGATTGGCTTGGTCGTCGCGGCGCTGATGTGGTGGTGGCGGGTTTGGACGCCGGTCAGTTGTTGGTTGACGGTTGGGTTCGGGCTGTTGCTGTGGTCGCTGCGGATGGAAAATCTGACTAATGGCGCCCATGTTTTTAACGTGACCAACATGTTGCTGGTGGTTCATGCGATGTGGTTTCAGTTTTACCATCGAGAGATCAATGCGGCGCTGGACGGAACTGTGGCTGGCGGGGCAGGGGAGTTGGCGAGTGAAGCAGTGCAGCGGTGTTACCCGCGATGGGTGTTCATGCTGTGCGTGTTTTATCTCGGCTGGTTTCATTCACTAGCGGGATTCACCAAAATCTTGAGTTCTGGGTTTGGCTGGGGCAATGGAGTTTCGTTGCAGTTGTGGACCAAGTTGTTTGGCTGGGAGCCTTCCCCGTTTGGACAGTTGCTGATGTACGACGATCGGCTGACGACGTGGATGCAAACTGGGGCGTTGGTGATCGAATGTGCTTGTATTTTGGTCGTGTTTAACCGTTGGTTGCGGTACGGGCTGGGGTTTGGGTTGTTTGGGTTTTACCTAGGCGTGCTAACGACCTTCGTGACGTTTGGGTTTCACTTTAATGCGTTGCTGGTGGTCTGGTTTTTGCTGCCAGTGGATTGGTGGTTTGGGCTGAAGTTTTCGGAGTAGGGGTAGAGGTCTAACGGGGAGCCGGAAGGCGACAGCGCCATTCCAAGCCACACTGCCTTCTGGCACTTCAGTCCCTCCTGGATTTTCGTGGCTTAAAAGGCCAACGGCCTGACCGTTTCTCTGGTCCAGCCGAAGGAGCTGAAAGTTCCGCAGGGCTGGGGCAGCATCGCAAGATGAATCCAAAGGGCCAACGGCCCGGCAGTTAGATAGTAGTCCCACCGTAATACCAATTAACTGCCGGGACTGTTGGTCCTCTGGTGCCAAAAAATGTATCCCAACCCAGCCTTGTAAATCTTCGATTCTTAGTCTGGGCTAGAAAAACTGCCAGCCCCTTGGGCTTAAATGTCGCCGACGCCTTCCGGCTATCCGTTAAACGATGGGCCAAAAAAAAGACCCGAAGATTCAAGAACGGTGGTTCGTGAACATCGGGTCTTTGGTGTTTGCCAGCGGCTGGTCGCTAGGTCTACCGCTTAACGTGGGCCCGCTGGTAAATTTTTCTTGAAGAAGTTCTTCATCATCGTATACAAGTGAACCGTCGTGTTGTCGCCCTCGTTGATCGAGTGGGACCGGTTGGGATAAGCCATCATCGAGAATTGTTTGTCCTGCTTGATCAGCTCGTTGAGTAGCAACTCAACCGTTTGGTAGTGACAGTTGTCGTCACCAGTTCCATGCACGACCAGCAGGTTGCCTTTGAGATTTTTCGCGAAATGAATTGGGGACCCATCGTGATAACCGGTCGGGTTGTCTTTGGGGATACCTTGGTAACGTCCTTGGTAGATGGAATCGTAGTACAGCATGTTTGGCACTGGTGCGATGGAAACCCCGGTGTGGTAAACGTCCGGGTATTTGAACATCGCGTTCAACGTCATTGAACCGCCGCCGCTCCACCCCCAAACGCCGACTCGGTCTTGGTCCAGCCACGACGTGGTGTTGGTCCAGCCACGACGTGGTGTTGGTTAAGTGCTTGATCGCGGCGGCTTGGTCTTGAGGGGCCAAGATGCCAATCTGGCGGTAGATGGACCTGCGGAAATCGGCTCACGGTTTTGAGGTCAAGGGTGTCTCTTGAGTGTTGGCATGCTTACGCGTGAACATGTTTTTCAAGGGGGGGGGATCGAGTTAGTCCTTTTCTGGTCGCGTAAGCATGGCACCCTGATTCGGTAAAGTTACGTGGGAACCAATTGTCTGCTTATTAAATCCAACGCAATAACCCCAGATGGATCTAATTGAGCCATGCGTCGCTGAAAAAGGTGTCGGATATGCTGTTAGGCGGCTTTGAAAGTTTGACTCAAACGGTTTTAATAGTGCATCTTCAAACAAATCAATTCAGCGGTTGGGCTCGGGATCGAGTGTGAAATTTCAGCCGCTTTTTCATTTTAAATCAATTCTGCAAACCTTTTAACACATCGCCCATGTCTACTAAGATCAATTACGAAAACGCTGTTGCCGACCGCTATTCTAAAGCTGCTGAAGAACGTGAAGCCGCGCTGTGCTGTCCCGTTCAGTATCGCCCCGAATTGCTAGAGGTGATCCCGCAAGAAATCATCGATCGCGATTATGGTTGCGGTGACCCGTCGCCTTACGTGAATCCGGGGGAAACGGTTTTGGATCTTGGCTCGGGCGGCGGCAAGCTCTGCTATATCGCTTCGCAAGTCGTCGGACCAGAGGGAAAAGTCATCGGCGTAGATTGCAATCAAGAGATGCTCGATCTGGCTCGTCGTTACCAAAGCGAAGTCGCTGAAAAGATTGGCCACGGCAACGTTGAGTTTCGTTGCGGCGTGATTCAAAACTTGGCCTTGGACTTGGAGAAGTTTGACGCCAAGTTGGCCGAGATCGCTGAAACCGGCGTGCAAAACATTCTTGAGCGTCGGCGGATTGAGCAAATTATGGAAGACGAAACGCCAATGATCGAATCGGATTCGGTTGACTGCGTGGTTTCGAATTGCGTGTTGAATTTGGTTCGTCCTAAGGATCGTACTCAGCTGTTTCAAGAAATCTATCGCGTGTTGAAAACAGGCGGCCGCGCGGCGATCAGTGATATCGTGTCTGACGAAGACGTCCCGATTCACATGCAAGACAATCCTGAGCTTTGGTCGGGTTGCATTTCGGGTGCTTGGCGAGAAGACGAGTTCATGGCTGAGTTCGAACGAGCTGGGTTCTCTGGTTTGGAAGTTGTCAAACGTGAGTCCGATCCTTGGCAAACTGTTGAAGGCATCGAATTCCGCTCGGTCACTGTCGTGGCTTACAAGGGGGCGCAAGGCCCGTGCTTGGAGCGAAATCAAGCGGTCATTTACAAAGGCCCGTTTAAGCAAGTCATTGATGATGATGGTTTGGTTTACGAGCGTGGGCAAAAGATGGCAGTCTGTGACAAGACGTTCAACACGTTGAAGCAACAGCCGTATCAAAGTTCGTTTTACCCGCTCGCTCCGCGTGTTGAGGTGCCATTGGAAGATGCGAAGTCGTTTGATTGCACGACGCCGATGATTCGTTCGGCCAAGCAAACTAAAGGCGCTGGCTACGACGAAACCTCTTGCTGCGACACCGACAGCGGTTGTTGCTAATTGTTGGTTCCACAGCGGTTGGGTTCTTGTCGGAATTCAGTGAAGCGTTAATTTTTGAGCGCCAATTTTTGAGCGACGCATTTTTCTGCTTTGCTGCGAAGTGTTGATGGCGGCATGAGGGGACACGGCGAGTTGAATTAGATCGTGAAATTTTTCACAAGGCAGTCGTTTTTGCGGCTGCCTGTTTTTGTTTTAGCTCGAACGTTATTTTTGCCAAGCTTGCGTCACAACTGTCGTTAAGTGGACGTAATTTCTGGCGCTGGCGCAGAAGCCGTTTGCCTCGGTAAAACGCGGGTGATTGGGGCAGTGGCTGGGATTTGGTTTGTCTGACGCTGCGCGACTGACGAAGGTCCGCCTAAAATAGCTAGCAAAGGGTCAGTCTTGTTACGAACCATGGTGAGAGCGGCGGCTAAAACCAACCGTTGGTGTAGCGGATGGGTAAAAGCGGCGGCTTGTGTCAACTTTCTTAATGAGGATGAAGCGGCGATTCCGATAAAAGCTAATGGACCCGTCCAAGCTTTGGGTTGTAGCGACTGGTCCACCGCAAGTCTTAAAGGCGAGGATGCCGCAAGACTCGATTCGGATTCTCCGTTTGGAGCCAGCGACAGAATCGCCTGCCTGGGAGGCAGTTATGAAGAGCTTATGTATTTTTTTGAGCATCGCTTTCGCTTGTTCGATCTCGATGGCGCAAGCTCCCCCTCAACCCCCTGGTTTGCCACCGTCGGTCTCTCCTGCTTCTGAATCGACAGCGTCCGAGAAAGTCACCCAGCCTGTCGGCAAAGGATCGGGGCTTTGGGAATGGACGCCATACGCAAAGTACCACGACACGATTGTCGAGGTGTCGACCGAGCATGGATCGGGAACGGGTGTGTTGATTCGCGTAGACAAGAGTAAAGAAATCAAAGGCGGCTACGAGGGCCTCGTGTTGACCGCTTGGCATGTCGTGCAAGACGATGCCGACGGCGGGATGATCAAAGTCACTTACCGCAGCAAGCGTCGAGCTAAAGGCTGTCGGGTGGTGGAGCATGACGAGGCCAAGGACGTGGCGTTGTTGTGGGTTTGGGTTCCCAAAGGAATCGAGCCGGCTGAGCTGGCGACCGCTTCGGTAAAGCGTGGCGATCAACTTGAACTTGTCGGCTTGGGCGGAGGAACGAAGCTTGCCGATTGTGTTCGCTGTTTCCGATCGGAGGCTTCGCCGCCGTCGACGATCGAAAAGATTTTCGCCGACGTGCCGTTGTTGCCGGGTGATTCAGGCGGTCCTGTTTTTAACAGCAAGCATCAAGTCGTGGGAATTATTTCTGGCGGTTGGTTCTGGTGGGACAGTGGATTGAAGACCGAGTCGGGTGCTTACATTCGCACGACTTGGCCAGCCCGGGCAAGCAACGTTGGACCGTTGCAAACCATGCTGGCGAATCTCGATTCAAATTCGACGATGGCCGCGGTGGAGAATAAAACGGATGACTTGCTTCATCGTTAGACGCAGTAGCCGATACCATGCAGGTCATCGGTGACGAAAGAACGTTTTTTTTAAAGCCGGGCTCACGAGAGCTCGGCTTTTTTTCGTTTGGCTGGAGAGTGGAAAAGTAGCGAGGTTTTTGACCGTTTCGTCGCCAACGCATCGGGCTACCTTAGCACTCAGCCTCAAAAACTGATTTGCCTTGAAGGGCGTTGCAGGTCCATTGATGAAACGAGAAAAATGCGATATCCTCGGGGCCTGCAAATAAACGTTTTTCACCGCCAAAACACGCTCTCGAACTATGCCAAAAGACTTTCTCAAAGGTGCCGCTGACCACTACGACGTCGTTGTGATTGGAAGTGGGTTGGGTGGTTTGACCGCCGCCAATATTTTGGCTCGCGAAGGCCGCAGTGTGTTGTTGTTGGAACAGCACTACAAACTGGGCGGTTTGGCGACTTGGTTTAAACGGCCCGGTGGGCACATCTTTGATATCTCGTTGCACGGTTTTCCGCACGGCATGGTCAAAAGCTGCCGCCGATACTGGTCCAAAGAAATCGCTGAATCGATCGTCCAGTTGGATGGCGTTCGATTCGACAACCCGATGTTCTCATTGACGACATCGTTTGACCGAAAAGACTTCACCAACCTGCTGACGACTCAGTTCGACGTTCAGCATGAAACCGTCGACAAGTTCTTCGATACCGCGCGTGGGATGAACTTCTACGATGACCAAGCCAAGACCACCGGCGATCTGTTCGAAGAGTTCTTCCCCGGTCGCGAAGATATCGTTCGGTTGTTGATGGAGCCGATCACTTACGCGAACGGTTCGACGTTGGAAGATCCTGCGATCACGTACGGGATTGTGTTTTCTAACTTTATGTCCAAGGGCGTTTTCGTTTTCCAAGGCGGCACTGACAAGCTGGTCAAGTCGATGGAAAAGGTGATGAAAGAAAACGGCGTCGACATCCGAATCAATTGCGGCGTGGACAAAATCAACGTCGGTACCAAGGGCGTTGAGTCCGTCGAAGTAAACGGTCGAACGATCAAAACGGATGCGGTCGTCTCCAATGCAAACCTGCGGTCGACGATTTTTAAGATGGTCGGGGAAGACAAGTTTGACAGCAAGTTCATGGATGCGGCGAAGGAAGTTCGTTTGAACAACTCGAGCACTCAGGTTTACATGGCGATGCACCCCGATGACACCGTACCTCGCGAAACGGGCGACTTGTTGTTTAGCAGTACTGCCGATCGGTTTCAAACGGACTTGCTGTTGTCCCGAGACATCACGAGCCGCACGTTTAGCTTTTACTATCCCGACACTCGGCCGGAGACCAAAGAGCGTACGCTGATCGTATCCAGCACCAACGCGAATTATTCGGATTGGGCAGGACTGTCCAAGGAAGACTACGAAGCGTCCAAGCAGGATCTTGTGGATACCACTTTAGATGCGCTCGAAAAGTACGTGCCGAATGCTCGTGAGCGAATTGTGCATGCCGAAGCGGCTACGCCGTTGACGTTCGAGCATTACACTCAGCATGACGCCGGGGCGAGTTTTGGCACGAAGTTCGAGGGGCTGGAAGTCAGCCGCACGTTGCCGCAACAAATATCTGGTTTGTACCATGCGGGTAGCTGCGGCATCATCATGTCGGGTTGGTTGGGGACGATCAACTACGGAGTGATTGTGGCCAACGATGTGATCAATCAATTGAATAAGTCTGCTGCGACTTCGCCGGTGGCGTAGTGAATGTGGTGATCAGCCTGTCATGTGCTCACGACAGGCCAGGACGCTTACCAAGCGGCCCCGTTGCGGACGCTGGCCTAATTAATTTTCTTTGTCCTTGTGAAATTCGAATTGCACCTCATGGCTCATCCTTCGCTTGAAAAAATCTTGGCCGCGATTCCTCATCGCCCCCCGATGTTGTTGTTGGACGAAATTGTTTCGCAGGATGCCGAATCGATCGTTTGTCGTAAGCGTTTCAGCGGTGATGAGTTCTTTTTTCAGGGGCACTACCCCGATCAACCGATTGTGCCGGGTGTGATTTTGTGTGAGTGTGGTGCTCAGGCTGGAGCGGTGATGCTGTCGGGGATCATGACGGGCGAAGAAGGCATGGTGCCGGTGATCACTCGGATGAACGACGTGAAGTTTAAAAAAATGGTCAGCCCGGGCGACGAGATTGAGATCTCGGTGAAGTTGGACGAGATCGTTTCGTCGGCGTATTTTATGACGGCGGTGATTCGGACCGGCGGCAAGATCGCAGCTCGACTGGCAGTGACGTGTAGCATGGCCAAGAAGTAGGTGCTCGGTGGGTTCGCTGTGTTGGCGAGCTGTTATTTGCAACGAGCACCAACGCGGTGCCCGTCTCTTGGAGTCGTTAGCCCCGCAGTGCCGTGGTCACCCTGCCAACGGTGGCTATCGCTTTGGGGGGGCGTGCTAAATCTTTAGGTTTGTAATCGCTTTGGGACCGTTTTGGTTGTTGGTTGGAACTGCCGATTTTGACAAAACCAGAGTTTTGTTTGAAAACTTTTGGTTTAGGGCTTCTTCTTAAGCGTTGGTATGAATACCCTTCCGCCATCGAATGTGAATAGTGTTTAATCCGTCAACCGCTGCCGCCTACGGGTCGCAGCCCCCTGTAAGACGCAAACAACACTGCTCCGATATCGTAATTTTGATTTTTAGCGATCGACGGACAAAGAATTTACGCTCGGCTCTATCAGCCGCTCGTGAGCAGTGTCTCTACCAGCCCCAACCGTGTGGGCTCGATTGAAACAGCAATCCCAATGGGCTTCAAAGGATTATCCTTGCGCGCCACCTGTGCGCGTCCGTTTGGTTGCTTCGAGAAATCTCCGTACAAAAATTTTTGAAGCAAACGAAATGCCCAACTCTCAGAACAACAACGAAAACAATCCAGAAAACACAAAAAGTGTGCCATTCGAAGTCGTCGATACTTCGTCGCAGCCAGACGCCGACAGCAAGCCAGGCAAGGTTCCGATGGAAGTTGCGGGCCTTGATCCAGAACCAGAGCCGCACGAGTTTTTGAGTGCCGCGTTGGGATTGAAGCCAAAGAAAAAAGTCGGCGCGAAGAAACCCGCCGTTGAAGTGTCCGCTCCCGAGACGTCTACACCTGTCGCTGAAGAAGCACCAGGGGCCGATCCATTTGCATCAGAGCCAGCCAACGTAGAAGCTGAAGAAGAATTGGTTTCTGTGGCCGATCTTGGCGAAGACGAAGTTGATGACAGTGATCCTGTCGTTGAAACAACCAAAGCCGTTGAAGCAACCAACGCCGTTGAAGCACCGCAAGTAAAAGCGGACGTTGCAAACGAGCCCGTTGCTGAAGTTGCCGAAGAAGCAAAAGCTAAAGTTAAAGCCGAAGCCAAAACTGAAACCGCAACCGAAGCTGATGACGACGAAGCTTTCGCCGCGGCCGATGCCGCCGCGGAAAACCCGTTCCTTGCCATGCAGTTGTCGCCTGAGGTGTTGGCAGCGATTGGCAAAGCCGGTTACGAATCTCCATCGCCAATTCAGGTTCAAACGGTTCCTCACTTGATGGACGGTCGCGATTTGATCGGGCAAGCCGAAACCGGTTCGGGTAAAACTGCTGCGTTCGCGTGGCCGTTGCTTTCTCGTTTGGATCTGAGCCAGAAAGCTCCACAAGTGATTGTGTTGGCTCCGACGCGTGAGCTGGCGGTTCAAGTCACCACGGCGTTCAAAAAATACGCCAGCTGCACTCCCGGTTTTCGAACCACCACGATCTACGGTGGCCAGAGCTACGAGACTCAATTCCGCGCTCTTGATCGCGGTGCTCACGTGGTTGTCGGAACGCCTGGTCGCGTGATGGACCACTTGAAGCGTGGCACGTTAGACTTGTCGCAGCTGAAGGCTTTCGTTTTGGACGAAGCCGACGAAATGCTGCGAATGGGTTTCATCGATGACATCGAAACGATTTTGGAAGCGACTCCGCGAACGCAACAGTCGGTCTTTTTTAGTGCGACCATGCCGCGTCAAATTCAGCGGATCGCCGAACGCTATTTGACCGATCCCGTTCAGATCAGAATTGAAAGCAAAACCGCAACCGCCGAATCAATCAAGCAATCTTGCTTGCTCTTGAGCGGTCGCGAAAAGCTTCCACGATTGGTGCGTTTGCTGGAGACCGAAGAAGTTGACGGCGTTTTAGTGTTCGTGAAGACTCGGCAGAGCACAATGGTGGTTGCCGAAAACTTAATTCAAAAAGGCTTCATCGCCTCAGCGCTCAACGGCGATATCGCTCAGCAACAACGTGAGCGAACTGTTGGACAACTGATGTCTGGCAAAATCAACGTGGTTGTGGCGACCGACGTCGCGGCTCGTGGTTTGGACGTGCAGCGGATTAGTCACGTAATTAACTACGACTTCCCACACGACACAGAATCCTATGTTCACCGGATTGGTCGAACGGGTCGAGCTGGACGTGAAGGGAATGCGATTTTGTTTGTCGAGCCAAAAGAGAAGGGCAAGCTGTCGCGTTTGCAACGGGCCACGAACCAGCGTATCGACACCTTCAAAGAAAAGTCGCTTAAAGAAATCAACTCGCTTCGCGTCGAAAAGTTTAAAGCAAAGATCACTGAAGCTTTGCAAAGCGATAAGATTGAGTTTTTCCAATCGATGATCGTCGAGATGCAGGCTGAGACTGAGTTGCCGGTTGAGCAGCTCGCAGCGGCGCTTGGTGTGTTAGCTCAAGGCGAGAAGCCGTTGGTGTTGGACGCTTTGCAGTCTCGCCAATCTAACTGGAAAAAAGATGGCGGCAAACGTGGCCGTGGCGAACATGGTCCAATGCAAACCTATCGCGTTGAAGTCGGTCGACAAGACAATGTCGGGCCTGGTAACATCGTCGGTGCAGTCACCAACGAAGCGGACCTCAGTAATGCGGACATTGGTCGAATCAAAATTCACGATCGCTATAGCACGATCGATCTGCCGGCAAACCTGCCGATCGATGTTTTGAATCATCTTGCGGGTGTGTTTGTTAGCGGACGTGCTTTGGAAATTACCAAATCTGATCAACCGTCACACGGTTACGATCGCGGTGGCCGCTCGGGCGGCGGCGGCGGTCGATCTGGTGGCGGTCGCTCGGGTGGCGGTCGCGGTGATCGCGGACCACGCTCGGACCGAGGCGGACGTGGACGCGAAGGCGGTTTCAATCGTGGCGGCAATGATCGTCCACCACGTCGTGAAGGTGGTTTCAACCGTGGCGGCAGTGATCGTCCAGCTCGCGAAGGCGGCAATGACCGTCCACCACGTCGTGAAGGTGGTTTCAATCGCGGTGGTAGTGATCGCCCAGCTCGCGAAGGCGGCAATGACCGTCCACCGCGTCGCGAAGGTGGTTTCAATCGCGGCGGTAGTGATCGTCCAGCTCGCGAAGGTGGTTTCAATCGTGGCGGCAGTGATCGTCCAGCTCGTCGTGAGGGCGGCAATGATCGTCCACCACGTCGTGAGGGCGGTTTCAATCGCGGTGGTAGTGATCGCCCAGCTCGCGAAGGCGGCAGCGACCGTCCACCACGTCGCGAAGGTGGCGGTTTCTCAGATCGGAGCCCACGACGCGAATCTACTGGTGGTGCAGATCGTAAGGACAATCGCGTTTATTCAACCTCCAAGCCTGGCAAGACCAAGGCGGCTCAACGAGCAAAAGCCAAGCGGCGACCGGATGCTAAAGCTTCATCTCCAGTGAAAAAGTACGTAAAAATCCGTGCCAAAAAGAAGTAGTCGAGTCAGCGTTCAATTTCGATCGTGGTAACAAAGATCGATTCTTGATTGCTTACGACGTCCAAATACCGTCGTTCGAAAAAGCAAAATCGGCTTTTTCGACGGCGGTTTTTTTGTTGGAGCGGTACTTTTGGACGCCTAGGTGGTTCAAGATGTAGTCGAAACGCGTAAACTGTCGGCAGTTATCGATAGCAGGTTCGTGTTGGTAAAACAAAACGACGAATCGAATTTCAAAAAGTAATTTAGAAGAATAAGGTTTTTCGTGAATAGCTCGAATCTTAAACACAATCTCCGTGTTCGCCATTTGCTGGCAATTCTCGCCATCGCCATCGGCGTTGCGCAACTGCCGATAGCTCAGCAATCAGTGGCTCAGGAAGCTGCCGCAACTTCGGACGCTAAAGCCCGTCTGGGTGTGGCAGCGGAGCAGCCTGCCAAGGGACCGTTCGTGAAAATCGAAGGCGGTTTCATGGTGCCTTACGAGGCGACCATCCCAGGAACGGAAGTGAAATACGAAATGATTCCCGTGCCCGGTGGAACGTTCACGATGGGCAGCCCGGAAGGCGAAGAGGGGCGTGAAGAGTGCGAAGGGCCGCAATTCGAAGTGGTTGTGAAACCGTTTTGGATTGGCAAGCATGAAGTGACTTGGGATGAGTACCAACGCTTCATGGACATGGATTTTGTTTTCAAAGAACTAAACCGTACCAAGGTACGTGCCACGTTGGAGAAGTTTTCTGTCGACGCCGTTACCGCTCCTTCGGAACTGTACGACGCGGACTTTACTTACTCGGCCGGTGATGAACCTGATCAGCCAGCTGCAACGGTCAGCCAGTTTGCGGCGAAGCAGTACACGAAATGGTTGAGCGTTATGTCAAAGGATTTTTACCGTCTGCCGTACGAAGCGGAATGGGAGTACGCTTGCCGAGCTGGCACGAAGACGGCTTATTCGTTCGGCGATGATGTCGATGACTTGGGCGATCACGCTTGGTTTGTAGAAAACTCAGATGAAGAACGCCACACGATTGGTGACAAGACGCCGAATGCGTTTGGTTTGTTTGACATGCACGGGAACGTGGCCGAGTGGGTTTTGGATGCGTATGACGAAAATGGTTACACGCATTTGAAGGCCGGCCAGAAGTACACGGTTGAGGAAACTTTCAACAAGCCGAAAAAGGTTTACTCGCGAGTGGTTCGCGGAGGATCGTGGGAGCTGGACGACGTTCAATGTCGGAGTGCTGCTCGACTTGCCAGCAACGAAGAGTGGAAAACAGAGGATCCGAACGTGCCGAAAAGCCCATGGTGGTTTACTGATTCACCTGGGTTGGGTGTTGGGTTTCGTTTGATTCGTCCGTTGGAAGCTCCGAAGACGTTGGAAGCCAAAAACGAATTTTGGAAGCCGGACCACGAAGACATCGCCGGTAATGCGGCCGCGAGAATCGATGGCAACGGACGCGGCGCATTGGGCTCGGTTGACGATAAGTTGCCAGCCGAAATGGAAAAGGCATTAGAGGAATTGTAAGATTCCCAGACGACAAGTCGATTGATTTCAAACGCGGTTCGAATTTAGTTCGGGCCGCGTTTTTTCGTTGGCAATCGAAACACTTGAGCCGGTTGCTGAGACCGCGGAAGGACATTTGTCTGGTAACACACTCGGTGCCATGGGAGAAAGTATAACCACGGATGGACACAGATAGACACGGACGTGCGTTTGGGAATTCGTGTTTATCGGTGTTCATCCGCGGTCGTTATTTGCCTGCGCATTTTTATCGGCGAATCGGAAGTGGGGCTTGGAATCGCTTCGCCATCCCAATCGAAGCTTTTGAAGCCTCGGACCTTGCGCCACGTAAATTAACACCAGGCGTCCTGCTAACGCTGCGGGTTAGCCATTGTGGTTGTTGCTCCAATAGCGAACCAAATCCTCGGGGGTTTCTTGCTGACGTAGCCACTGCATTTGTCCGTCGATCAAACCTGCGACTCCGGGGATGCCTCGGTTGCAATGCCGCGACCACATGCTGGTGGTGTAAGCGCCGCAATCGCGGATCACCAGCCAGTCATCGGGCTCGGGGGCACCGATCTGAATGTCGCGAGCGATCACGTCTCCGCCGAAGCAAAGAGGACCGTTTAAGGTCGTCTTAGATTGGTTCGGAGTTTTTAGTTTGCCTTTTGCGTCGAGTAATAAAAACTCGTGCTTCCATTCGGTACTTCGATATACAGGACGCAGTAGGAAATCGGCGCCTAAGTGGATCGTCGCTTCCACGCGGTCGGATGAGTTTTGTTTTACGTACTCGATTTTTGAAAAAGCGACCCCACAACCGGCGTGGACACAACGTCCAAACTCGGTGATCAGTTGACTGTGTCGGACCAAGTCCGGATGCTCGGCCTTGATGCGATCGGCATATTCTTCCGGGGACGGCGGAGATGCGTTGCTGTCGTAGATTGCAGGCAACCCGCCGCCAATGTCCACGAACGAAATGTTGCGGTTTGTTTTCGCAACGATTTCTTGGCGGAGTCCTTCGATTTGTTGGAGAGCAGTACAAAGTTGGTCCAGCGTTACGCCTTGCGAACCAACATGGACGTGTAGGCCGTTGAACCATTCGAACTGACCAAACGCGTCGATGATTTGGCTGCGCTGTTGATTAATCGAAACACCAAATTTCGAACCAATGCTGCCGACGCTTGTTTGACCAATCGCTCCAGCAGAGATTTCAGGATTGATCCGGATTCCAACGTTCGAACGGTGCACATCGTCGTCATACATATCCGCGATTCGCTGAAGTTCCGAGAATCCGTTTACATTCAGGTGAATGCCTTTTTCTAAGCAGAATCGAATTTCATCGAGTGTTTTGGCTGGCGAATCGAAAACGATTCGTTGCGGGTGGCAGTCCGCGGCCAACGCCAGATGGACTTCCTCGATGCTGGCGGCTTCGAGTCCGGAACCGTTTTGAACGCAAAACTTTAAGACTTCGACAAGCGGGTTGGCTTTGATTGCAATCGCGTGCAACGTGTTGGCCGGAAATGCGGTCTGTAAAATTTGGATGCGGGCTTTTAAGCGATTGAGGTCGTGAACGATCAGCGAACGAGAATCGGGATTTAAGAAACCATGTTGAGCTGCGCAGGTCCAGATTGCTTCCGCTTCGGAGGGCGAGATCCGCGAATGATACGAACTCATGGTTTGGCGATCTTTATCAAAGTCGAAGCTTCAAGCTGTTTGTCAGTAACCAACAACGAATCAATCGCCTCGAAACAAGAACGAATGTTTGCACGAAGCCAAGTAAGACGATCGTCCAGCGTTGCGCCGAGTGTTTGATTGGATGCGACGTCGACGATCATCGGTGCTCCGAGAGCAACGCGTAGCACGCAGCGTTTTGGGCCGAGTTGGACTGGCTGGCCGATCAAGAAACCAAACGCGTCGTTTGTGTTGAGTTCTTCGTGGAGTTTTTTGAGGTGTGACTTTTTAAGCAAAACTCGGTTTGCGATTTTTACTTCGAACGCGAACACCGAACAGAAGGAAGAAATGCTTGGCAGATTGCGTTCGTGATCGGTCTCTGTTGCCAACATTGAACATGAGTGCGAAGCGGCGATGGTATTGGCAACTTCGTTGGCGAATGCGTGGAAAATTACTTCGCGAGTGTCGTGGTCGACTTGGTAGAAAGCTTCCATTTCCGCAATCGCGGCGGTCCAGCGGAACAGTAAACCGACGTTAATCCAGTCTGTCGCCGCGGTTCGCCAAGCGTCCCATGCGGTTGGGATGCTGTCGCGATTGAAGAATTGGCTGAAGCCGTTTGGCAGTTCTGCAAGGTGGTTTCCAGGACGTTGGCTTTTTGGGACCAGTAATGCTCCGCAAAACGGCGGTCCGCCAAAGAACTTTGATCCGGTAAGCGAAACAAGGCAATCGTTTTGCATTGCGATTCGGTAAGCGTCGGTGGAAAGTCGTCCTTGAGCGGCATCGACGACGATGGTGACGTCTTCTTGCAGGGTGGACTTGATCGATTCGATAGCGTTCAATGACGGCGCGTGGATTCCTGTTTTGCTATGAGCGACAAGGTGGACGACCACGTGGGCTCCGTTTCCAACTGCGTCGATGACGGCCTGGGTGACCTCGTGGTCAATTTCATCCAAAGAAAGTTGCTGCCCCACTGAGTTACGAACGTCGATGTGGGTTACCGAGACACGGGCCGCCAGATCGTCATCGACGGCTTGATTGGGATTGGCGGAGTTCCCGCTGGGCGTGAGCGAATCGAAGTGCCGACCGCTGGCGGCCGATTCCGTGCCGCTGCCAACTTCTGACGGAGCGACGACTAGGTTGACGATCGGTCGATCGGTTTGGCTGGCTGCCAACGCCAATGCCAACATTTCGACGTCCGTCCCCGAGGGGGTTAACGCGATGTCCACGTCGGCGGGTAGTTCCAATAGTGCACGAAGTTGGTCCCGAACCAGTTGGAAATGTTCGTTTGCCAAAACTGCAGGGGACTGGTGGTCGCGCAGGTTCCGATGCAGTCGATCCGCGGCGGCCAATGCACGCGGCGATGGGGACGAACAGGTGCAGGAGCCAAATTGGATTTTCGAACCGGCGTGAGGTCCGCTTCCGTAACGATTCAAACCCGTTTTGCCCAACAGCAGGCGGTTGTCGCCGCCGCTGGTGATCAGTCGTTTGATATCGTCGTCAATCGGTTGATTGAGCATGTGGGGTTTCAGTCGTTGCAAAAAAAAGAGCCCCTGCGTATGGCGAGGGCAGAAAGTTGGCGGGGCTTCTAGTGGTCTGTCAAAGATAAAGATTAGGATCGAAACATGTAGCCGGACTCGCCAGAGTTCGGTTTTCTCTGAATCAAACTGAATTCTGGCGA
>JALZWN010000020.1 GCA_023300235.1 Mariniblastus sp.
CCCGTTATTTCTCATCCGCCTAGTTAAAGTCAACTCCCCAGAAATCGCAATCCGAGTAATAGCTCCAGTACGGATCCTGCGAAGCTTCTTCGTTGACGTTTACGGCAGTCGGCGGTGTAACCGTAGCCAATCTCTCTGCGTTGCCTGTCAAAATGCTTTGGAGAAAAACAACCGCAGCAGTTTCGTCTAGCTGCTGGCCCAGTTGGTTGGAGCTGGAGCTGGCAAATCGCATTAAGCCTTCCTCTGAATCAGCCAAGAATTTCAGTCTGGCTTGAGCCACATTCCGCTGGGCGGTTTGTAGCAATCCCATTGTTTTGCTGGAAACTTGCCACCATTGAATGGCTGATAGGTTGGCGGCACACTTTGCCATCAACGCTGCAGGATTAATTGCGATCGACGGTTTCAGGTCGGTGCTTTGCTGTGCCAGTGGAATCTTGTTTGGGGAGATTCGCTGCTGCTGCCACCATTTGCCCACTCGCGAGCTGACAACTTGGTCACTTACAACAAGCATTTGTTGGCCCATGAATTGCAGAGCGTGATTCCAGCGTCTTTCAGTGTGTTGGCGGTTTTTTTTGAATGCCTCCACTTGTGCAACCACTTGAGGGCTAAGCAAATCCTGATTTAAGCTCTGCTTTACGTGCAGTGAAACCGGATTTCTTTCGGCGTGGCATTCGGCACCCCAAGCCACCCCCACAAAACTCAATATGATGGCTATCATTTTGAAAGACTTAAATTTCGCGTCAAAAGTCATTCCGTCGCCTCTATAAAACGGCCTGAGATGTATAAGATCACGGATGTGGGCTACAGCCCTCCATGGATAGATAACTGGATCGGTTGGTCGTAGATGATTCCTGTTATCCAAACGTTGCTTTTTCGGCTAACCTTTCGGATCGGGTCGACCTGTACGATCTAGAAGACTTAATGGGGAGATGAGCCAATCTTTAAACTGGCTAAGTCCGGCCTGTCGACGCTGCAATTCGGAAACGTGCAAAACCTTGCAATTCAGTTATGGCTCGCTGAAAAGTGAAGTCTGGAACCACAAAATCTAGAACGTTTTCGTTCTGCAACCGTAGATACTGGTAGCTTTCCAAACTCAACAATTTGAATAGACCGATGAAAACAACACTTTTACTGTGCTTTTGCTCGGCCGTACTGGCGGTTCTGCTAACCCACGTCATCCAAGGCAACCTCAGCCCAGAGTCTTCGGCCTTGGCAAGTTCTTCGCCGCAAACTGTCGGCGCTGGCTGGTCCCCGCAGGCTCCGCTGATCAGGCTGCAAGCCCCCGCGGCCAACGGTCGGCAGTGGGGACGTGAATTGAGCCGTCGTGAATTTACGACCGACGAAAAGATCAACATCTCGGTTTACGACAAGGTCAATCGCAGCGTCGTCAACATCGACACCAAGTCAGAGGTGCCGGCGATGTTTTTGGGCCAGCAACAGACTCGTGAGGGATCAGGTTCCGGTTGGGTTTTGGACAACCAAGGTCACATCGTGACCAACCACCACGTGGTCGCCGGTAGCGATTTTGTCTCGGTTACGCTTTCAGATTCCAAGCAACCCTATCCCGCTCGTGTGATCGGATCCGACCCGCCCAATGACATTGCAGTCCTCAAAATCGAAGCTCCGCAAGACCTTTTACATCCGGTTGAACTTGGTGATTCGAAATCTTTGCGAGTCGGGCAGAAGATTATCGCCATTGGAAACCCGTTTGGTTTGGAGCGGACGATGACCGTTGGGATTGTATCGAGTCTTGGGCGTCACCTGCGTTCGAAGTCGGGGCGAATGATGAAAGGTATCATTCAGATTGACGCGGCACTGAATCAGGGTAACTCGGGTGGTCCGTTGCTGGATAGTCAAGGCAAGGTGGTTGGGATGAACACGGCGATCGCCACGTTGACGGGGGAAAACACGGGCGTTGGCTTTTCGGTTCCCGTCCACACAATCAAAAAAGTAGTCCCTCAGCTACTGCAGTTTGGGGAAGTGCAGCGAGCCAGTCTTGGGATCGATTTTTATTGGAAATCCGATTCCGGTGGTGTCGGCATCGCCAAAACCGCCGAGTTCGGTGCGGCTCGGCAAGCCGGTTTAAAAGGCCTAACGATCAAGCGTAAGCTGTTCCGCGTCGGCAATCGCATCGTGCCGCGAACCGAAGTCGACGAATCCGAAGCCGACATTATCTTGGCGGTAAATGACGAGGCGGTGAGCACAACCGAGGGGCTTCGTGACGCGATTGAAAAATATAAGCCTGGTCAACAAGTTGATTTACGCTTGCGCCGCAAAGGTCAACTCGAAACCGTTCGCGTGACGCTCGGCTTGGAAGAGTAGCTAAGCGCCTCGCCCACGACCTTTTTTTGAGCGGCGCATTTTTTGCCTTGCCGCTAAGTACTGGGGTAGGCGGGGGAGTGTTCGTGAAATGGTTAGAAGTTCAAGAGTGGTCTCTCGAAGGCGAAGATCTAAGGTCGAACGTTTCACGGTTGTGGCAGCAAGCTGGTTTGAAGTTCGTTGGTGAGTTTCGCGAGTGGGGGTTATCAAAGAGAAACTGGCTGGGGTGGGGCATTCGCTTGAGCAAAGGTCCGCTGTAGAAGGCGGCTTGGCAATCACCGTTTAAGGCTTCAACGTTTTTCGCGGCTTCGAACTAGGAAGCAGCGATATTGCGGGGGTTTGCA
>JALZWN010000021.1 GCA_023300235.1 Mariniblastus sp.
GCCGCGGTAACGAGTTTGTAACGACGGCCGCCTTGGCTATCGCCGCCTATCGCGCGAACGGCAAAAACAAAATGAAAATGCTGGCTGCGGACCGTCCAGCCTGCCGGTGCGCGAAGCGGGGCTGCATCTCTTGGCGATGAGGACGCAAATACAAGCACCAACTCGCAAGCGAGTGAATCTAGCGTTTGGTGAACTAAGGTTGGGGCCACCGTCTTATCTTCGGCAACACTCGGAAGCGAAATCAATGAGGCGTTTTCTTCGGCAGCGACCACGATGTCTCGCTTTCAAATCACTCGCTCCAGCATCCGTTCCGGTATTCGCCAAGCCGCTGCGTCCCAAATAACTTATGGGGTTTTCAAGGCCAGCCGCACCGTCGCCAGCTCAGCTGTCAGATTGTCACTCGGTCCTCCAGCCTACCGGCTCCTTCCTCAAACTGCCCCCGCAGAAACTCCTCGTTTCCCGCCTGCCTCGAAAACCCCATTAAAAAACGTCGCAAAACTCCACATCCCGCTCGCCGGCGTTTTTTTCTCACGCCACAGCAAGGTTTGGCACAAGGGTTGCTCCATACGCGGAATCGCCGATGGCCCTGCCATTTTTGCCCGAGATCCGTTTTGAGTTCGCCTTGTCTTGAGTTCACTCAAGTGATCGCGTGTTCGCTCGACGAACTCCCCAGCAAAAACCAGCCTTCGGCCCAACGAACAATTCAACTCGAAACTTCGGTTTCGAACGTTAATACACACTGAAACTTATTTTGGAGGAATCCAGTGGCAAAACAAATGGTCTTTGATGAAGACGCCCGCAAGCCGCTTTTGGAAGGTGTTTCCAAGCTCGCTCGTGCCGTCCGCAGCACTCTCGGCCCTCGCGGCCGCAACGCCATTCTGGATAAAGGTTGGGGCAGCCCAAAAATCACCAAGGATGGAGTGACCGTCGCTGAAGACATCGAACTCGACGATCCCTACGAAAACTTGGGCGTTCAGTTGGTCAAAGAAGCCGCCAGCAAAACAAACGACGTCGCTGGTGACGGAACCACTACCGCCACGGTCCTCGCCGAAGCGATTTTCCGCGAAGGCCTCAAGATGATCGCTTCTGGCTACGACCCGATGTCGCTTTCACGCGGTATCGCCAAAGCCACTGACGCGATCTGCAAAGCGATCGATAAATTGGCCCAGCCAATCGATCAAAAGAGCAAAAAAGAAGTCAAGCAAGTGGCAACCATCGCTGGTAACAACGACTCAACCATCGGCGACGTTCTCGCCGAAGCGTTCTTGAAAGTCGGCAAAGACGGCGTGATCACCGTTGAAGAAGGCCGCGGTAGCGAAACTTATGTCGACGTCGTCGAAGGCATGCAGTTCGACCGCGGATACCTTTCACCGCACTTCGTCACCAACCAAGAAGACGTAACTGTCGAACTCGACAACCCTTACGTTTTGATCTTCGAAGACAAGATCAGCAACAACAAAGCAATGATTCCTTTATTGGAAGCGGTCAGCCAAGCTAAAAAGCCATTGTTGATTATCGCTGAAGATGTTGACGGCGAAGCGTTGGCGACTTTGGTGGTCAACAAAATGCGTGGCATCCTGCAAGTCTGTGCCGTCAAAGCTCCAGGCTACGGCGATCGCCGCAAAGCCATCATGGGCGACTTGGGCGTTTTGACCGGTGGACAAGTTATCTTCAAAGACCTTGGCGTTGAATTAGAAAGCATCCAACTTTCAGACCTCGGTACCGTCAAGAAAGTCAAAATTACTTCAGACAACACTGTCTTCATTGGCGGTGGCGGCAAGAAAGCTGCAATCCAAGGACGCGTCGATCAGATCCGTCGCGAAATCGAAGCCACTGACAGTGAGTACGATCAAGAGAAGCTTCAGGAACGCTTGGCCAAGTTGGCCGGCGGCGTCGCTCAGATCAACGTCGGTGCAACTACCGAAACGGAAATGAAAGAGCGTAAGGACTTGCTCGACGATGCGAAAGCTGCCACCGCAGCTGCATTGGCTGAAGGCATCGTGCCCGGTGGCGGTGTCGCGTTGCTTCGCTGCGAAAAGGCCCTCAAGAAAATCGCTAATTTGGTCGGCGATGAAGAAGCGGGCGTTCGCATTATCCAGAAAGTTTTGGAGTACCCACTTCGCAGCATCGCCGAAAACGCGGGCTTCGACGGTGGCGTGGTTGTCAACCGCGTCCGCGGCATGAGCAAAACAGAAGGCTTCAACGCCGACAAAGGTGACTACGTTGACATGCTGGCCGCCGGCGTCATCGACCCAGCCAAAGTTGTCAAAACAGCTCTGAAGAACGCAGCCAGCGTTGCTTCTTTGTTGCTCACCACCGAGTCCTTGATCACCGAAATCCCTACCAAAGAAGAACCCGGCGGTGGCGATCACCACGATCACGGAATGGGTGGCGACATGGGCATGGGCGGAATGGGTGGCATGCCTGGAATGGGCGGCATGCCGGGCATGGGCGGCATGGGAATGCCGGGCATGATGTAAACCGCTGACCTGCAATTTTGAAAAGCCGCAGCGAACTTGCTGCGGCCAGCTCAGCCCCCACCTTTTAAAAAATCAAACAACCAAACGAACACAAGGAATATTACCATGGCAAAAATCAACATCCGACCTCTTGATGATCGTATCGTCGTCGAGCCAATGGCTGCAGAAGAAACCACCGCTGGCGGCATCGTGCTACCGGACGCAGCTCAAGAAAAACCACAACGCGGCACAGTAGTCGCTGTCGGCCCTGGCAAATTGCTAGACAGCGGCGAACGCGGCGAACTTTCAGTCACCGTTGGCGACGAAGTAATCTTCGGCAAGTACGGCGGAACTGAAATCGAAGTCGACGGCAAAGACGTGAAGATCCTTCGCGAATCCGACATCTTGGCCAAAGTAGTCTAAGGTCTCCCGGCATCGCGTTGATCTTCAAACAAACACTCGACGCGAACCCGCCAACACGACCTTCAATCCAAACCAACCATTTGATCTTCCTGGCTTTCTAAAAGCCGGATCTTTATTAAGGAACAACCTAATGGCTAAACAACTGCTTTTTGACGATCACGCACGAGCACGTATGCTTCGCGGAATCGACATTTTGGCTGATGCCGTTGCCGTCACAATGGGACCAACTGGTCGCAACGTGATCATCAATAAATCTTACGGTGCTCCCACGGTTACCAAGGACGGCGTATCCGTCGCTAAGGAAATCGATCTGGAAGACCGCTTCGAAAACATGGGCGCCAAATTGGTCGTCGAAGTCGCGCAAAAGACTTCGGACTTGGCCGGTGACGGCACCACGACCGCGACCGTATTGGCTCGGGCGATCTACAAAGAAGGCCTTCGCAACATCGTTGCTGGCTCAAACCCAACCGCCGTACGCCGTGGTATCGACATTGCAGTCAAAGCTGCCGTCGAAAATATCACCAGCATGTCGAAGAAGGTTTCCAGCGTTAAAGAAGTTGCTAACGTCGGTGCCATCAGTGCAAACAACGATCTAGTCATCGGCGAACTGTTGGCCGAAGCATTGGACCGCGTTGGCAAGGACGGCGTGATCACGGTCGAAGAAAGCAAGACTGCTGAAACGAGCGTCGACTACGTTGACGGAATGCAGTTCGACAAAGGTTACATCTCGCCTTATTTCGTTAACAACCCGACCGACATGAGCGTCGAAATGGAGGACGCGAAGGTTTTGATTTTCGAAAAGAAGATCAGCAACATCCGCGACCTCGTTCCGATCCTTGAAAAAATTGGTCAGACGGGCCAGCCATTGTTGATCATCGCCGAAGACGTCGACGCAGAAGCGTTGACTCTGTTGGTCGTCAACAAACTTCGTGGCACCCTGAACGTCTGTGCCGTCAAAGCCCCAGGCTTTGGCGATCGACGTAAAGCCATGTTGGGCGACATCGCAGTCCTCACCGGCGGCACATTGATCAGCGAAGACTTGGGCGTGACGCTTGAGAAGCTTGAAATCAACCAGCTTGGCACTGCCAAGAAGCTTACCGTCGACAAGGGTAACACCACCATCGTCGAAGGTGCTGGATCTCGCAAAGAAGTCGAAGCTCGCGTGGCACAGATTCGCAAGCAGATCGAACAATCTGACAGCGAATACGACACAGAGAAGTTGCAAGAGCGTTTAGCAAAACTTGCCGGTGGCGTTGCGGTTGTCAGCGTTGGTGCTGAAACCGAAGCCGACATGAAGCAAAAGAAGGCTCGTGTCGAAGACGCTTTGCACGCGACTCGTGCAGCGGTCGAAGAAGGCATTTTGCCTGGCGGTGGCGTGGCTTTGCTTCGCTGCCAAGAAGCCGTCGAAGCTTCTCGCAAGATTGCCAAAGGCGACGAAAAAGTTGGTGTCGATATTGTGCTGGGTGCTTTGGATGCTCCTATTCGCCAAATCGCCAGCAACGGCGGCATCGACGGTTCAGTCGTTGCGGACATCGTTTCGGGCAAGCCAAAGAACCACGGTTACAACGCGTTTACTGGCGAGTACGTGGACATGCTTAAGGCTGGCGTCATCGACCCTGCCAAAGTTGTTCGCACCGCTTTGGCAAACGCTGCCAGCATCGCGGGGCTATTGTTGACCACCGACGCAATGGTTTCTAACTTCGAAGAAGAAGACAAAAACAAGCGTCGCGTCGAAGGCGTCGTAGCTTAAAGTCGCCTTTCGCTCCGCGAAAGTAGCGTTTCCATCGGAACCGCTACGACAATCGACGCCGACTTCAATTTGCTTGGGCACACCAACCCAAGCAAACATACCAACCAAAGAACACGAAGTTCTTTTGAAAACAAAACGGACCACTTCCAACAAGTGGTCCGTTTTTTTAAGACAACAATTTAGTCGGCCCTGCCAAAATTAGCCGGCGACGCACAACGGACTTTCCTCTTATGGCCAAACGCGATTACTACGAAGTGCTAGGTGTTGCTAAAGACGCCTCTGAACGCGAAATCGCGAAAGCCTATCGCAAACTAGCCGTCAAATATCACCCTGACAGTAATCAAGGTGACGATGAAGCCAGCCGCAACTTCAAAGAAGCCGCGGAAGCTTACGAAGTCTTGAACGACGCCGACAAGCGCAGCCGCTACGACAACTACGGCCATGCTGGAGTCGACGGAGCCGGCAGCCAATTCGGTTCCGCCGAAGACATCTTCAGCGCCTTCAGCGAAATGTTCGGCGGCAGCGGTGGTGGCTTTGGTGACATCTTCGGAGGTGGCGGTGGTGGACGACGAGCCCGCCGTGGATCGGACGTCCGCGCGGATCTAACCTTAACGCTTGAAGAAGCGGCCAAAGGCGTCGACAAAACCATCAAGTTCAATCGCAACGAACATTGCGACACTTGCGACGGTCAAGGTAATCGACCCGGCAGTGAAGTGGCTCTGTGCCAGCAATGCGGCGGTCGCGGCCAAGTCCTCCAATCCGCAGGAATCCTTCGAGTTCAAACGACCTGCCCGGTTTGTCGTGGAGCCGGACAGATCATCGTCGACCCTTGTACTGACTGTCGCGGGGCAGGGCAGCAGGTTCGCAAAGTCGAACTTGAAGTCTCGATCCCCGCCGGCGTTGACGACGGCATGCGAGTTCGCATCGGCGGCGAAGGAGAACCCAGTGGCAACGGTGGCCCCACCGGCGACTGTTACGTTTTCATCAAAGTTAAACGACACAAGCTATTCCACCGTGACGGCCAAAACCTGATCCTGCAAATGCCGATCAGCTACACCCAAGCCGCCTTGGGCGCCGAAATTGAAGTCCCTACGCTCGACGGACGCGGAAAACTCAAAATCACGCGAGGCACCCAATCTGGCGAAGTCTTCAAACTCGCCGGCAAAGGCATGCCCAACCCAAAAGGCGGACTGACGGGCGACTTGCTTGTGCAAACCTTTATCGAAACTCCAAAGAAGATTTCCACCGAACAAGAAGAACTACTGCGGAAGTTAGCCGAACTCGAGCAAACAGAAGTCTTGCCCGAGCGTAAAAATTTCTTGCAACGCATCACGGACTACTTTGCAGCATCAGAAGGCTAAGCCAATCGCACCCCAACTGCGTAAGCGAACGACCAATGGTCACCCGATGCGTAAGCGAGGGAGCGGGGCCAAAACAGCTTGACACTTCGCAAACGAATCAACTAACGAGACAACCAGAACAACAAAAACCGGGTCAGCCACTTTACCCAAACACGAGTTGAATAAAAATGAGCGACGAAAACCAACCGAACGACGAACTCGAACAAGAAAACACAACCCCAGCCGAAGATGTCAACGAGACAATCGACGCGGCGATGGAAGCTGATGCAGCAGCGGCCACCGAACCAGCTAAAGAGCTTTCCGAAGTCGAACAGCTTCAGGCTCAAGTCTCCGACGCCGAAAAACGCGTCCTGATGGCCCACGCGGATCTGGAAAACTACCGCAAGCGGACTCGTCGCGACATGCAGGACCAGATGAAGTACGCATCGCTGCGTTTGATGAGCGAGCTACTGGAATCGGTCGACAACTTGCAGCGTGCGGTAGAATCTTACCAACAGGACCCCAACGGGGACGGACTCGCCCAAGGCGTCGCGATGGTATCGACTCAGATTTCCAAGGTCCTCGAAGACCACGGTTGCAAAAAAATCAACGCCGTCGGCGAACCGTTTGATCCGAACCTTCATCAAGCTTTGCAGATGCAAGCCAGCGAAGATCATCCCGCCAACACGGTGATGCAAGACCTCCGCACCGGCTTCCAACTTCACGACCGCCTCATCCGTCCCGCACAAGTCTTCGTCAGTACTGGCCCGGAGGGCGAGAAGTAAAGAAAGTAAAGGCGCGAGGCGGAGCCCTCCAAACGCCAGCGAGATACCATGAAAGCCCGCAGCGTTGGCAAGGAACCGAGCACCAGCGAGAGTAAAAAAGTACGATCCACCAAAAACTCCTTTCCACCGAAACCGCTCCACTTCAACACTCCCTTGGCCCTGCAGGCCCCCTAACGCTCCCCCCACTACATCCCAGCAAAAGCCTGACTCCATCACACCAACGAGTTTGAACCATGCCAACATACGACTACATCTGCGACGCATGCCAGCACGAGTGGGAACTCTTCCAGCGGATCACCGAAGATCACATCAAGAAATGTCCTGCTTGCAAAAAGAATAAAGCCGTCCGTCAATTCGGCACCGGTGCCGCGGTGATGTTCAAGGGCAGTGGTTTCTACGAGACCGACTACCGCAGCGAGTCCTACAAAAAATCAGCCGCAGCTGACAAAAAGAAAACCGACTCCGGATCAGGCGACAGCAACTCCAAATCCGATTCGGGCTCCAAATCCGATTCGGGCTCAAAAGCAAAGTCTGATTCAAGCAGCGGCAAGAAGTCATCTAAGAAAAAAAGCGACTAAGCGCTGCCAAAAAACGCGAAGCGTCCCACCTGAAAACCAAACTTCAAAACCAAACAAAACGAGATTACGAAAACACGTCAACGTACGATCTTATTTATTCGGTTCTTCCGAGAATTTAGTGGCAAGTTTTCGGCATGAGTTTTAGCTTTCCGCAGTAAAAGAGAATCCTGAGTCTGTAGTTTTTGAAGCTTCTGAATCCTCTTGCTGCAGACTTGATTGTCTGGATTCTGCTATTGAATCCTTCAGCAGTTGCGTTGGTTACGCGGTGGCGAAAATAGCTTCGTAGTCCGCCTAGATGCTTGTTGAGCATTACAGCAACTTTCTTGATGAGCGATAGGCGACTGCGAATTGCCTAGGCTCGCCCCGTTTTCAAGTCAGCCTGTTGAATTTTCATGAGTTCGTCGTAACGCTCCTCTGAGAGGTTTTCAACATTGTAAAGCCACAACTGCCGACTCCCCTTGAGTGTCTCATCGCCCTCGTCTTTGAGGGCTTTATTTTCACTGCGTCGAACCTTGTCAACGGCTTCGCCTAAGTACTTGGCGATGTGAAACTTGTCATGCACTATCTCAGCCTTGGGGACTTGCTTGCCTGCGCTGGTCATAAAGGCCTGCCACATATCCATCGTCACCGATTGAATCTCTGAAAGTTGCGTTTTACTAGGGGGTTTCCCATCGTTTATCCGCTGCCGCGATCGTTCGCTCAGAAGTAACTTAAAGCACTCGGCGGTTGTCAACGTCCGTCAATACAGAGACGTAATCATGACCTTTGCCAAAGCTCTTCTCGTCCATTCCCACGTGCTTAATGCTATCCAGGCGGCGGTCCCATCTTGAGCGACTCGTAACCATCAGCGTTAAACTTTACGAAGCCCGGACGTTATGAAGCCCGGACGTTACGAAGCCCGGTCTTCCAATAACGCCTGAGCTCCATCGGCGAACAACTTCTCAGCAACTTCCACGCCCAACTCAATCGCCGATTGGGGCTTACTACTGGCCTGAGCCTCGATCCTTACCTTCCCATCGCGGCTCAGCACGACACCCGTCAGCGACAACCGACCATCTTCGATCCGCGTCACCGCACCAACCGGTGCTAAACACCCGGCGAATAAACGACGCAACATCGAACGCTCCGCCATCGCTCGCGAAAAACTTTCGTCGTGACTCAACTTCTTCACCGCTTGATTCGTCGCCGCATCTGCTTTGCGAATCTCCAGCGCCAACGCGCCTTGCCCGACCGCCGGCAACAACTCGGTCTCGCCAAACGCATGCGTAATTCGCTCGGACAACCCCATCCGGTTCAAACCCGCACAAGCCAAAATAATCCCATCAAACCCCTCGGACGTCAACTTTTCAAGCCGAGTATCCACGTTGCCGCGGATGTCATGGATTTTCAAATCAGGTCGCAAGTGAAGCAACTGAGCCGCTCGCCTGACGCTTCCCGTGCCGATCTTGGCGTCTTGCGGCAACGATTGAAAGTCCGCAATCCCATCACGGCAAATCAACGCATCCGAAGTATTCTCGCGTTCGGGCACTGAAGCGATCATCAGGTCCGCATGATCTTCGGTCGGCAGGTCCTTCATGCTATGCACGGCCAAGTCGACTTCTTTTTCGACCAACGCAATTTGCAGTCGCTTGGTGAACAAGCCTTGTCCGCCAATCTGAGCGAGTGGTCCGGTTTTGATATCGCCTTCGGTTTTGATCTCGATCAAATCCACCGCATGGCCGTGGGCTTCCAACTGGGACTTCACCCAATTGCTTTGAGTCAGAGCAAGCTTACTAGCACGAGTTCCAAGGCGGATGGTGGGCTGAGACATAAAACTTCAAACGGTTTGATCGGTCGAAAATTGAAGCCCAGATTGTAGTTCTAAACCGAGCATCCATCGAGCCGTAATGAAAGGCGGCAATAGAAAGGCGGCAATAGAAAGACAGCAACACCGAAAAAAACATGGATCTGCTGCGACAAGAAAAAACATCCCACGGGGCCAACGTTAGCAGGGCACTGAGAGCTAACGCTTTACGGGCCCAAACCGCGGCCATCGCCAAAGCGACTGAATAAATCAACGATTCCATTTGCAAGGCACCGAACGTCGCCTTTGACAAAAACTCCTCTAAATCACTCCCGCACCTCTCGCCACCGCAGCCACGTAAACGGCTTTGGCCTTCGCCTTTTTCAAACACTTCGCCAACTCGCTAGCCGTCGCCCCTGAAGTCATCACATCATCCACCAACAACACGACCTTGCCGGCCACATCCGCCTTCGCCGCCAACTCAAACACTCCCACCATATTCTTACGACGTTTGGCGATCGACAGTTTCCCTTGTTTCTCCGTCGACCGGTTCATTCGCACCAACCGCCGCGTCAACCGGACCTTCGCTCGCTCGGCCAACGACTCCGACAAAATCTCTGCCGCACAAAATCCACGCATCAACCGGCGGCTCCAATGAGTCGGCACGGGCACGACCAGATCGACTGACCCGAAAAACGGTTGCCGCGACGCCTTATCGGCCAACACCTGTCCCAAGCGAACCGCCAAATGATCATCGCGTTGGTTCTTCATCCGCACGACCAAGTCTCGCAACAGGCCCGCGTAGTTACCCAAACAAACCGCTTGGTTGAATCGCAGATCGGCACCCAAGCACAACGGACATCCCTCGCCCAACGGATTCACCGCTCGGATCTCCGCGGCGCAAAAATCGCATTGCAACCGTCCCACCAACCCGAGCTCGGCCCAGCAGTCCGCACACCACCGCCGTTGATTTATTCTCAGGACAATCTCACTATGATCGACTTGCGGCGAGCCCAAAGTATCGGCGCCCAAAGTA